>CBIGSA010000078.1:0-12824 GCA_966192215.1 uncultured Devosia sp. | reverse complement strand
ACGATATTCGGCGATGTTGAGGCCGGTTTCGGTGGCCAAGGTCGCCACGTCGCCCCGGATTTCGCGGATCGTGTCGGCTTCGCGCTTGGCGAATTCAGCCCAGCCCTTGCCCTCGAAATCGGCAAGGCCGGCTTCCCAGGCCGGGTTCACTTCCTGGCCGTAATAGCTTTCGAGGAACTTCTCGCGCTTGACGCCATAGCTCTCGGCCAGGCGCAACAGGCGCCCTTCCAGCTTCACCAGGCGCTTGTTGATGTCATAGAGCTGCTCGACCAGGCTTTCGATACGGCTGGCATTGAGCGACAGCGACTTGACGTCGGCAATGACCTCGCCACGCAGCACTTCGAGCTTCTTGGTGTCGGCGTCGGACACCGAGGCCGAACGATCCTCGGCGTGCCTGTCCTGCATTTCGCGCATCTGCCCATAGGCATTGGCGATGCGGTCGAACGTTTCCACCACCTGCGGCTTGAGCTCGGCTTCCATGGCCGACAGCGACAGGGCGTTTTCGAACTCGTCGTCTTCTTCCTCGACAGGGTCCTGCGGGGCCTGCGGCTCCTCGGGCACATAGTCATCGTCATCGTCGCCTGACGAGGCGCGCTTAGGGGCAGGCGCCGCCTTGGGCTTCTCAACCACCGTTTCCATCTTGGGCGCAGCGTTGAGGCTCACCAGGTCCGGCGACGGTGCGGCCTGCTTGGCATCAGGGCCGGCATAGGTAGCTTCGAGGTCGATGATGTCGCGCAGCAGAATCTCGCCCTGGGCAAGCTGCTCGCGCCAGATGATGATGGCCTGGAAGGTTAGCGGGCTCTCGCACAGACCCTCGATCATGGTCTCGCGGCCGGCTTCGATGCGCTTGGCGATGGCGATTTCGCCCTCGCGGCTCAGCAGTTCCACCGAGCCCATTTCGCGCAGATACATGCGCACCGGATCGTCCGTGCGGTCCGACCCGGCCTTGGTGTTCGAGGTGGCGGAAACGGCCGTGCCGCTGGCCGGGGCCACTTCCTGGCCCTGGTCGTCGTCTTCCTTCTCGACTTCGGTCTCTTCGACCTCGTCTTCATCAACGACATTGATGCCCATGTCGGAGAACATGGACATGAAATCCTCGATCTGCTCGGACGACACTTCGTCCGAGGGCATCACCGCGTTGAGCTCTTCATAGGTCACATAGCCACGCTTCTTGGCGACCTTGATGAGCTTCTTTACCGCGGCGTCGGAAAGGTCGAGCAGCGGGGAATCGTTCGTCGCCTCGGGGGCGCCGGCTTCCGGCTTCTCGGTGTCCTTGGTGGTCTTGGGTGCTGCCTTGGTGGCCATCTGGTACTCCGTCGGAACCCGTGAGCGCCCGGGTCCGGGTAAGGCTTAAGTGGTGACACCTCAAGGCAAGGTAAAGGTTTGGTCACTCAGGCGTTAACGCCCGGTCTGCGACCTCGGTTCGCCTCGGATGACTTCACATATCGCCATATGCAAAATCGCGCGTACTCGCGGCCTTTTAGAGTCATCCCCTAAAAGCTGCGTGTCGCGCGTCCCGATAACGAACCAAATCCTTCGATCAATGCCTCTGTGCCATCGACAGTGGTAATCTGGTTCTTGATGTCCCGCAGCCTTTCAAAGGTTTCTTCGCTCGGGTCTTCGCCCAGCGCCGCTTCGGCTGCCTTGAGTTCCCTATTTAGCTGAACTTTCTTGTTATGCAAGGCCAGTGCGTGACTCAATCCGGTCTCGGCATCGACCAGGGCGATTTCCGAGGCAATCTGCCACACGCCCTGCCGGGCCAAGAGATCACTCATCTTGTCCAGCGCTGGCCCATGCCCACGGACACCCAGGGCGCTCTTGAGGTCATCGGCCGAAATGTCGTGGTGCCGCACCACGAGGTTCAGGATTTCGCTCATCACCTTCTGCGCCGTGGGCGTCTCGAAATCGAGTGTAGCCAGCGCCTCGAACTTGTCCTCGACCAGCGCCGGATGGTTGACCAGGCTCAGGATGATCGCCGCCTCGCGCGGGGTCGCCTCCACCATGGCGCCGGGCTTGAGCAGCCGCGAATTGCGCAGGGTATCGGAGACGACCAGCCGCGGCGTACCGCCCCGCGGATAGCCATAAGCCCCGCTCTGGCCATAGCGCTGCTGCCCGCTGCGCGGCTCGAAACGGCTCTGCCGCACCGGCGCGAAGAAGGCCCGTAGCTTCTCGTCGAACGCCTGCGCATAGTGGAAACGCACCGAGCCATCCTGGATGGAATTGGCGCGCTCGCGCAGCCGCGCCTGCAAAGCAGCCCGGGCTTCCGGCGTCTCAGGCACCAGTCCGCCCGTTTCCATGCTCCAGATCACGTCCGACAGGCTTCTTGCCCGGTCGAGCACATCGGCGAAGGCCGCCCTGCCCTGCGCCTTGATCAGGTCGTCGGGGTCCTGCCCCTCGGGCAGGGTGGCGATGCGCACGGTAAAGCCAGGTTTCAGATGCGGCATCACAAGGTCCGCCGCCCGCTCCGCCGCCTTGAGCCCCGCCTTGTCGCCATCGAAGCAGAGCACCGGGGAATCGGTCATCCGCCAGAGCAATTGCAGATGTTCCTCGGTCAGCGCGGTCCCCAGCGGGGCGACCGTGCCCTCGAACCCGGCTGCCACGGCGGCGATCACATCGAGATAGCCCTCCACCACGATGACAGTGCTGCCGTCGCGCGCCGCCTGGCGCGCGGTCTGCCCGTTGTAAAGCGTCTGCCGCTTGTGGAAGAGCTCGGTTTCCGGGGAATTGAGATATTTCGCCGGCACGTCGGACGACATGGCGCGCCCGCCAAAGGCTATGACCCGGCCGCGGAAATCCGTGATCGGGAACATCACGCGGTTGCGGAAGCGGTCATAGGGCAGTGGATCGCCCTCACGGGTCGTCACCAGCCCGGTATCGATCATGTCCTGCGCCGAAACGCCATTGGCCGCCAGATGCTCCTTGAGCCCGTTGCGGCTGTCCGGCGCAAAGCCGATGCGGAACCGCGCCTGGCTCTGGGCCGAGACCCCACGCTCGAGCAGGTATCCGCGCGCCCGCGCCCCGATATTGTGGCTCAGCGCGGCCTCGAAATATTTCGTCGCCAGTTCCATGACATCGATCAGGCTCTTGCGTTCGGCCTCGCGCTTCTCGGCCCGTTCGTCGCGCGCCGGCATCGGTATGCCTGCCATGGCGGCGAGCTTCTCCACCGCCTCGGGAAAGCTCATGCCTGCCTTTTCGGTCAGGAAGCGGAAATGATCGCCCGAGACCCCGCAGCCGAAGCAGTGGTAGATGCCGCGCCGGTCATCGGCATGAAAGCTGGGGCTTTTTTCACCGTGGAACGGGCAGCAGGCCCACATGTCGCCCTTGCCCGGCTGGCTCTTGCGCTTGTCCCACATGACATGCTCGCCCACCACCTGCGTGATCGGCAGGCGTTGGCGGATTTCATCGAGAAACTGATCGGAAAAGCGCATATCCCTAAGTAGGCCCTGCCTGTCCAGAAGTCACCCGCCGGAACCGACTTATCCCCGTGACCCAAAACGGTGTGAAACTTCGTCGGAATGAAGGATGACTTCAATGAACGACGATACAGCCAACCCGATCGACAACTTAAAGCGCGCAGCAGCCCAAGTGCGGTTAGCAGCGATCGAAAACCGCCTCACCAAAATCACTGGTGATCTACGCCGCGCCCTAAAGGCCGGCTATAATCCAAGCCAACCACGTCGTCGCGATGGCACTCCGCAGAGTGGCTGGTGGAGCAGCAATCGTTATCTTGACGACACTGACAAAATCGTCGCCGCAGCCCAACGTTTGCGCCTAGCAGCATTTTCTGAGCGATACTCAAGTTGTGTTGATCTCTGCTACCCTCTTCTTGAAAGGCGTCAACCTGTCGGTAGCGACTTCAACTTATGGGACTATCATAAATGTCTGAACCGCTGTCTGGGTCGATAAGCACGGAGACACACCCATGGATATTGACCTCGCTCGCCTTATGGTGAGAACGGCGTTCGAGAACGGAGCCAGGCTTCAAGAACTCCTTCCCTTGCTGAAGCAGCAGTGCTCGCCCGACGACTACCGACGTCATGCACACCAGATTGCAGAAGCCATCGACAAGACCAACGTATCGCTCATCTCATCGGCCCTGGCCGAGCACCCACAACTGGAGGCCGAGATCGAGACAAGCATCGGCGCAACGGGCCGCTATCGATAGGTGGCGAACAGACCCCTTTCGTAACCAATTCACGCCGAGCCCAGGGCATTCCCAACCTTCAAGTCACGAACAAGGAACTTATCCACACCCATGTCCCGTTCCGCCCGGATGCCCCTGCCCGTGCTGCTCGCACTGACCGCCGGTCCAGCGCTTATCATCGGCATGACGCTGTGGTTCGTGAACAGCCTCGTTCCGGAATGCACTGTCACCGAACAGGAACGCCTCACAGCGCCCAGTGGCGAGTTCGACCTCGTGACATTCTCCCGCGCCTGCGGCGATACCGGGCCCAATATCCAGGCCGCCCTGGTGCCTTCGGGTGAAGAAGTGCCCTTCGACGCCGCCAGCTTCGTCTCGATCGGCGCCGAAGCCGACCTCGATCCGCGTTGGGATGCCTATGGCAATATCGAACTGACCGTGCCGGCAGATGTCACCATCTACCGGCAGGACGATGCCGTTGCCGGCATTGCCGTGATTTACCGCTAGGCCGCCTTGCTGCGCTGATAGAGCCGCCAGGCCCAGCCGAACAGGCCGAAGGCGAAGATCACCAGCAGCACGCCACCGAAAATGACGCCGATCGAAGCGCTGAGCAGCGGGAAGAACAGGAAGACCAGACCTAGCAGGATATAGGACACACCCGACAGCACGACCGGCCAGATCCGGGCATAGCTTTCTCGCTCGCGGACCACGACCCAAATCTGCATGATACCCACCACCAGCGCGGCAATACCGACCAGCGTAGAGAGGAATGTCACCGTAAATATGGTCGCCAGCAGCGGGCTGATGAGGATCAGCACGCCCAGGATAAGCGACAGGGCATTGGAGACGACGTCGAACCAGTAATTGCCGCTCTTGCCCCCGCCGAAGGTGAGGCTCCACAGCCCCAGCGCCCCATCGACGATCAGCAGGATGCCGCCCGCCAGCACCAACACCGTCAGTGCCTCTGTCGGCCAGATGATGGCGTAGAGCCCCGCCAGTAGCATCAAGGCGCCACGCAGGGCCGTTGCCAGTGCAAACCGTCTTTTCGTTTCTGCAGAAACCGTCATTCTTGCCTCCATGGGGACTCGCCGCCTGCCCCGACAGCAGTTTAGCGCAGCCAGCAGCGCTGCCAAGCGGCCGCTATTTAAGATTATCTATAGCGCTCCTGGCAATTTGTTGATTGCGATCAATCCGCGACCATGGTTTGAGACCGCTTCAATCGAGGCCCGCCCCTGGCGGTTTGATTCATGTCGCTCCCGCTCATTGCCCTGTTTCTGGCCGCCTTTGCCTTCGGCACGGCCGAGTTCGTCATTGCCGGCGTCTTGCCCGATGTGGCCCTTGGCCTTGGCGTTTCGGTCCCGGTCGCCGGCTACCTGGTCACGGCGTATGCCGCCGGCATTGCTGTCGGCGGGCCACTGCTGGCCGTGGCGACCAAGAAGCTGTCGCGCAAGACGCTGATCATACTGCTCGGCGGCATCTTCACCCTGGGCCAGGTGCTCTGCGCCCTTGCGCCCAATTTCGAACTTTTGCTGGCGGCTCGCGTGCTCGTCTCAGTCGTGCACGGCACCTATTTCGGCATCGCGGCGATCGTTGCGGTCAATCTTGTGCCCGCCGACAAGCGCGGCTTTGCCGTGGCGCTCATCCTGTCGGGCCTGACTGTCTCCAATATCCTGGGCGTCCCCGGCGGCACGGCCATCGGCAATGCGCTAGGGTGGCGCACTACCTTCTGGGCAGTCGGTGCACTCGGCCTGTTCTCCACCGCCGCCATTGCCATCTTCCTGCCCGCGCGGGCCGGCGAGGCGGCCACCGGCGGCAGTTTCCTGCGCGAGTTCCGGACGCTTGGCCGCCAGCAGATCGTCACGTCCCTGGCCATCGCCATCCTGACGATGATCGGCCAATACAGCCTCTTCACCTATATTGCCCCCCTGCTGCTCGAAGTCACCGGCATCGACACGACCATCCTGCCCTGGATGCTGCTGCTCTACGGGGTCGGCTCGACCATTGGCGTCTTCATTGGCGGGCGGCTGGCCGACTGGAAGCTGATGCCGTCGCTGATCGGCATTCTCGCCACCCAGGCGCTGGCCTTCACCATTGTCTATCTTGTCAGCCCCAATCCGTGGATCATGACAGTCGCGGTGCTGTTCTGGGGCGGTGTCAATTTCGCCTTCGGTTCGCCCCTGCAGTCGCGCATCCTCGCCTGGGCGGCCGATGCGCCCAACTTGGCATCGGCGCTTATCCCATCCTGTTTCAATATCGGCATCGCCATCGGCGCCGTATTGGGCGCCACCCTGCTCGAAGCCGGCTTCGGCTATCGCAACCTGCCCCTTATCGGCACGGTGGCCCTGGTCCTGGCCCTCGGCATCGCCGTGCTCTCCTATGTGTGGGAACGCCGCAGCGGGATCACTCAGCCGCAACTGGCCGGGGCAGCGGCGGCCGAATAAGAATTTGGATACCAAACCCGGAAGCGTGATCGGCGGTGCTCCGGACCGGGGGTAGAATGGCGGCTTGCGGAGTTGTGCAACGACTCCACCGGAATGGCCATGCCCCTCGATCAACTGTCCCTGCTCACTGCCATCGCCTTCTCCTCAGCGGCCCTCACCATTACCCTGTTCGTGGGCTGGCTCAGCGCGCGCCGTGACACCTATCTGCTGAGCTGGTCGATCGGCCTGATGCTCGTGGTTGCAGGCGTCATCGCTTTCGGTATGATCGGGCAGAATTACAGCCCCACCCAGCAATTCGCTTCCTATGCGCTGACGCTGGCCGGCTTCGCCTCCATCCATGCCGGCGCCTTGCAATTCCGTGGCAGCGCCATGCCGCTGGTCGCTGTCGCCATCATGGGCTTCGGTTTGATTGCCCTGACCGGCGTGGCCTTCCTGGCGGGCATTTCGGGCATCGGCACCATATTCGCCAATCTCGGCATGGCCCTGCTGATGGCCTTGTCCGCCTACGAATACTGGTCCGGACGCGCCGAGTCCCGCCTGCCCATGGTGGCCAATGCGGCGCTCTATGCCGTTTCGTCGGTGACCTTCGTGCTCTGCGCCCTCGTATTGCTGTTCGAGCAGCGCTGGGTGCTGACGGCGCGGCCGGAGAACTGGGCCGAGGACATAAATGCCATCGTGCTGATCGTCGGCATAACGGGCATCGGCGCCATCTCGCTGACCCTCAACCAGTCGCGCTCGGCTCGCCACCACCGGCGCGAGGCCATGACCGATGCGCTCACCGGCCTGCTCAACCGGCGGGCTCTGTTCGACACCATGCGCGCCCGCCAGCTCGACCCGGGCGCGGCCGTGATCATGTTCGATCTCGATCATTTCAAGTCGATCAACGACCGGCTGGGTCATGCGGCAGGCGATTCCGTGCTGGAAGGCTTTGCCCGGCTGATAGAGGCCGATCTGCGCCACGGCGACATTGCCGCCCGGCTCGGCGGCGAGGAATTCTGCATCGTCCTGCGCGACCTGACCGAACGTTCGGCCGCCGGTGTTGCCGAGCGCCTGCGTGCCAGTTTCGAGGCCGTGCGCATTTCCACCGAAAGCGGCATCGCCGAGGCGACACTCAGTGCCGGCGTCGCGATCGCCGGCGGCAGCGGCGAACCCTTCGAGCAGGTGCTGAAACGCGCCGACGAGGCGCTGTACTCCGCCAAGGCCGCCGGTCGTAACCGGGTTTGCGCCCCTTTGCCGCGCCTGGTCGCTTGACCCACTAAACGCTTCCAAAAAATAACGATTTGGTGACCAAGTCCGCTCTCTATGCCGACGCGAGAGTACTTCTTTCTGTAAGCCCCACCATATTGGCGGCAATAGCCCCGCGGACGTTCCATGATCGACAACGGCACATTGATGATCGCCATCGCCTTTTCGAGCGGGGCGCTGATGCTGACGCTGCTGCTCAGCTGGCTGAACGCACGGCAGGACGGCTATCTGATCTCCTGGGCCGCCGGCATGGCCTTCGTCGTCGTGGCCCTGGCCGCGCTTGGCCTGCGCAGTGGCAGCTACGATACCGGCGTGCAGCTCGCATCCTTTGCAGCGCTGATTTCCGGCGTAGCGCTGATTCACGTTGGCACCCGCCAGTTTCGCATCGGTAGCGTTCGCCTGCTTCCGGCGGCGCTGCTCTGGGTCGTAACCATGCTGGCGACGACGCTGCCCTTCCTGTTCGGTTTTTCGGGCGTGGGTACGATCGCGCTCAACCTTTCCTGCGCCGCTTATATGACCCTGTGCGGCTATCAATATTGGGCGGGCCGCGCGGAATCGCCCGTGCCCCTGGTATCCGGGGCATTCCTGTTCGTCCTGACCGGCATATCCTTCCTGGCTTGCGCTGCCCTGCTGATTGCCGGTGGCCAGTGGGTGCTGACGGCACCGCCCAGCAACTGGGCCGAGGCGTTCAATTCCATCATGGCCATTGTCGGCCTCACCGGCATCGGCGCCCTGTCGCTGACACTGAACCAGTCGCGCGCCACGCGGCGACATCGCCTCGAAGCGCGGACCGACCCACTGACCGGCCTGCTCAACCGCCGCGCCCTGTTCGACCGCTTCGGCAGCGCCGAACTGCCGGTCAGCACGGCGGTACTGATGTTCGACATCGACCACTTCAAGCAGATCAACGACCGCCAGGGCCATGCCGCGGGCGACGCGGTGATCCAGCACTTCGCCACCGTCCTGCGCAGCAATCTCGGCAAGGATGATAGCGTGGCCCGCATCGGCGGGGAGGAATTCTGCGCCGTGCTGCAGCCCATGCCGGTCGACCGCGCCAAGGCCGTCGCCGAGCGGATTCGCGCCAATTTCGAGCAGGTGGCGGTGCGGCTGCTGGCGGAAAGCATCAGCTCCACCGTCAGCGTCGGCGTGGCGACGAGCGGGACCGACGAGTCCTTCTCCTCGGTACTCAACCGCGCCGATTCCGCGCTCTATCGCGCCAAGGATAACGGCCGCAACCGCGTCACGGCCGCGCCCCTGCGCCTCATCGCCTAGCCGGCCAAAGCCGCCCGCACCTTGCCGCTGGCCTTGCCGAAATCGATTCGGCCAGGATAGTCGGCCTTGAGCTGGGCGATGACCTTGCCCATGTCCTTGGCGCCCTCGGCCCCGGTCGTGGCAATCGCTGCCCGGATGGCTGCTTCGACCTCTTCGTCCGTCAGCCCCTTGGGCAGGAACTCGTTGAGGATGTCGATCTCTTCCTTTTCCACCGTGGCGAGGTCGGCGCGGCCGGCCTGGGCATAGATGGCAAAGCTCTCCTCGCGCTGCTTCACCATCTTTTGCACGATGGCGAGGATTTCCTCATTGGTGGCCGGCCCGCGATTTTCCTGGCGGATGGCGATGTCCTTGTCCTTGATCGCCGCGGTAATGGCGCGCAGCGTCGCGGTGCGCCTGATATCGCGGGCCTTGAGCGCCGTCTTGAGTCCTTCGCTGAACTGTTCGCGCATGGTCCGGAACTCCTCTTGCTATGCGTTTTGTGGGCCCCATATAGGCACAATAAGGCAGCCGCGCCACTTGCGCTGCCGCTTCCGGGCTTCTAATACGAGGCCTCAACCAACATCGCTCAACCCTTGGAGGCCCACCGTGACCGGCTGGCAGCAATCCCCCGCGACCGCCCTTCTGATCCTTGCAGACGGTACGCGCCTGGAAGGCCGCGGCATCGGGGCGATTGGTCACGCGGCCGGCGAAGTGTGCTTCAACACGGCGATGACAGGCTACCAGGAAGTACTGACCGACCCCTCCTATGCGGGGCAGATCGTCACCTTCACCTTCCCCCATATCGGCAATGTCGGCACCAATGACGAGGATATCGAGACGGTCAACATGGCCGCACTCTCCGGTGTCCGCGGTGTCGTGCTCAAGGCCGACATCACCAACCCGTCCAACTATCGCGCCGCCGAAAAGCTCGATGCCTGGCTCAAGAAGCGCAACATTGTCGGCATTGCCGGCATCGACACCCGGGCCTTGACCGCGCAGATCCGCGAGCATGGCATGCCCAATGGCGTCATCGCTCATGAACCGACCGGCATGTTCGATGAAGGCTCGATCAAGGCCGAGCTCAACGCCTTCCCAGGCCTTGAAGGCCTCGACCTCGCCAAGGAAGTCACCACGGCCCAGACCTATCACTGGGACCAGACCGGCTGGGAATGGAACAAGGGTTACGGCAAGCTCGAGAAGGCCGACTTCCACATCGTCGCCATCGACTATGGCGCCAAGCGCAATATTCTGCGGTGCCTGGCCGACCAGGGCGCCAAGGTGACCGTGGTCCCGGCAACGGCCACGGCCGCCGATGTGCTGTCGCACAATCCCGATGGCATTTTTCTCTCCAATGGCCCCGGCGACCCGGCCGCGACCGGCAAATATGCCGTTCCGACCATCCAGAAGCTGATGGAGACCGGCAAGCCGGTCTTCGGCATCTGCCTCGGCCATCAGTTGCTCGGCCTGGCTTTGGGCGGCACCACGTCCAAGATGCATCAGGGTCACCACGGCGCCAACCATCCGGTCAAGGATCTGACCACCGGCAAGGTGGAAATCACCTCGATGAATCACGGCTTTGCTGTGGACAAGGCGAGCCTGCCCGCCGGTGTCACCGAGACCCATATTTCGCTGTTCGACGGCTCCAATGCCGGCCTCAGCGTCGAGGGCAAGCCGATCTTCTCGGTGCAGTATCACCCCGAGGCCAGCCCCGGCCCGCGCGACAGCCATTATCTGTTCACGCGCTTCCTCAACCATGTCCGTAAGCAGAAGGGCATGGCAGAGCTGCCAGAGCACCCCGTCGCCGCGGCGTAAGCCATGGCCGTCGCACTGTTTTCGGCGGCGGATCGCCCAGACCTCGTCGCTGCGGCAGAAGCCATGGGCGGCGAGTTGTGGCCGGCCTGGCTGAGCACGGCGGCTTTGCGCGCCTATTGGCCTTCGCTCTACCAGGGGCAATTGGCGAACCATCAGACCATCGCCGTTGACGAGGCGAGCGGCGCCGTCGTGGGCCTGGCCAATAGCGTACCCTTCCCGCGGGGCGAGGCCCTGCCCGATACCGGCTGGGACTGGGTGCTGGAGCAGGGCGTGCTGGCGGCGCGTGCCGGCAGCCCGGTCAATGCCCTCTCGGCCCTGTCGGTGGCAATCCGACCGGAGCAGCGCGGCACGGGCCTGGCTCAGCGCCTGCTCGAGGCCATGAAGCCGCCGGCCCGCGCCGCCGGCCTTGTCAGCATGGTGGCCCCGGTCCGGCCCACGCTGAAGGCGGCCTATCCGCTGCAGGACTTTGCCACCTACTGCGCCTGGCGCCGCGCGGACGGCACGCCGTTCGATCCCTGGCTGCGCACGCATGAGGCCATGGGTGCCACTATCATCGGCCCGGCCATGGCGTCGCAGACCATTACCGGCACGCTGGAACAGTGGCAGCGCTGGACCGGGATGCGCTTTCCTGCCAGCGCCCGCTATGCCATTCCGGGCGCGCTTGCGCCGCTCGACATCGACCTGGCTGCCGATACAGGCATCTGCCTCGAGCCCAATCTGTGGATGGAACATCCCCTCTAGCTGCCCACACTGGCCGGCAAGCATAGCGTGCTATCAGGCAACGGGGATAAATGTGGTGCAGGGAGCCCTCTTAACCTCTCCCTTCGGGGGAGAGGTTAAGGACGGTCACACATTCCCCGAGAAGGTGTCGCAATCGCCTGGATTGCCCGACGTATAGCCGCGCTCGAACCAGGTCTTGCGCTGCGCCGAAGTACCGTGATTGAAGGTCTTGGGCACGGCGAAGCCCTGCATGCGCTTCTGCAGCGTATCGTCGCCGATCTGGTTGGCGGCGTTCAGCGCTTCCTCGATATCGCCATTGTCGAGCAGGTCTTCCTGCCCGGCATAGTTGGCCCAGACGCCGGCATAGCAATCGGCCTGCAATTCCACGCGCACCGAATAGGCATTGGCCTGTTCCTGGCTCATGGATTGGCGGCGCTGATTGAATTCGGGCAACACGCCGGTGATGTTCTGGATGTGGTGGCCCACTTCATGCGCCAGCACATAGGCCTGGGCGAAATCGCCCGGCGCGCCGAACTGCTCGCGCAACTGGTCGTAGAAGCTGAGGTCGATATAAACCTTCTGGTCGCCAGGGCAGTAGAACGGTCCCATGCTCGAATCGGCCGCGCCGCAGGCGGTGTTTACCGCATTGGAAAACAGCACCACGGTCGGCTCGGGATAATCCTCGTTGGAGGCCGCGAAGACCTGGCCCCAGAGATCCTCGGTCTCCTTGACCACGACGCCGACGAAATCGCGCAATTCGGATTGCTCGCCCGTCGTGGGGAGCTGGCTCGATGAGCTGGCCGAGGAACTGCTGGTAGTCGAGCCACCGCTGAGAATGTCGATGGGATTGGTGCCGGTGACGGCCCAGATGATGCCCAGCACCACGACAATGCCGATCAGGCTGCCGATGCCGCCGCGCGAACCGCGCCCGCCGGTGGGAATGCGGATGCCGCCACCGCCCCGGCCGAATGGGTTGCCGCCCAATCCACCCAGGCCGCCGCCTTGGCCCCGCCGATCCTCGATATTGGAGCTTTGCTCGCGTCCGCGCCATTTCATACTGATAGTCTCCGACAGATGCCCCAGCCTACCAACAAGCCATGCCGATGCAATCGGTTCCGATAGCCATGCCGAAGCGCCGCCTGTAGTGCGGTTGTCGATAGACGTTGCTGCGACATGGGGCAGGCTCCGCCTCGGTGCCGGTCGTCCGGCGATGA
>CBIGSA010000077.1:0-13043 GCA_966192215.1 uncultured Devosia sp. | reverse complement strand
CACCCCAAGCACGGTATAAGGATCGCGCATCTGGTCCATTCAAAATGTCGAGGGCGTTGCTAGGCCCAATGTTCAGGTCCTATATGGCCACCGCTCCACTGCTTGTCCAGTTATGCGCGACGAAGGGATGATTCCACCATGCTCCAGACGCTGACCGAGCGCCTGTTCGACGACAGCGACCGCTCCGACCTCGACCCCTTTGCCGTATTCGAGGAGTGGTTCGCGCTGGCAAAGGAGGCCGAGGCCAACGATCCGCATGCCATGGCGCTGGCCAGTGTCGATGGCGAGGGCATGCCCGATGTGCGCATGGTGCTGCTCAACAGCCGCGATTCCAGGGGTTTCTGCTTCTTCACCAATTTCGAGAGCGAGAAGGGCCGCCAATTGCTGGCCCAGCCCAGGGCGGCCATGGTGATGCACTGGAAGTCGCTGCGCCGGCAGGTGCGAATGCGCGGCCCGGTGGAAGTGGTGTCGCCCGAGGAGGCGGACGCCTATTTCGCCAGCCGCCCCAAAGGCAGCCAGATCGCCTCGTCGGCCTCCGAACAGTCGCGGCCGGTGGCCAGCCGGGAGGCCCTGCTGACCCGCGTGGCCGAAATCAGCGCCGAAGTGGGCGAGGATGCGGTGGTGCGGCCGATGCACTGGTCGGGCTTCCGGCTGGTGCCCCAAAGTATCGAATTCTGGAAGGACGGCGAGTTCCGCCTGCATGACCGGGTACGGTTCACCCGGCACGGCGACGGGTGGGCAAGCACGAGGCTTTATCCGTAGGGCCTCCTTCCCATTCCCCATCACCTCGCCTAAAACCCCTGACGTGGCTTGAGGGCAGATCATGGTCTGGGGACAGGAGCGGCCGGTGCCGGTCAGGTTTACCGGGACGAGGGGCGAACTGGGCGGCATGCTGCTGCGCGGCTATGCGCTGCTCATTCCCACGATCGGCCTCTATCGCTTCTGGCTGACCACTTGGAAGCGGCGCTTCTACTGGGCCAATACCGAGATCGATGGCGATCCGCTGGAATATACCGGCAACGCTATCCAGCTGCTGCTGGGCTTTCTCATGGCGCTGGCCATTTTCGTGCCGGTCTATGGCCTGCTGTTCTATCTTTCGACCCAGTCGTCCGAAGCGGCGCTTGTCGGCTATGGCGGTCTGGGCGTCGCATTGTGGTTCATGATGGGCTACGCCATCTATCGCGCTCGCGATTTCCGCCTGTCGCGCACGCTGTGGCGCGGGATTCGCTGCGACCAGGGCGGCAGCGCCTGGAACTATGCTACCAGGCGCTTCTTCTGGTCGCTGCTGGTGCTGGTGACGGCGGGCCTGGCCTATCCCTTCATGGCGGCCAATCTCTGGAACTACCGCTATCGCCACAGCTGGTATGGCGACCGCCAATTCGGCTTTACCGGGAGCTGGAAGCAGCTCGCGCGGCCTTTCTACGTCACCTATATCGCCATCGCGGTGAGTGGCGCGGCCGGGCTGGGCCTGGCCTCTTCCATGGGCGGCCTGCCGGTGAGTGGCGTGCCGAGTGTCGAGGGCGTATTGGTCCTGCTGCTGGCCGCTGCGCTGATTGGGATACTGGTACTCTACTATCGGTCCCGGGAACTGAGCCGCATGTTCTCCTCGGTGCGGCTGGGGCAGGCGGCGCTGACCGTGCGCGTGCGGGCGCGGAGCCTGCTGGGCCAATACCTGCTGTTCGGGCTGGCGCTGGCCGGCAGCTATGTCGTGCTGGCCATAGGCGGGCTGATCGTGCTGGGCACAGTGGCCAGCGGGGCCTTTGCCGGGGGCGAATTCAACCCCGAGATTTTCATGCAGAACCTGCAGGGCAGTTTCACCGTACTGGTGGCGATCATTTTCGGCTACCTGCTCCTGCTGGCCGCGTTCAGCCTCATGGCCGAACTGTTCCTCGGGCTGGGCTTCTGGAAGCTGGTGGCCCAGGGTGCCAGCATTACCGGGCTCGACAGCCTCGGCGACGTCAGGACGCGCGGCGAGGATACACGGCTCGGTGGCGAGGGCCTGGCCGATGCGCTCAATGTCGGGGCCTATTGATGAGCATCGCGGCGCGTTTCCATGACGGATTGACGGCACAGGTTCACGCTGTGGGCCTCGACCACGAGGCGGGGACGCTGGTGATCCGTGCCGGAGATGGCAGCGAAATCGCGCGCTGGCCGACAGCGGAACTGTTTGCCATGCCCAGCCGCAAGAACGAATTGCGGCTGGGTGCCAACGGTCTGCCCACCGGCGCGCGCGTGGTCGTTACCGGGCGCGAGGATGTGGGGCGGGTACTGGCGACGCTGCCTGTGCTGACCGAGAAGCGCCGGCAGCAGACCGGACGCGAAATTCGCCTGGCGGTGACGGCCACGGTGGCGCTGGCCGCGGTGATCGTTGCCTATCTCTATGGCGTGCCGCTGCTGGCAAGCCGCCTGGTGACGCTGGTGCCGCCAGCCTGGGAGCAGAGCCTCGGCGAAACCGTCGCGCGGCAGATGGAAGCCAGCCTGGGCGAGAGCAATGGCTGGCAGGTCTGCGACAGCAACCCTGATAGCCTCGCCAACCGCGCCATTGCGCGCTTCGGCGCGGCGGCAATGGAGGGGTCGGGCTCGCCCTTCACGCTCGATATCACCGTGTTGAAATCGGACATTCCCAACGCTTTCGCATTGCCGGGCGGACAGGTGTTCTTCTTCTCGGCATTGCTGGAGCAGGCCGAGACGCAGGACGAATTTGCCGGCGTGCTGGCGCATGAAGTGGGCCATGTCGCCCATCGGCACGGCATGGAACAGTTGATCTCGACGGCCGGCACCGGAGCGCTGATCGGTTTCATCCTGGGTGACATGACCGGCATTTCGGTGGCCGCGGGCCTGGGTGCGACCATTATCGATGCCCGTTTCTCGCGCGATGCCGAGCGGCAGGCCGATGCCTTTGCCGCCCATGTCGCTGAGCGCATGGACTTCAATCCGGCCGGCCTGGCCGATCTCATCAATCGCGTTGGCGCCGACGACGAATTCGCTCGCGCCCTGGCTCTGCTCAGCACCCACCCGCTGACCGAGGATCGCAAGGCGGCGCTGGAAGTGCTGAGCCAGCAGCGGCCAACCGGGCTGGAGCCGCCCTTCACCCCAGCGGAATGGCGCGCCATCCGCTCCATGTGCGGCGCCCCGGCGCCGGACAAGAAGAAATGATGGGCGGGCCGGCAAATCTTCAAATTCGCGCAAGACCTTGCGCGTAATGTCGCGGCGCATGTGAAGGGGCGGCATTGCGCATACTGATCCGGACATCGAAATGGGCCATTGCGGCGCGCCGGCTGGGCAGCGTGGCGGTGCCGCTCGTCATCATTTCGGTGTTGCTGCATCGCTTCCGGCTCATAACCAGCGACCTGTTCCTGGTGGCCATACTGGCGGCGGGCCTCGTGGCGCTGCTGGCGGCGCTGGTCTCGCTGATCGCGCTGGCGCGGCTGTGGCAGACGGGCGACCAGGGCTGGGGCCGGGCGCTGGCCGGGCTGCTATTCGCCACGCTGAGCCTGCTGCCCTTTGCCTGGTACGGCAGCCTGATGCTGGCCTATCCCGCGGTGACCGACATCGCCACGACCGATCGCGGCCTGCTGCCGCTCGGCTTCGAGCCCGGCATGCAGGCCATGCCGGCACCCAGAATGCTGCCGGCCGAGGAGATGGCCCGGACTTTCCCCAATGTGGAGACGCGCACCTATCCGCTGGGCCTGGTGCCGACCTTCGGACTGGTCGAGACGCTGGTGGCCGACAATGGCTGGGAGGTGCGCACCCTGCGCGAACCGACGCCGGGCTTCGATCCGGGGCAGATCAACGCGCAGATCGTCACGCTGCCCGGCTGGCGCGAGGAGGTGGTGATCCGGGTGACCGGGACGCTCACCAATTCCACCGTGGACATGCGGTCGGCCTCGCTCAACGCCCTGCACGATTTCGGTGCCAACGGTATGCGGATCGAAGGGTTCCTGGCGGCACTGGACGAGGCCGTGACCAACCTGCTGCGGGACAATCCCAATGCCAATATGCCGATGGAAGCAGGGACGGAGGCAGCGTCCGAGGCGGCGGAGGACCCGGAGACGGATTAGGGCGCCTCTTACCTCGCCCTCCGGGGAGAGGTAAGAGGGCGCTACTTTATGCGGTAATCCGCATGCCCAGCAGCCCGCGCTTCACGCTCAACTCTCTGAGCGCTTCCAGATATTCGACATGCGCCGTGATGGTCATGCGGGCGGCCATGCGCACCGGCAGGGGCTGGGCCGGATAGATCGCGGCCACGATGGCCGGAACGGTCCGGGCTCCGGCGCGGACGGCTTCCAGAACCTGCTCGTTCCGCATCTGGCGATGCGCCTTGAGGGCGCGCGCATAGCCAGGGCCATCGGCAATGGGGCCGCCATGGGCGGGCACATAGCGGCGGCAGGGCAGGGCGATCACCTTGTCGAGCGAGGTCAAGTAGTCGGCCATTGAGCCATCGGGGACGGAGACCAGCGTGGAATTCCAGCCCATGACATGATCGCCGCTGAGCAGGTCGTCGCCGATGCTGAAAGCCAGGTGATTGGCGCAGTGGCCGGGCGTGGTGTGGACGGTGACGCTGAGGTCCCCTGCAGTGATGATCTCGCCATCGACCAGGGTCCGGTCGGGCATCAGGTCCCAGTCGCAGGATTTGCGGATCGGGTTGCGTTCGAATCGACGCAATGGGCGCGACAGGCGATGCGGGCCGCCGAACCAGAGCGGGACGCCGAGATCATGCGCCAGGCGGGCCGCCGATGCGCTGTGGTCGCGGTGGGTATGCGAAAGAACTATGGCGTCAACGGGCCGGCCGGCAATGGCATCCATCAGCGCGGCGAGGTGGACCGGATCGTCCGGCCCCGGATCGACCAGCGCAAGCCGTTCGTCTCCCAAGAGAAAACTGTTCGTACCGGTGAATGTATAGGCGCTGGCATTGGGCGCGGTGACGCGGACAATGCCCGCCGCAACGGGCACGGCGTGGCCGGTCTGGGGGTCGAAATCCCGGTCGAAGGACAGGGCGGGAGAAGGTGACGCCATTGCACTCACTTTGCCGAGAGACTAAAGAAGTCGTGATTTGAACGACAGCGCGGCCCGGGAGGGGACGCCGGTTCAGACAAGCATGGAAGGTATGAAATGGCCGTGACTTTGACCACGCCCAATACGCTGCTCGGCGTATTCCAGCCCAAGGGCGACGCCGCGCGCCTCGCGTCCAATCTGGCAACCGTCGTGCTCGGCACGCTGCTCATCACCATCTGCGCCAAGATCAACGTGCCGGTCTGGCCGGTTCCGGTGACCCTGCAGGGCTTTGCCATTGCCGCCCTCGCAGCCGCCTTCGGCCTGCGCATCGGCGTTGCCACCGTGGCGCTCTACCTGCTCGAAGGCGCTGTCGGCCTTCCCGTCTTCGCCACTGGCGGTGGCCTGGCCTATCTCGTCGGCCCGACCGGCGGTTTCCTCCTCGGCTTCCTGGTGATGGCCGCCATCATCGGTTATGCCGCCGACAAGGGTGCCTCGGGCAAGCCGCTGACCCTGTTCGCCGCCATGGTGGCTGCCGACGCCGTGTTGCTGGTGCTGGGTTTCGTCTGGCTGCTGGCTCTCTCCGGCAGCGCCGGCTGGATCGACCAGAACAACGTTGTCGCCTCGGCCTTTGCCGGCGCCATCCAGCCCTTCGTGATCTGGGATATTCTCAAGATGGCTCTGGCCGCGCTGACTGTAACCGGCGCCTGGAATATTCTGGCCAAGCGCTAAACCGCTGCACAAGACTGAAAAAGGCCGGCACAATGCCGGCCTTTTGCTTGACATTCTACTGCTCACTGAGCAACGGATGGGGCGGGGCAGACCGGGTCTTGGGGGGAACCGATGAGTAACGCACCGACCCGCACGGCGCTGATTGCCGATGGCAGCGCCGACAATCGCCTGCCGCTGCAACGGGCGCTGGATGCTGCCGGATTCGCGGTGACCGAGGTCGGCAATGGCGTCGAGGCCATCGATGCGCTGAAGCGCTCGTCCTTCGATGTCGTGGTGACCGATGTCTGGATACCGGGCGCCGACGGCATCGAGGTGATCCAGTCCGTGCGGCGGCTGTCGCCGCTGGCCACGATCTTCGTGGTCACCGGGGGCGGGCCGGGCATGACCATCGCTTCGGCGGCCGCACTGGCTTCGGTCTGGGGCGCCCACAAGGTCTATGTAAAGCCCTTCGAAATGAGCGAGCTGATACGGGAAATCCTGGCGCTGTTCTCGCCGATCTAGCGCAGCAGCGACAGCCGCCGCACGATGAGTTCCAGCGAGCGCGCGAAGCATTCCTGCTCGGCAGGGCCGAGTTCGCTGATGACTTCTTCCAGCGCCAGGGTCGGGTCATGCTCGAGCATGGCGCGGCCGGCGCCGGTGAGTTCGAGCAGTTCGGCGCGGCCCCTGGGCTGTTCAGCCGCCTTGGTCAGCAAACCCTTCTGTACCAGCGTTCGCACCGTGCGGCTCACCGGGCCGTTGGCGAGTCCTTGGAAACGCGCCAGTTCACTGGCCGTACGCTGGCTGACCGGGGCGCGCGAGAAATAGCGCAAGGCCGCCCATTGCGCGGGGAACAGATCGGCGGCATAGCCGCGCGAATGCAGCATGCGGCCCGTCAGCTCGAGCAGTTCGGCGAGAGCAGATGTCGAAAGGGACCGCAAAGCCAACTCCGCCGCAACATTTCGGCCCCAACGCAGAAGCGCCAGGGCCGGTTTTGGTCATTTGCCCCCATTCATACAAACCCTTTTACCAGACGAACAACGCCACGTCACAGCATCGTTAAGAATCTTATCTGCTCACTGATCGAGGGTGTGCAAAGACGCGGTCAGATAGTCGGGATACCCTCGGATTGGAGCGCCGATAAATCACGATCGGGCAGGGGGGCACGCGGCGGCATCTTGACGGCACCGAACGGCTGTGGTTGCTCGCCGCCTTCGATGGAGCAAGGCGCTCCACCCCCCGTCTTTTTCCGCGTTGGAGCCTGCAAGGCAGGGCGCGATACAGTATTGGATGAACGCAATGAAGGTTATCTTCGATACCGATCCGGGCATCGATGACGCCATGGCGCTGCTCTACCTGAGCAAGCTGCCCGAAATCGAGCTGCTTGGAATCACCACTGTGGTGGGCAATGCCGACATTGCCACTACGACGCGCAACGCCCTGTTCCTGCGCGAACGCTTCGGTATTGCTGCGCCGGTCATCCAGGGCGCCGGCGAAACGCTGGATGGCAAGGCCAAGCCCGAGCCTGTGCTGGTGCATGGCCATAACGGGCTGGGCGACATCGCGATTCCGGAAACGATCGACAAGACCGGCCTGCGTCCCGGTACGGCGGCACAATTCATCATCGATACGCTGCGCGCCCATCCGGGCGAGGTGACAATCATTGCGGTTGGCCGCATGACCAATCTGGCGCTGGCCCTGCGGCAGGACCCCGCCATTGCTGGCCTGGCGAAGCAGGTGGTGATCATGGGCGGCGCCTTCGGCTATGAGGGCCGCAGCGGCAATATCACCCCGGCAGCCGAGGCCAATATCCATGGCGACCCGGTCGCCGCCGACGAGATTTTCGCCGCTGAATGGCCGGTGGTCGTGGTCGGGCTCGACGTGACGCATGACATCGTACTCACCGAGGACTATCTCGCCGCGCTCTCCGCCGAGGTCGGCGAGAATGGCGAATTGCTGCGGCAGATGTCGGACCACTATGCGCGCTTCTACAAGGACGTCATGGGCCTGGCGGGCGTCGTGGGTCATGACCTGCTCGCCGTGACCTATGCCCTGCGGCCCGACTGGTTCGTCACGCGCTCGGGCCCGATCTGCGTGCTGTGCGACGGCATTGCCAGCGGCCAGACCATCCAGATGCCGGACTCGCGCAAGGGCGGCCATCCCGACTGGGCCAACCGCCCGGCGCACCTGGTCTGCACGTCAGTCAATGCTGAGGCTGTCTTGCAGCATTACCGCGAGACCGTCGCCCGCTGAACCGAGGGTGCGGGGCAGAATAACGGCTGTGCGACATTACGGATTTGTAATGTCGTTCTCGATGCGTCGCTGCTAGTTTCAGTCAAATCTGCTCCGCTTCCTTGAATTGCTTCAGAGGTTTGGCTTGATCCGGCAAATCCTGGTCTCGCTCGTCATTCTTGCCATGGCCGGCCTGGCCTGGCTCTTTTTCGTGCCGGGTGCTCCCGAAACGCTGGCCAGGGCGGGCATCGTTCTGCCTTTCGGACCTGTCCAGGCCGAAGCGGCACGCGGCCCCGGCGGTGCAGGCGGCCCGCGCTTCGGCGGCGGGGGGCGCGCGACCAATGTGGTGACCACTGCCGTTGTGGACGCCACCATCAACGACACGCTCAATGCCATCGGCGAGGGCACGCCGGTCCACTCCGTCACCGTCACGACGGCCAGCGCCGGCACATTGGCCGAAGTGCTGGTGCGCCCCGGACAGGTGGTGCAGGCCGGCGATGTCATCGCCCGCTTCGATGCGGCGGCCGAGCAGATCGAATATGATCGCGCCATGCTGGCGGCCGAGGATGTCGCGGCCACCCTGCAGCGCACCAGGGGCCTGGCCAATTCCAATGTCGTCGCCGGCACCGCCCTGGCCGCGGCCGAACTGGCCAATGCCAATGCCCAGCTCGCTTTGCGCAATGCCGAACTGGCGCTGGCGCGCCGCACCATTACCAGCCCCATTGCCGGCTCGGTCGGGCTGATCCAGGTTACACCGGGCAACTATGTCGGCGCGCAGACCGCCATCACCACGGTGGACGATACGTCCGCTGTCCTCATCGATTTTTGGGTGCCCGAGCGCTATGCCACGCAGATCCGGCCCGGTATGGCGGTGACCGTCAGCGCCGTCGCCCTGCCCGGGCGGAGCTTTACCGGCGACATTTCGGTTATCGACAACCGCATCGATCCGGCCAGCCGCACCCTGCAGGTGCAGGCGGAAATCCCCAATGAGGACAATGCCCTGCGGGCAGGCATGAGCTTCTCGGTCTCGCTCGGCTTCCCCGGCGAGACCTATCCGGCGGTCAATCCGCTGGCCATATTATGGTCGGCCGAGGGCTCCTATGTCTGGAAATACCAGGACGGCGCCGCCACCCGCGTCATGGCCGAAATCGTCCAGCGCAACAGCGATGGCGTGCTGGTGCGCGCCGACCTGCAACCGGGCGATGCCGTCATCACCGAAGGCATATTGCAGTTGAGCGAAGGCGCGCCGGTCACCGTGCTCGAAGGGCCGGGCGCCGAAGCGCAGGAGCCGGTCCAGGCCGCGCCGGCAAGCTGACAGGAGCAACGCCATGTCCATTGCCGACAAGAATGAACGTGGCGGCGCCCTGGCCAGCCTCTTCGTGCGGCGGCCGGTCATGGCCGTCGTCGTCAATGCGCTGATCATGGTGGCGGGGCTGGCGGCCTTGCTTGCCATCGAGGTCCGCGAACTCCCCAGCGTCGAACGGCCGGTGCTGTCGATTTCCACCAGCTTCCCCGGCGCCGCGGCCGAAACCGTGGATCGCGAGATCACCGCGACTGTGGAGGGCGCCGTAGCCCGCGTGCAGGGCGTGGCGGCCATTTCATCGAGCTCGTCGATCGGCAGCAGCCGGGTGACGCTCGAATTCACCGAAAGCACCAATCTCGATATAGCCACGTCCGACGTGCGCGACGCGCTGAGCCGGGTGACACGCGGCCTGCCCGAGGGCGCCGAGGATCCGGTCATCTTCAAGTCCGACAGCGATGCCCAGGCCGTGATGCAACTGGCCGTCACCTCCGACTCCCTTGGTGTGGCCGAACTCAGCGAGGTGGTGGAGAACATCATCGCCGAACGGCTGGGCGCCATCGACGGTGTGGCCGAAGTGCAGGTCTATGGCACGCGGCAATCGAGCTTCGAGATCGATGTCGATCCGGTCAAGCTCGCCAGCCGCGGCCTGACCGTGGCCGATGTGCGCAATGCCGTTGCCACCATCGCCTTCGATGCCCCGGCCGGCTCCATCAACGGCCCCAACCAGAATATCTCCGTCCGCGCCATATCCGAGGTGACAAGCTCCGCCGATTTCGAGCGGCTGCCGGTGGGCGAGCGGACTGTACTCGGCGACGTTGCCACAGTGGTGTTCGACGCGGCCGCCAGCACGTCGTCCATCCGCGCCGACGGCAAGCCGGGCATCGGGCTTGGTATCGTGCGCCAGGCGCAGTCCAACACGATCGCTATTTCCGAGGCGGTTCACGCCGCGGTCGATACCCTCAACCAGACCCTGCCGGCCGGGGTCAACGTGAAGATTTCCAGCGACGACGCCATCTTCATCCAGGGCGCCCTGCACGAAGTGGAGATCGCGCTGATCGTGGCCCTGGTGGCGGTCATCGTCATCATCTACCTCTTCCTGCTCGATTGGCGGGCGGTCATCGTGCCCGCCATTTCCATGCCCATCGCGCTGCTCGGCGCGGTCGCGGGCATGTATGCCTTCGGCTTTTCGCTCAACATCATCACTCTCCTGGCGCTGGTGCTGGCCACGGGGCTGGTGGTGGACGATGCGATCGTGGTTCTCGAAAACATCGTGCGGCGCAAGCATCTGGGCGCCGGCCCCCGCGCTGCCGCCGTGCTTGGGACGCAGGAGGTGTTTTTCGCCGTTATCGCGACCACGCTGACACTCGTCGCGGTCTTCGTGCCACTCTCCTTCCTCGAAGGACAGACCGGCCAATTGTTCCGCGAATTCGGCTTCACCCTCGCCATTGCCGTGCTGCTTTCCTCCATCGTTGCGCTGTCCATGGGTCCGATGGTGGCGTCGCGCTTTCTCAAGGACGATGGCAGCGAGGGCGGCCATGGCGGCCCCATCGGCGCTGTCGGCCGCGGCTTCGGCAACCTCTATCGCCTCACCCTGGGCGTCGCCCTGCGCAACCCCTTCGTCGTGCTGCTGATTGCCGCGCTGTTTGCCGGCTCGGCTTTCTTCGTCTTCGGCAATATCCGCCAGGAAATCACGCCGCCCGAAGATCGCTCGAATGTCAGCATCAGCGTCTCGGCGCCCAATACGGTCAGCCTCGATTTCGTGCGCACCCGGCTCGGCCAGGTCGAAGCCATGCTGCGGCCCTATCTCGACAGCGGCGAGGCGACCTCGCTCTTCGTGCTGTCCGGCTGGGGCAATGGCGGCTTCATGACGCTGACGCTCGCTCCCTGGGAAGAGCGCACGCGCAGCCAGCAGGAGATCGCCACCGAAGTCACCGGCCTCATGGCCCAGGTGCCGGGCGTGCGCGCCTTCGTGCGCCAGGGCAACAGTCTGGGCATTCGCGGCGGCGGTTCGGGCCTGCAATTCGCCGTGGCCGGCTCGGACTATGGCGTGCTGGCCGAAACCGCCGAAGCCATCGGCGACGCGCTGGAGGCCGATGGCCGCTTCGGCCGCGTCAGCGTCAATTTCGACACGACCCAGCCGCAACTGACCCTGACGGTCGACCGCGCCCGCGCCGATGCCCTGGGCATCGACATCAATGGCCTCGCCACCACCATGCAGGCGATGATCGACGGCGCCGATGTCGGCAATATCTTCATCAACGACACCTCCTATTCGGTGCGCATGGTCTCGACGACCAATCCGGTCAACGATCCGCGCGACCTCGAAACCCTGTTCGTGCGCACCGGCGACGGACGCTACGTGCCCATGTCCACCATCGCCACGATCGAGGAAGCCGCCGTACCGCCCTCGCTGCGCCGGGAAGCGCAGCGGCGCTCCGTCGCGGTCTCGGCCAGCCTCGAAGAAGGGCTGGCGCTGGGCGATGCCTATGCGCAACTGCTCGAAATCGCCACGCCGCTGCTGCCCGAAGGCACCTCCATCCTGCCCCTGGCCGAGGCCAAGACGCTGGGCGACGCCAATAATGCCCTGCTGATGACCTTCGGCTTCGCGCTGGTCATCATCCTTCTGGTGCTGGCGGCGCAGTTCGAGAGCTTCTGGAGCGCCATCATCGTCATGACCACGGTGCCCTTCGGCCTTGCCGCGGGGCTCTATGCCATCCTCGTGACCGGGGGGAGCCTCAATATCTTCAGCCAGATCGGGCTGGTGCTCGTCGTGGGCATCATGGCCAAGAACGGCATTCTCATCGTCGAATTCGCCAACCAGCTTCGGGATAGGGGGCGCTCCGTGCGCGAGGCCATCGAGGAAGCGTCCAATATCCGCCTGCGGCCCGTCATGATGACCATGATCGCCACCATTGTCGGCGGCGTGCCGCTGGTACTGGCCTCCGGTGCCGGCGCCGAGGCCCGGTCGGCTTTGGGCTGGGTCATGGTGGGCGGCCTGTCCTTCGCCGCCATCTCGACGCTCTACCTCACGCCCGTCGCCTATCTCCTGCTTGCCCGCTTCTCCAGGCCCAAGGCCGAGGAAGCGTTGCGGCTGGAGCGCGAGCTGGACAATGCCCTGGGTGGTCCGTCGCCGGCGAAATAGGCCGGACGAATCCGGCGCGTCGAGGATCGGCCCACCGGCGCATGGTTGAACATTCACCCGCGGATACGAAAAACCCCGACGTCCGAAGACGCCGGGGTTGATTGGTCGGAGTAGCGTGATTCGAACACGCGACCCCCTGCTCCCGAAGCAGGTGCGCTACCAGGCTGCGCTATACTCCGTCAGAAAGGCGACACGGGATTTGTGGCGGGCCGAGGTGGCCGCTGCCTGTCGCAATGGGGCGCGTTATAGCTGCGCTTGCCCGCGCATTCAAGCGTCTCGCACAGGCTTTTTATGCGCCCCCAGCCGTGTTGCGAAGGCCGAACAAACCGTGTAGGAACCGCGCCACGTTGGGGTGTCGCCAAGCGGTAAGGCAGCGGTTTTTGGTACCGCCATTCCCAGGTTCGAATCCTGGCGCCCCAGCCAACCTCATGAAATTTAATTCTTCCAGTAACTTGCTCAGGCCTCGGGCTGTTGCAGAGCGCCAGTGGAGAGCTGGCTTTGCCCCGAGGCGCTCCAGTTGGAAGAGGCTTTGTTCAAGGCGGTGACGCGAGGGAGTAGAGCGGCTCAAGCCGCTTTAGGCGCGTTGTCCTAAACTAGGCCGAAGGTGGGGTCCAACTGCTTTGCGAGCGGCCCACACCATGCCCCGCCTCAGGATCGTGCGCATCT
>CBIGSA010000076.1:0-13075 GCA_966192215.1 uncultured Devosia sp. | reverse complement strand
ACATGATGGCGAAATCGACGCCCTTGAAGTCGAAATCGTCGAGATTCTTGGCCTTGAGGATCTTGTCGCCATAGGAGATTTCGCGGCCGATGGACCGCGAGGAGGCGAGTGCAATCACCTCGTCGGCAGGAAACTTCCGCTCTGCCAGGATATTGAGAACTTCACGGCCCACATTGCCCGTGGCACCGACGACAGCGACGCGATAACCCATTTTGGAACTCCAGTCCCTTGCCATTTCCGCCCCGCGCGATGGCATCCATCGCGGTCAGTACTCTTGAGCCTCTCCCCGGCGGGGAGATGACCCGGGGAAAAGCGTCAGGCGGTTTTGGTGGTTTTGGTCATCGGCGCAGCGACGCCACCGGCCATGGGCCGGGTGGTTGCGAGGTCCGCATTGTCGAAAAAGCTGCGCATCTGATGACTGCTTTGGTTGAAAGCAGGACTTCTCATACTCTCAAATAGGAAAGAGTCAATGAAATTGCCGCGGCGCCTGCGCAGTGATGCTCCCCTGCAACATGGACCTATGGTAAGAAGTCATTAAGGCTCCGGATTATCGGGCTGTGAAGGTCTTGGCGCGGCAATGGCGCCAGGCGGGGGATTGGGTCATGCGTAAAGGCGTGTTTGCGGGAGTTCTGGGTGGGGCGTTGCTGCTGGCAGGCGGCGCGATGGCGCAGAGCAATGCGCTCTATTTAAGCCCCGAACTGACCAGTGAATTCACTGCACCCAGCGCCTTTGACGGGCTTTATGCCGGCGTATTGATCGGCCCGATCTCGGCCCGCAAGAACAATTTCAATACCACCGGGTGGGAAATTCGCCCCGAAATCGGCGGCGTGGTCGGCTGGAACCAGCCTGTCGCGCCGGGCGTGGTGCTGGGCGCTGAGTTGCAGGGCACCGTCGCCACCGACTTTTCCAGCTCGGCCTATCTGCGGCTCATGGCGCTGGCGCGGCTGGGTTTCGCCGCGGGCGACAATACGCTGGTCTATGCGCTGGGCGGGGTTGGCCGCATGGGTGAGGGCTGGGCTTTCGAGGCCGGCCTAGGCGCCGAGGTCATGGTTACGCCCGATATGGGCCTGCGGCTCGAGGCGGCCGGCATCGGCCAGCTCGGCCCGGTGCCCAATGGCAATAATGTCCCGGCCATCTCGGCCATGCGCATCACCTCGGGCGCCATCTGGCAGCTCGATGGCGGCCCGGCCGCGACCACGTTCAATTCCGGTCCGGTGACCGATTTCGCGGGCCTCTATGCCGGCCTCAATATCGGCAGCCTGGCCGATCCGCAGTTCAACTTCTTCGACGATTATGGCCATGGCTGGCATCTGAGCCGCTTCGAAATGGGCGGCTTTGCGGGCTATAACCACGCTTTGGGCGAGATGATCCGCGCCGGTATCGAAGTCCAGCTCGGGGCCAATTACGACACGTCAGGCGATGCGGGGGTCGATGCGCTGGCCCTGGCCCGTATCGGCGTCATGCCGACGCAAGGCGTCTTCGCCTATGCGGCCGGCGGCGTGGGCCTCGTCGAAGCGGCGGGCGCCTATGCCTTTGGTGGCGGCGTCGAATATGCGCTCTGGGGCAATGCCGCCCTGCGCGGCGAGGCCCTGCTGCTTGGCCGCATGGATGGCGCGCCGGGCCTCACCGGCGTTTCCGGCTCCACCACGTCCAAGGTCACCATTGGCACGGTGTGGCACTTCGACTAAGAGCGGGTTTTGCCCGCAGGACCTGCCATGCCCCATTATGATGTCGTGATCCTTGGCGCCGGTGCCGCCGGCATGATGGCGGCCATCGAGGCCGGCAAGCGCGGCCGCCAGGTGCTGGTGGTGGATCACGCCAAATATGCCGGCGAGAAAATCCGCATTTCGGGCGGCGGGCGCTGCAACTTCACCAATATCAATGCCACCACGGACAAGGGCCGCGACCGGTTCCTGAGCGACAATCCGCGCTTCGCGCTGTCGGCGCTGTCCCGCTACACGCCCGACATGTTCATCGCGCTGGTGCGTCAGCACGGCATCGCCTTTCACGAAAAGACGCTGGGGCAATTGTTCTGCGACGGGCCGGCGACGCAGGTCATCACCATGCTGCTGGGCGAGATGCGCAGGGCCGGCGTGACGCTGGTGCTTGAAACCAGCGTCGAACAGGTCGGCCGCGACGAAAGCGGCGATGGCTTTGCGCTCCAGCTCTCCACCAGTTCCATCACCTGCGACAGCCTCATCGTCGCCACCGGCGGCAAGTCCATACCCAAAATGGGCGCCACCGGCCTGGGCTATCAGCTGGCCAGCCAGTTTGGATTGCGGCTCACCGAAACCCGCCCGGCCCTGGTACCGCTGACTTTCGAGACCGGGGCGCTCGAAAAGCTCAAGCCGCTATCCGGCATTGCCACCGATGCCATCGTGCGCCACGGCAAGACCGAATTCGAGGAGGCGCTGCTCTTCACCCATCGCGGGCTTTCGGGGCCTGCCATCCTGCAGATTTCCTCCTATTGGCGCGAGGGCGAGGCGATTGCGGTGGACCTGCTGCCAGGGCGGGATGCCGGCGACGTGCTGCGCGCTGCCCGCAAGACCACGCCCAAGCTGCAGGTACAGACCGTGCTGGGCAATATGCTGCCGAAAAAACTGGCGCAACTGCTGGGCGAGGAGCTAGACCTGCCCGGCATGATCGGCGACTTCTCCGACAAGAAGCTGGCCGCGGTAGAAGCCCTGCTCAAGGGCTGGACCCTGAAGCCCGTGGGTTCGGAAGGCTACCGCACGGCGGAAGTGACATTGGGCGGCGTCGACACCCGCGATCTCGACGCGAAAACCACGGCGGCGCGCAATGTGCCGGGTCTTTATTTCGTCGGCGAAGTGGTCGATGTCACCGGCTGGCTGGGCGGCTACAATTTCCAGTGGGCCTGGGCCTCAGGCTGGGCCGCCGGGCAGGTAGCCTAGAACCGAAATCCCAATCTTACCCCGACATTCGTGTTCGCCCGCGGTGCCCCGCAGGTGCCGAAATCCGGCAGGTGTTCCACCGTGCCGATCAGCGAGGCGCCCAGCGGCAGGTTGACGCCGACGCTGCCGGCCACGCGGGCGCCGACGCCGCAGCCGAAATTGCGCGCCGGATCATTGGCCGGGGCGCTGAACATGGTGCTGCGCACCACCCCGCCAGCGCTAGCCTCGACAAAGACGGGCAGGACCGGCGCCTGGAAGGTCCAGCTCAGCCCCGCATAGCCGTAGGAGTCCAGGCCGCGAAAGCTCATCGTTGCGCCCAGATGCGGGCGCAGCTCGCCGATCACGGTCCAGGCGTTGAGATCAGGCGCGGTGAAGACCAGTTCCACATTGGCATCGCCGATCCGGTTCGGATCGAAGAGATTGCCGCCGCCATCGACGCCGCGCATGCCGATGCCGCCACGGATTTCCGGCAGGATATTAAACTGCGCCAGCGCGGCCGGGGCCGCGAGCAGCAGCAGGGCCAGGACGAGGCTCAGGCGATGAATGAGGTGGCGCATGGCTGGTCTCCTTGCCGTCAATCTTCGATTGAGCGGGTCGGAGCGCGGATCGGCAAGATTTGATTAAAATTGCAATGAACGAGACCCTAACGCCGGCGCGAGCTATCTCGCTTTCATCGCAATTTGCCGATAGAAGGTCCGCGATTGACGACAAAGGATAAAAGCCCGTGACCCCTCCCTTCGCCCTCTCGCTGCAGGATCTTGCCCCTATTGCCGAAGGCACCACGACCGCGCAGGCCATGGCCGAAACGATCCTGCTGGCGCAGGAGGCCGACCGGCTGGGCTATACGCGCCTCTGGTATGCCGAGCATCACGGCATGCCTTCCATCGCCTCTTCGGTGCCGGAAATCCTCATCGGCAGCGCGGCAGCGCATACGCAGAATATCCGTGTCGGCTCGGGTGGCGTCATGCTGCTCAATCATGCCCCGCTCCGCATTGCCGAGGCCTATCGTACGCTGGAAGGGCTGTTCCCGGGCCGTATCGATCTGGGCATCGGCCGGGCGCCGGGGGGTGATGGCTATGCCATGCGGGCTTTGCGCAGCGGCGGTGGCGAGGAATTTTCCGCCTATCTCGCCGAACTCATGGCCTTCGACGAAGATGGCTTTCCGCCCGATCACCCGTTTTCGCGCGTGCCGGTCTCGCCCGGTGGCATCAGGTTGCCGCCCATGTGGCTGCTCGGCTCGTCCGGGGCCAGCGCCCAGGCGGCTGGGCAATTGGGCATGGGCTATGCCTTCGCCGCCCATTTCAGCCACACGCCGCCCGCCCCGGCCTTCGAGGCCTATCGCTATGCCTTCCAGGGCAATGAAGCCTTTCCCAAGCCCAGGACCATGCTCTGCGTCTCGGCGATCTGCGCCCCGACGGATGAGGAAGCCCAGTATCTCAGCCGCTCGCAGGCGGTGAGCTGGGCTTTGTTCACCACGGGCGAACAGCGCAAGCTGATGAGCCCCGAAGAGGCCCATGCCCGCGTGCTGACGAGCCAGCAGCAATCGGTGATCGATCATCAATCGACCCTGTGGATCGTCGGCTCGCCGCAGACGGTGCGCGACGCCATCGCCGAAAAAGCCGAAAGCTGCGATGCCGACGAGGTGATGATCACGACGACAGTGCACAGCTACGAATTGCGCCGTCGCAGCTATGCGCTGATCGCGGAGGCGTTCGGGGTGCCGGCGCGGGCATAGGCGCCCATAATTTCACGCCCCGTTAACCTCTCGTTTCGGCGCCGCCATTACCATGCGCGCAACGGGTATTTTCGGGTCGTGCCATGAGCGCTGCTGCCTTCGTTCTGGCGATCAATCTCTTCATCGCCGGCATCTTCGCCACGGCCTTCGGCGTGGTAGCAGCCTATGCGCGTTCGGCCATCGGCGCGCGCTGGCTGGCCGTGGCCTATGGCCTGGGCATGGTCAATCCGGTGCTCGAATTCATGCTGCCCGGCCAGATCGATCCGCGCCCGGTGGGGCTGGCCATCTTTGCCAGCTTCCTCTTGGCCATCAGCTTCTGCGTCATTGGCTTGTCGCGGCATTACCGGCTCAACCCGCCCTGGCGCACGCTTGGTGTGCTGGTCACGGTTTCGCTCGTGGTCAACATCCTCATCATCGACATGCCGCGCGAATCCCTGCTGCGCGGCCTGCTCTACCAGACGCCCTATTTCCTGGTGCAACTGGTCGGCGTGGTGATGATCATGCGCTTTGCCCATCGCAAGGCGCTCGACCATGCCCTGCTGGTGCTGTTCGCGCTGGGTGGGCTGCAGTTCCTGTCCAAGCCGCTATTGGCCGCCTGGCTCGGCTCGGGCGCCACGCCCCAGGCCTATATCGGCTCCACCTATGCCGCCATTTCGCAGAGCCTGGGCGCCATGCTGCTCATCGCCAATGGGTTGCTCATGCTGCTCATCATCGTGCGCGATGCCATGGCCGAGATCACCGCGCGGTCGGAAACCGATACGCTGTCAGGCCTGCTCAACCGCCGCGGTTTCGAGAGCAGGGCCGACAGGCTGCTAGCCACCGCTCTGCGGGCCGGCGTGCCGGGCGCCATGGTCGTGGCCGATCTCGACCATTTCAAATCCATCAATGACAGCCATGGCCACGAGGCCGGCGACCGGGTGATCCGGGCCTTTGCCGAGGTACTGGGCGAAACGGCCGAAGATCGCGCGGTGATCGGCCGGCTGGGCGGCGAGGAATTCGCGGTCTTCATCCCGGGCGCCAACCTGATGACGGCGCGGCTCTATGCCGAGGGGGTACGATCAGGCTTTTCCGGCCTCTCCATCGCCGCCCTGGGGCCCAACCGCCGCGTCAGCGCCAGCTTCGGCGTGGCCCAGCTCAAGGCCGGGGACAGTCTCTCGGACCTGCTGCGCCGCACCGATGCGGCGCTTTATGAAGCCAAGAAAAGCGGCCGCGACCGCGTCTCTGTCGCGCAACAGGACATGCCCATGCCCCGCATGTCCAATACCGACCGCCGCCGCGGTTCGCGCAGAGCCTAGCTGGCGGCCGCCCCGATCCGCGCGGTGACTTCGATCTCGATCTTCATGCCGGGCTCGATCATCTGCACGATCAACATGCTCGCGGCCGGGCGGATATCCCCAAAGACCGGACCCACAGCCTTGACCACGGCATCGACGTCATTGCGGTCGCCCACATAATAGACCACGCGCACCGTGTCCTCGATCGACGAGCCGGCTTCCTTGAGCGCCTTGTCGATCGTGGCCAGCGCATTGGCCGCCTGCTGCCCGACATCGTCGGGCATGGTCATGGTGGCATAGTCATAGCCGGTCGTGCCGGAGACATAGATCGTGTCCTCGTGCCTGACGGCACGGGAATAGCCGAAGGTCGCCTCGAAGGGCGAACCGGTGGAAACGCGCTGGACCATTCTTGTTGCTTTCAGAGCCAGGGGCGGTCGGCCGCCATCTTGTTTTCGAACGTCGTGATCGACGGATCGGACTTCAGCGTCCCGGCAATGTCGTCCAGCCCTTCGAGCAGGATCTGCTTGCGGGCCGGGTCGATGTCGAAATGGATCGTTCCGCCGTCGGGGCCCTGGACGGTCTGGGCCTCGAGGTCGACGGTCAGCGTGGCATTGGAGCCGCGCTCAGCATCGTCGAGCAGCAGCTTGAGCTGCTCGGGCGTCACGACCAGCGGCAGAATGCCGTTCTTGAAGCAGTTATTGTAGAAAATGTCGGCGAAGCTGGTGGAGATGACGCAGCGGATGCCGAAATCGAGCAGGGCCCAGGGGGCATGCTCGCGCGACGAGCCGCAACCGAAATTGTCGCCGGCCACGATAATGGAAGCCTTGCGATAGCCCGGCTTGTTCAACACGAAATCGGGATTCTCGGTGCCATCCTCGTTATAGCGCATCTCGGAAAACAGCGCCGTGCCCAGGCCGGTCCGCTTGATGGTCTTGAGATACTGCTTGGGGATGATCATGTCGGTGTCGATATTGATGATCGGCAGGGGCGCCGCGACACCGGTCAGGCTGGTGAACTTGTCCATGAGGAAACCTCGCTTTGCCAAGGGTATTTGCGCAAAGCGAGGTCCCGGTCAAGTCAGAAGCGTACTCCTGGGTACGCCATGATGGATTTTCTAGGCGGCCAGGCTTTCTTTCGCGCTAACGCCCAGCATCAGGTTGAGATTCTGCACCGCGGCGCCCGAGGCGCCCTTGCCCAGATTGTCATAGACCGCCACCAGCACCGCCTGTGCGCGCGCGTCATTGGCGAAGACATGCAGCGTCATCGTGTTGGTATCGTTATGCGCTTGCGGGTCGAGCTCGGGAGTCTTGGCGATTTCCTGATAGGGCGCGACGGCAACGAAGCTGTCCTTGATGCCGGCATAGTGATCGGCAATCGCGGCATGCAGGTCACGACCGCTGCGCGCCTTGTCCAGCAGGCCCAGATGCAGCGGCACGAAAGTGGTCATGCCCTGAGCGAAGTCGCCCACCGAGGGCACGAAGAGCGGGGCGCTGGAAAGCCCGGTATATTTGGTCATTTCCGGCACATGTTTGTGCTGGAAAGTGAGGCCATAGGGCATGAAGTGGCTGGCGGCGTCTCCGGCAGCGTCGTATTCGGCAATCATCTGCTTGCCGCCCCCGGTATAGCCGGAAATGCCGTTATAGCTCACCGGATAGGTGGCCGGCAGCAGGCCGGCATCGACCAGCGGCCGCACCGTGCCGATCAACCCCTGCGGCCAGCAGCCGGGATTGGCGACAAAGCGCGCATTGGCAATCCTGTCACCCTGCGCCTTGTCCATTTCGGCAAAGCCATAGGCCCAGTCAGGATCGACGCGGAAAGCGGTCGACGCATCGATGACCCGCGTTGTGTCGTTCTCGATCAGGCTCACGCTTTCCTTTGCCGCATCGTCGGGCAGGCACAGAATGGCGATGTCGGCCGCGTTGAGCAGGCGCTTGCGCTCATCGAGGTCCTTGCGCTTGTCGGCCGCGATGGAGAGCACTTCCAGGTCGCGCCGGCCGGCCAGGCGCTCGCGGATCTGCAGACCCGTAGTTCCGGCTTCGCCATCAATGAAAATCTTCGCGCCCATTGCTCTTGTCTCCAGATGCGGCAGCGTAAATGGACCTCGCATGGGGCAAGGTCAAGACTCTCTCAACTCTCCCTCTGGAGGAGAGGTGTCAAAGCACCGAATCGAGCCCTTCGAGCATGGCGCGCCAGGCCTTTTCGGTCTGCGGGCGATAGTCGGCCCATTGCGCATCCATGGCCTGGTAGAGCGTCGCCACGGCACCCGGACCGTCCGGCTCGGGCTCGATGATGATGGTGACTTCGGAGGGGTCGTCTTCCTCGCTCTCGTCGGTGATCCAGGTAAAGGCGATCCTGCTGGGTCGATCCAGTGCGAGAAACCGGCCCCAGTGCCGGGCTTCGCCATCCTCGCGCTTGTCCGAAAGCAGGAATGTGCCGCCGACAACGGGATCGAGCTCGCTCGCGGTCACGTCGCCGCCTACCCCGCCCTGACGCAGCCAGGCCTGCTGCCAGTCCGGGACGCGGGCAGGATCGAGAAACGTGTCATAGACGCGCTCCGGACTGGCCGCGAAACGATGGGTGACCTTGGCTTCGATTGTGTCGGACATCGGCGCCTCCTTGGTGGCTGGGAGGCAAACGGGCCGCAGCGATTGTTGTTCCGCGGACGGCTTGCCGTTCCGCCGGGGCGATGGCAATGATTTGACCAAGTGGACAAAATCGAGGAGCCGCCATGACCCCCCATAACCACGCCATCAAGGGCGATTATGCCGAAGCCGTGCTGCTGCCGGGTGATCCCCTGCGCGCCAAGTGGATTGCCGAGACCTTCCTGGACGATGCCCAACTGGTCAATTCGGTGCGCAACTGCCTCGGCTATACTGGCAGCTGGAAGGGCAAGCGCGTTTCGGTGCAGGCTACGGGCATGGGCCAGCCCTCGCTCTCGATCTATGTGCATGAACTCATCAACACTTATGGACTCAAGACGCTGATCCGCGTCGGCACCTGTGGCGGGCTCAATGCGAAGGTGAAGGTGCGCGACCTGATCCTGGCGCAGGCGGCCTCGACCGACAGCGCCATCGTGCGCGACCGCTTCGGGCCCTATAATTTCGCCCCCATCGCCGATTTCGGCCTGTTGCGCGCCGCGGCGGAAAAGGCCGAGGCGGCGGGCATGCGCTTCCATGCCGGCAATATGCTGAGCTCGGACATCTTCTACCATGCCGACGGCTTTGCCGGTTACGACAAGCTGCCCGACCATGGGGTGATCGGCGTCGAAATGGAGGCGGCGGCGCTCTACACTTTGGCGGCGCGTTTTGGAGTCAAGGCGCTGACCATCTGCACCATGACCGATTGCCTTATCACGCATGAGGAAATCGACGCCAATGAGCGGCAGACCTCGCTCAAGGAAATGGTGAGCCTGGCGCTGGATGTGGCGGTGGAGGCCTGAACTGCGCTAGACTTGCGCCATGACCGTACTCGACAGACTCGCTGGCGCCATGAACCGGCGCGATGAACAGCCCAATGTGGAATTGGCCGAGGATATCGTGGCCCGCGAGGACATGGCGGCCGTGGCCGAACTGGCTGCTGCCGTCCGGTCCGGCCCGGCGCGGCAGGCCAATGACGCGCTCAAGGTGCTTTACGAGGTTGGCGCGCGCAATCCGGCTTTGGTGGGCGGGCAATGCCCTGTCTTCATCGAAGCGCTCAAGAGCTCCAATAACCGCAAGGTCTGGGGTGCCATGACCGCGCTGGATGCGGTGGCCGAGCAGCGCGCCGCGACCCTGGTGGCCGAATTGCCAGCCATTATCGAAGCGGCCGATCGTGGCTCGGTCATCGCCAAGGACCATTGCAATTCCATCCTGGTGAAGCTGGCTCGGGCGGGCTATGGCGACAAGGCGGTGCCCATCCTGGTGGAGCGGCTGAAACATGCCGCGCCCAACCAGTTTCCCACCTATGCCGAAGAAACGGCGACGGTACTCACCCCCGAGCAGAAGCCGGGCTTCCTCGCCGTGCTCAAGGAGCGGATCGGCAAGATCGGGCAGGAGAGCAAGCGCAAACGGGTCGAGAAGCTGATGCGGAAGCTCAACGGGTAGCTGTCACTGCCGCCGGACGCCGGGAGAGCGTGCCGCCAAGCAGCGGCCGCTCGAGGTAGCGATAGACCGCGAGCCCACTGACAAGCGACAGAGTCATGCCGATGCAAACGACCATACCCGGCATGGCTGCGATGCCGCTCCATCGCCAGCCGGTTTCCAGGCCAAGCAGGGGCAGCAGGTGGATGAGGTAGAGCGAATAAGAAGCGGCACCCAGATAGGCAAGGGAAGCGAACAGGGCGTTGGGCCGCCATGGCGGCATCAGCACTGCTCCTAGCACCAGGGCAGCGCTGGGCAGTCCACCCATTGCAACACGTTGGATTACCATCGGGTCCGCCTGGACCACGCTGACATCGGCGACGGCGCTGAAGTCAGCGAGGAGCGTCGCGACAAATCCTGCCGTCCCCGCCAGCAGCGCCAACGGCCCTAACCAGTGCGCCGCAGCCGCCAGCCGGGATGCGGCGAGGGCTATGCCGACACCGAACAGAAATTCATAAATAATTGGATTGCCCAGGAAGAAAAAGGCCGAGAGCCCTGTGGCAATTGCACATAGCCAGCACAGGGCATGGAGCAGGATGAGCAGGCCGGGCAGGTGGCGCGGGCCGGCCAGCACCAGCGCAGCCATGAGATAAAACAGCATTTCGAAGCAGAGTGTCCAGCCGACGGTCAGGTATGGCAAGCTGGCGGCGGTTGCATCACTTGCCGGCCAGAAGAGCAGGGTGGCGATCACTCGGTCCGGCTCGAGTGGGCCAAGCGTCAAGCCGCGCAAAATCCAGGGCAGGCTGAGTAGAAAATAGAGCGGTACGATCCGGCAAATTCGGCGGCGCAGGAAATCGGTGGCCCGGTATTGATGCTCTCCAAATGCCGTATGGGCGATGATGAAGCCGCTGATGACGAAGAAGAGGTCGACGCCGATGGCGCCGAAGTCATCAATCCAGGCAGCCCACAATACGGGAATGCCCCTGGCATGGACTTCGGTGTCTACCGCATGGCAGAAGACGACCAGCAGCGCCGCGATGGCGCGCAGCACCTGAATATTGGCAATGGTCTGGGCGCGATCAGTCATGCCGGCACTATGACGGCTTGGGCTTAAGGAATTGCGCGCAGGATTGCCCCGCATTTACGATGCCCCTCACGCCCTCGTCATTAGCCCTCGCCCACTCCGCCCACATCTTGCCGCCATCGCTGTGTTAACCTCCTGGTAACATCGGGGCCTGGAACACATGCAGCTCAAGCCAAACGCCTATCGCCTCAACGAGACCGTCAAGGGCGTCGAGACGATGTCCCGCTTTGCCCTGGCTGTGCTGGCCCTGGCGTCCGGCGTCTATACCTATCTGGGCGTGCGCGGGCTGCTCGACGGTTCGGCCAGCTTCGTCTTCTTTGCCGCTGTCATCTATTCGGCCGCCGTATCGGTCGCCATCTATGCCTTCTGGAGCTTCATGCTGCGCTTCGTCCCGCTGGTCACCAGCGGCGTGCAGCGCATCGCCCTGTTTCTCACCATGGCCGTGGGCTGCGCCATGATCATTGCCATGTCGAGCTGGCTCAATGCCGCCGCTCTCGCCGGATCGGCCGCGCTGGAGCAGCATATGGCGGTGACCCTGCAGGGCTATGCCGAGGATCTCGACCAGGCCCATGCCAATGCCCTGGCCAGCCAGAGCCTGCTGCCCGATGTGGAGCGGGCGGCCGAGCGTTTTGCCGGCCTCGCGGCCGATGAACGGGAATCGGGCGCGCTGACCGGCACGCAGGGTTCGGGCAGCGTGGTGCAGCTCTTGACCCAGATGAGCGCGCAGATGAACCAGCTCGGCGCCACCATAACCGGCAGCCGCGAGGAAGTGAGCTTGCTGTTCGAACAGGGTTCGGCGCGGCTGGCCACGATGCGCGACCTGGTCTCGACGCCCGGCGCCATCGAGCCGCGCTCCGACAGTTTCCAGGCCGAGGCCGTGCAGCTTTCCGCGGTCATCGCCGCTTTGCAGCAGACCGACGTGGCCGCTTCGGTCAAGCGTGCTTCGGCCGATCTCAGTGCCGGCTTCATCGCCCCGGTGGCCGATGGCCGCACCGGCGATCTCGCCAATCGGCAGGACCAGGTTATGGAAACCGTGCGCGCCTCGGTCGCCAGCCAGTCGGCGGCGCTGACGGCGGCGGCGGACGAAATCCTCGCGACTCCGGCGGTGGAGCAGCGCCGCTTCGTGCCACTCTCCAGCGCCGAGGCGGTACTGCGCTACTGGCAGGATTTCATCCCGAGCTGGGCCGGTGCCATTTCCATCGACCTGCTGCCGGTCGTGCTGGTCCTGGTGCTGATGATCGTGCATGACGCCATGCGCCGCGATTCCGCCTCGCTGGAAGAGGCTGAGAACATCACGGCGGCCGAAATGCTGCGCGCCATGGCGCTCTATCGCCAGATGGAGGCGGCGGGGATCGAGGTGACGACCGGCAAGCCCAAAGCCGAGCCGCCGCCACCCATCGACCTGCCCGAAGTGGCCGAGGCGCCTCCATCCGATGATGCCACCGTCACCCCGATCGACGCGGCGCAGCGCAAGCGCACCGATACGACGCGACCGGCATGAAGACCGAGGCCAATGCCCGCGCAGCAAGCCGCCACGGTTCGCTCTACGAGCGAATGGTCAATGCTGTGGCCCGCACCGAAGATGGCGCCATCCTGCGTGTAGCCTTCTTTGCTCTGCTCGCCGGCACGGCGTCGGTGCTCTATGTCGATTTCCGCGAGCTGACCGCCAATGAGGGCGCCGCTCTGGCCGCGCCCATGCGACCTATCCTGCCGCCCTTTGATCCGGCGAGTCCCGGCGATGCGAATGCGCCGGATGTAACGACCAGCCCGGACGTGCTTGAGCAGCCGCTCGAAATCGCCCTGGCACCTGGTGGAGAGCTGCGCCTCACCGGCTCGATCGATATCGGCTCGGCCGAGCGCTTCGCCGCCGAGATTGAAGCGCGGGGCGAATACGTCCAAACTGTAGTCCTCGATTCGCCCGGAGGATCGGTCGTGGATGCGCTCGCCATAGGCAGTCTGATCCATGAAAAGGGCCTTGCCACCAAGGTCGCTGCCGGGTCCCTTTGCGCCTC
>CBIGSA010000075.1:0-13124 GCA_966192215.1 uncultured Devosia sp. | reverse complement strand
CAAAAAGCGGATCGTGATGGGCGGCCCTTGGTCCGTTCTATGTCGACAGTTCTTATTGGTCCAACGGCCGCCCATCTCCCCGTGACAACCGCAAGCGAAAGCCGGGCGGCAATTTCGGCATGCCTGTCAGCGCAGGCCATTTTCGGCTTGTGAGACTCTGCGCCCTTCGCGATAAGAGGTCGCGTTCACTCTCCGTTCGAGTCTCCCATGCCCGTCTCCATCGTCACCTGGAACATCAATTCCATCCGGCTGCGCCTGCCCATGGTGCTGGACTTCATCGCCCGGCATGCGCCCGACGTCATCATGTTCCAGGAGATCAAGTGCACGGATGATCAGTTTCCGCGCAATGCCTTCATCGAGGCCGGCTATCCGCATATGGCCGTCCATGGGCAGAAGGGCTATCACGGCGTAGCCATCGTCAGTAAATTCCCGCTGGCCGACGTGTCATCCAGGGTCTTCTGCGAAATCCCCGAATCGCGCCACATCTCGGCGCTGACCGATTTCGGCCATGGCCCGGTGACCCTGCACGATTTCTACATTCCCGCCGGCGGCGACGAGCCCGACCCCGAGATCAACCCCAAATTCAAGCACAAGCTGGGCTTCCTCAGCGAGCTCACGAGCTGGTTCACCGATCCCATCTTCCAGCGCGGCCACCTCATCGCCGGCGACTTCAACATCGCCCCGCATGAGAATGACGTCTGGAGCCACAAGCAGCTGCTCAAGATCGTCAGCCACACCCCGGTCGAGACCGAGGCGCTCAACGCCATCCTCAATGGCGGCCACGGCTGGACGGATCTGGTGCGCAAGCATGTGCCCTATGACACCAAGCTTTATTCCTGGTGGAGCTATCGCAGCGCCAACTGGGAACTGGCCAATAAGGGAAGACGGCTCGATCATATCTGGTCGACATCAGATGTCGCCGAGCACTGCATCGGCGCCGAGATCATCAAGCCCTATCGCGGCTATGCCACCCAGCCCAGCGACCACGTGCCGGTCATTGCGCGGTTCGCGGGCGTGTAGAACCTATTCGCCCGCCTTCATCTTGCGGCGCACCGGCTCCAGGGCGCCGAGATAATTGCCCAGGTCGCGCTCGACGCGGGCAACGGCGCGCTGCGCCAGGTCGGGTGATTGCTGCACCAGTTTCAGGAAAGCCGTGCGCGGCACGAAAAGCGCCCGGCATTCGGTGACGGCGGTGATGGTGACAGGGCGCGGCTTGCTCAGGATCAGCGCCATGGCCGAGACCACGCTGCCCGGCTCGGAAATCGCATAGGGCTTGCCCGCGCCCGGCCCTTCGGGCTTGGCCTTGAGTGTGCCTTCGACCAGTACGAAGGCCCCCTGCGGCGTGTCGCCGGCCTTGTAGAGCACCGCATCGGGATCGAATTGGTGCATGTCGCTGGCAAAGGCCAGCATGCGCCGCTGCTCCTCGTCGCAGATATCGAAGAATTCGGCCTGGCCCAAAGCCTCGGCCGCATCGTCCCTGATCATAAGCCCAATCCGGATGCACAAGCGGCCCCGCCGGAACGGAGCCGCATCAACCTATAGGGCATTTTGCCCGGCTTTGTACCGGATTTTGCCGTGCTCCACCGGCTTTACGGCACGAGGCGGTAGCCGCCCTCCTCGGTAACCAGCAGGCGCGCGTTGGAAGGGTCGCGCTCGATCTTCTGGCGGAGACGGTAAATATGGGTTTCGAGCGTATGGGTAGTGACCCGGTTATTGTAGCCCCACACTTCCTTGAGCAGCACGTCGCGCGTGATGGTCTTGGGACCCTGCCGGTAGAGATATTTGAGAATGGACGTTTCCTTGTCGGTCAGCCGCACCTTGCCGCCGTCATTGGCCTCGAGCAGCTTGGCCGAGGGCTGGAAACTGTATTGGCCGATGGTGAAGACCACGTCCTCGCTCTGGTCATGCTGGCGCAAGGCCGAATTGATGCGGGCCAGCAGTACCGGGAAACGGAAGGGCTTGGTGAGATAGTCATTCGCGCCGGAATCGAGGCCGCGGATCTGGTCGGCGTCACTGTCATGCCCGGTCAGCATCAGGATGGGGCTCTTGTAGCCCTCGCTGCGCAGGACCTTGACGGCTTCGCGTCCATCCATGTCGGGCAGGCCGACATCAAGGATCATCAGGTCGACATTGTTTTCCCGCGTGGCCTTGAGCGCATCATTGGCCGTTCCCGCCTGCAGAATTTCGAATTCATGCTGCGTTTCCAGTTGCTCGACCAGTGTCTGGCGAAGATCAGCGTCGTCGTCCACCAGCAGGATGCGTCGCTTGTTCATTGTTTTCTCCGGTCTTTTTGCGTCGGCCCCGCCAAGGGTCACAATATTGCGACCGGTTTTTGGCCAGCCAATCACAACGGCGTTACAGGCTTCAGCAACGAAAAAACCGGCAGGAAGTTGCAGGCGGGCACCGAACAAAAACGCTATCCGGCATGCCCGGCTCTACCCGAGGCCGGATCAGGCGATTGGCGGGCGCGCGCCGAACAGCGCACTCCCTACCCGCACATGGGTTGCGCCCATAGCGATGGCAGTCTCGAAATCACCGCTCATGCCCATGGAAAGGCCCGAAACCTCGGCATCGCGAGCCAGCGTTACGAGATGGGCGAAATAGGGCCCGGGGGGCACGCCGTCGGGCGGAATGCACATGAGGCCGACAATATCGAGCCCATGCACATCGCGGCAGCGCTGCACGAAAGCCACCGTCTCGGCCGGGGCAATGCCGGCCTTCTGTTCTTCGAGGCCGATATTGACCTGGACGAAACAGGGCAGGCTGCGCCCGGCCCGCGCCATCTCGGCCGCCAGCACGCCGGCCAGCTTGTCGCGGTCCACCGTTTCGATAACATCGAACAGGGCCACGGCATCGCGCGCCTTGTTGGTCTGCAACGGGCCGATCAGATGGAGCGTGACATCGGGCCAGGCTGCCCGCAGGCCGGGCCACTTGTCCTTGGCCTCCTGCACGCGGTTTTCCCCGAAGACACGTTGCCCGGCGGCGAGAAACGGTTCGATCGCTTCGGCTGGGAAGGTCTTGGAGACGGCAACCAGCTCCACCTCAGCGGGCGGAGCGCCGAAGCGGGCCCGGGCGCGCGCCATGCGCTCCCTGATCGCAGCGAGATTGCCGGCGGCGCCAACGTCCATGCTTTCGCCCTGTTCCTGTTGACCTTGGTGGGGATTTCTGGTGATGGTCCGGTAGCCAAAATCCCCCTTAAACGCAAGCTGCGTCGGGCATTTCCCGGCCGCGCTGCGGCAATCTTGTCAAGGACGAAACCAAGTGAGCGGCGAACGCTACAATCCGCGCGAAATGGAACCCAAATGGCAGCAGGTGTGGAACGACGCCCGCAGCTTCGTCAGCAGCAATGACGATCCGCGCGAACCCTATTACGTCCTCGAGATGTTCCCCTATCCGTCGGGCCGCATCCATATGGGCCATGTGCGCAACTACGCCATGGGCGATGTGGTGGCGCGCTACTACCGCGCCCGCGGCCGCAATGTGCTCCACCCCATGGGCTGGGACGCCTTCGGCCTGCCCGCCGAGAATGCCGCCATCGAGCGCGGCATGAATCCAGGCACCTGGACCCGCCAGAATATCGAGGCGATGAAGGCCCAGCTCAAATCCATGGGTCTGGCCATCGACTGGACCCGCGAAATCGCCACCTGCGAGCCCGAATATTACAAGCACCAGCAGGCCATGTTCATCGACATGATGCAGGCCGGCCTGGTGACCCGAAAGAAGTCCAAGGTCAACTGGGACCCCGTCGACATGACCGTGCTGGCCAATGAGCAGGTCATCGACGGCAAGGGCTGGCGCTCGGGCGCCGTCGTCGAGCAGCGCGAGCTGACCCAGTGGTTCTTCAAGATTTCCGACTATGCCGAAGAGCTGCTGGAAGCCCTGGACGGGCTCACCGAGTGGCCGGAAAAGGTGCGCATCATGCAGCGCAACTGGATCGGCAAGTCCGAAGGCCTGCGCCTGCTGTTCGAACTGGTGCCCGGCAATGTGACCACCGCGACCAGTATCGAGGTCTTCACCACGCGGCCGGACACCATTTTCGGCGCGTCCTTCATAGCGCTGTCGCCCGACCATCCGCTGACCACGGAACTGGCCAGGAACAATCCTGACCTGGCCGAATTCGTCGCCGAATGTCACCGGCAGGGCACGGCGACCGAAACGCTGGAAAAGGCCGAGAAGAAAGGTGTTTTCACCGGGCTTCACGTGAAGCATCCGGTGATCGAGGGCGCCACCCTGCCCGTCCATGTCGCCAATTTCGTGCTGATGGACTATGGCACCGGTGCCATTTTCGGCTGCCCGGCGCATGACCAGCGCGACCTGGATTTCGCCCGCAAATACGACCTCAAGGTCACGCCGGTCGTGCTGCCCGAAGGCGCCGATGCGGCCAGTTTTGCCGTGGGCAACGAGGCCTATACCGACGCCGGCACCATCTTCAATTCCGGCTTCCTCGACGGGCTTTCCATCGAGGCGGCCAAGAAGGCGATCGCGGAGCATTTCGCGGCCCGCAGCGTCGATGGCCAGCCCCAGGGCAAGGTGGAGGTCAATTACCGCCTGCGTGACTGGGGTCTGTCCCGCCAGCGCTATTGGGGCGCGCCCATCCCCATCATCCATTGCGAGGTCTGCGGCACCATTCCCGTGCCCAAGAAGGATCTGCCGGTCGTGCTACCGGCCGACGCTACGTTCGACAAGCCGGGCAATGCACTGGACCATCACCCGACCTGGAAGCATGTGAACTGCCCGCAATGCGGCGGCGCGGCGCGGCGCGAAACCGACACGATGGACACATTCGTCGATTCGTCCTGGTATTTCGCCCGCTTCACGGCGCCCCATGCCGATACGCCGACTATTCCGGCGGTGGCCAATCGCTGGCTGCCGGTCGACCAGTATATCGGCGGGGTGGAGCATGCGATCCTGCACCTGCTCTATTCGCGCTTCTTCACCCGCGCCATGAAGGCCACCGGCCATGTGGGCCTGGACGAGCCTTTCAAGGGCCTGTTCACCCAGGGCATGGTGACCCACGAGACCTATAAATCGCCGCGCGGCGAATGGGTCTCACCGGCCGATGTCGTGCTGGAGACCACGGGCGAGGATCGCACGGCAAGGCACATCAAGACCGGCGAGCCCGTTACCATCGGCTCGGTGGAAAAGATGAGCAAATCCAAGAAGAACGTGGTCGATCCCGACGAGATCGTCGCCACCTATGGCGCCGACACGGCCCGCTGGTTCATGCTCTCGGATTCCCCACCGGAGCGCGACGTGCAATGGACCGAGGCCGGTGTCGAGGGCGCCAGCCGCTTCCAGCAGCGCGTCTGGCGGCTGGTGGGTGAAACCGGCGATCTGGTTAAACAATCGTCTGACATTGTTCGCAGTTCTGACGATGATGAGGCAAAAGCGCTGCGCAAGGCGGTGCATCGCGCTGTCCATGCCGTGGCCGGTGATATCGAGGGCCTGCGCTTCAACCGGGCCGTGGCGCAGATTTATGAGCTGACCAATGCCCTGGTGCGCGCTGCCGGGCTGGCTCCGGCCGCCCCGGCCGCCCGCCTTGCGGCCCTGCAGGAGGGCGTGGAACGCCTGATCCAGCTCATCGCACCGATGATGCCGCATCTGGCCGAAACCTGCTGGCAGGCCCTGGGCAAGACCGGGCTGGTGAGTGACGCGCCCTGGCCCGAAGTCGACGCGGCCTTGCTTGTCGATGACACCGTGACCATGCCCATCCAGGTCAATGGCAAGCGCCGCGGCGAAATCGCCGTGGCCAAGGGCACGCCTGCTGCGGAGGTGGAGCGGCTGGTCTTGTCAATGGATGAGATTGTCCGCATTCTCGCCGGGCAGGCTCCCAAGAAGATCGTCATCGTCCCGGACAGGATCGTCAATGTCGTTATCTAGCGCCACGCGCCGCATCGCCTTTGCCGCCATCCTGCTGGCCGGGGCAACGGCCTTGGGCGCTTGCAGCTTCACGCCGGTCTATAGCGGCACCTTGGCCAGCCAGCCCACGCTGGAGCTGGCCTATGCCAAGCCCACGACGCGCCTGGAACAGATCATCTACCAGGAACTGGCCTTGCGGCTCGGCTCGTCCGAATCGGGGACCGTCCCCCTGGTCATGGCGACGGTAGCGACCTCATCGGCGGCGATTGGCCGGTCGGCGACAGCCAATCCCAACAAGCCCTATCGCGTTACTGTAACGGCGACCCTTTCGGTTACGCCCCGCGACGGCACCGGTTCGCCGCTGAGCTTCACGCGGATGGCCAGCGCGGAATACACCACCAGCAGTCAGGTCCTGGCCAATACGGCGGCGGCAACCGATGCGCAGGAACGGGCCGCCAAGGCGGTGGCCGAATCACTGCGGCTGGCCCTGCTGGCCTCGCTCAGCCGCTGATGACGGCCCTCAAGGCGCATGAAGTTGCCCGTTTTCTCGCCCGGCCGGACCTGAGCGAGGGCATTTTCCTCGCCTATGGCCCCGATGCGGGCCTGGTGCGGGAGACGGCCCAGCGTCTGATCCGCCAATTGAGTGGCAGCGATCCCGAATCGGTAAGCCTGGTGACGCTGGATGGCGCCGAAGTGGATGCCGACCCCTCCATTCTTGCCGTCGAGGCCCGCACCATGTCGCTATTCGGCGGCAAACGCATCGTGCGCGTGCGCGGAGCGGGAAAGTCGCTGGTCATGACGCTGACCGAGCTGCGCGATGACCCGGCGGGCGCCTGCATTGTGCTCGAGGCGGGGAATCTGGCGCCCAAGGACGCCTTGCGGGCGCTGGTGGAGGCGGCCAGGCTGGGCCGCGCCCTGCCCTGCTATCCCGACAGCGATGAGACGCTGCAGGCGCTGATCCGCGACACCTTCAACCAACACGGCATTCGCGTGGATGCCGATGTGGTGACCACCTTGCGCGAAATTCTCGGCAATGATCGCGAAATCACCCGGCGCGAGCTGGAAAAGCTCACGCTTTACGCCGCTAGCAGCAAAAGCCTGACGCGCGAAGACGTACTGCTGCTCTGCGCCGATAACGGCATGCTGGTCATCGACGCCATTCTCGATGCCACTGGCGCCGGCCATGCCGAAAAGCTCGAACTGGCGCTCGATCGGGCTTTGTCCTCGGCGGTCGATCCGCAGCGGCTGCTGGCCATGTCGACCATCCATTTCGCCAATCTGCGTCGTTGGCGCACCGAAGTGGATGCCGGCAAGACGCCGCGTTCTGTGCTGGAAGGTCTGCGGCCCAGGCCGCATTTTTCGCGGATTTCCAGCCTCGAACAACAATTGCGGCTATGGTCGGACGGCGCTCTGGCGGCGGCCGCTGACCGCATTTTGCAGGCGACGTCAGATAGCCGCAGGCGTCCTGCCTTGGCCGAATCCAGCCTGCGCCGGGCCCTGCTCGCCATCTGCATGATGGCCGCCGCCCACTAGCGTTTCACGTGAAACTTCGCCTTAATTGCTGCCGGTAAGCTTCACGCAGATGCCGTCGAGCTGCTCCAGCGTGCGATAGCGGATTTCGAGCTTGCCGCCGCGTTCGCTATGCGACAGTGACACTGAAAGCCCCAGGGCATCCGACAGACGACGCTCCAGCGCCACCGTATCGGCATCGCGCTCCACCTGTTCGCTTGGCTTCTTCTTGCCGGCGACGTCGCGCTGCTGGCTCAGGGCCTCGGCTTCGCGCACCGAAAGGCCACCGGCAACAATCTGGCGGGCGAGGTTGGCCGGATCCTCGGCGGTAATCAATGTACGGGCATGGCCCGCCGTGAGCGTACCGCTGGCCACCATGCCGCGCACATCCTCAGGCAGGCGCAACAGACGCAGCGTATTGGCAACATGCGAACGGCTCTTGCCAATCACTTGGGCCAGGTCCTGCTGAGTATAATCGAACTGCTCGATCAGCTGGCCATAACCCATTGCTTCTTCAAGCGGATTGAGATCGGCGCGCTGCACGTTCTCGATAATGGCGAGCTCAAGCGCTTCCTTGTCGCCCACTTCACGCACAATGACCGGCACGTCATGCAGGCCGGCCTTCTGCGCGGCGCGCCAGCGGCGCTCGCCGGCGATCAGCTCGAAAATGTTGGGGTCTTCGCTCGGACGCACCAGCAAGGGCTGCATCACGCCCTTTTCGCGGATCGAATTGGTCAGCTCCTCGAGCTGTTCGCTGTCGAAGGTTCGGCGCGGATTGGCGCGGTTGGCAATGATGAATTCGACCGGCAGGCGCTTGACCCCGCCCGATTCGGTGACGCGTGCGCCTTCCACACTGGCCATGTCGCCGATCAGCGCCGCCAGCCCGCGGCCAAGTCGTGTGGGTCTGTCACTCATATCAAGCTCCTATGCCGCATTGAGCTGCCGCTCGCGGCGGATCACCTCGGTGGCCAGCCGCAGATAGGCCTGGCTGCCGGCGCATTTGAGATCATAGAGCAAAGCGGGCTTGCCATAGGACGGCGCCTCGCTGAGCCGTACATTGCGCGGGATGACCGTGTCATAGACCAGCGCGCCCATTTCCTGCCGCACGTCCTGCAACACCTGTTCGGAAAGGTTGTTGCGCTTGTCGAACATGGTCATCACCACTCCCTGGATGGAAAGGCGCGGATTGAGCGTCGAACGTATTTGTTCAATGGTTTGAAGCAGTTGGCTGAGGCCTTCCAGGGCGAAGAATTCGCATTGCAGTGGCACCAGGACCGCATCGGCCGCAACCAGCGAATTGACGGTCAGCAGGTTGAGCGAAGGCGGGCAATCGATGAGGATATAGCTCACCGGCCGCTCGTTGATGCTGAGGTCGCCCAATTGCTTGAAGGCATTGCGCAGCTTGAAGGCGCGATCGGCCTGGCCGGCAATTGTCAGTTCCACGCCCAGCAGGTCCATGGTCGAAGGGACAATGGCTACATTGGGGACCGAAGTCATAATGGCGGCCTGCGCCACCGTGGCTTCGCCCACCAGCAGGTCATAGGAGGACACATCACGGTCGGTGCGCGAAATACCGAGACCGGTGGAAGCATTGCCCTGCGGATCGAGATCGACAATCAGCACACGCTCACCGATGGCGGCCAGGGCGGTCGCGAGATTGATGGCCGTCGTGGTTTTTCCCACGCCGCCTTTTTGGTTCGCCAGAGTCAGGATACGGGGCGCCACAACAGGCCTCCAGCTCGTTCGCCGCTAACTAACTGTTTTCGCACGCAAATCCGTAAGCGTGAGCAGGACACCTTCTGCATCGGTGTCGCTCTTGGTTACTACCACGTTAAAGTCCCAATGCGGAACTGCTTCTGCCAGTTCTTCAACATGTTCCCTGCCCTTGTGCAGAATGGCCCTGGTTTGCGGCGCAAAAAAGGGCTGCATCCACCCACATAGCGCCGGCAAGGCGGCCAGAGCCCGGGAGGTTATGACATCGGGTATTGGTGTTTCACGTGAATCAATCTGATCGCTGCGTCGGCCCTCGACGGCAATATTGAGCCCCAAATCCCGCGCCACGGTCCGGAGAAAGCTCACTTTTCTGCCGTTCGGCTCGATAAGGGTGAACTGGTGATTCGTTCCCTTGAGCGCAATAGCCAACGGCAAGGCCGGCAGGCCGCCGCCACTGCCCAAATCGAGGAATTGTCGATCATGGTCCCGCAAGAGCGGCAGAATCTGCAAACTATCGGCGAAATGCCGGGACCAAACCGAATTCAGTGTTTCACGTGAAACAAGATTCTGCACCGCCTGCCACTTCCGCAGCAGTTGAGCATAGGATTCCAGGTCGGCGGCAACATCTTCTAGTGGCCGCGTGAAATGCTCTGCATAGGGTGCAATGGCGTCGATTTGCGCCATCAGCTCGCCTTACGCAAGTCACCGCGCCGGATGACCGCCAGCAGCAATGTCACGGCGGCGGGCGTCATGCCGTCCATGGCTTGCGCCTGGGCAATTGTCTGCGGCCGGTATTGCGCCAGCTTCTGCCGGATTTCCATGGAAAGGCCTGGAATGACAGCATAGTCGAGATCGTCGGGGATCGGCTTCTGCTCGTCGCGGCGCAACGCGTCGATGTCATCGCGCTGCCGGTCGAGATAGACGGCATATTGCGCATCGACCACCAATTGTTCGATGATTTCGCCAGGAATTTCAGCGACTTCGGGCCAAAGTCGAGCCGCATCCGCGGGCGTCACGTCGGGATAGGACAGCAGGTCGAAGGCCGAGCGCAGCTTGCCGTCCTCATTGACGGCAATACCCGCCTTGCGCGCTGCATTCGGCGAGGCTGTAAGGCTGGTCAACAGTGCGCGGCCATGCGCCAGGGCGTGGGACTTGGCGGAGAACAGGATGTGACGTTCTTCGCCAACCAGGCCCTTCTCCACGCCCAGAGTGGTCAGCCGCTGGTCGGCATTGTCTGCGCGCAGATGCAGACGGAACTCGGCGCGCGAGGTAAACATGCGATAAGGCTCGGAAACGCCACGCGTCACCAGGTCATCCACCATGACACCGAGATAGCTTTCCGTACGTGACAGAACCATCGGCGCCTGGCCCGAGGCTGCCAGGGCGGCATTGGCGCCGGCCAGCAGGCCCTGCGCGCCGGCTTCTTCATAGCCTGTCGTGCCATTGATCTGGCCGGCGAGATAAAGGCCCGGCTGGCGCTTGACCTCCAGAGTCGGCCGCAACTCGCGCGGGTCGACATAGTCATACTCGATGGCATAGCCCGGCCGGACGATACGTACATCTTCCAGGCCCGGCATGGAGCGCAGGAAAGCCTCCTGGACCTCGGCCGGCAGGGACGTCGAAAGGCCGTTTGGATAGACTGTCTTGTCGTCAAGTCCCTCTGGTTCAAGGAAAATCTGGTGGCTGTCGCGGTCGGCGAAGCGCACGATCTTGTCCTCGATCGAGGGACAATAGCGCGGCCCGCGGCTCTGGATACGGCCCGAATACATGGCCGAGCGGTGCAGATTCTCGGAAATGATCCGATGCGTCTCGGCCGTCGTCCGTGTGATATGGCAGGAAATTTGCGGCGTGGTGATGGCCCGCGTCAGCGCCGAAAAGGCCTCGGGCGGATTGTCGCCGGGCTGCTCTTCGAGCACGGAATAGTCGATGCTGGTGCCGTCAAGGCGGGCCGGCGTACCGGTCTTGAGGCGGCCGAGCTGCAAGCCGAGATTTTCGAGGCGGGTAGAGAGACCCAATACCGGCTTCTCACCCATACGACCCGCCGGCGTGGTTTCCTCGCCGCGGTGAATCAGGCCGCGCAGGAAAGTGCCGGTGGTCAGGACAACCGCCCTGGTAGTCAGGCGGCGGCCATCGAGCAGGACAACGCCGCTCACCGCGCCATTGGTCACTTCGATATCGTCGACTTCGCCCTCGATCACGTCGAGGTTGGGCTGCGCGGTAATAGCGGCCTGCATAGCCTGCGGTTACCGCTTGCGGTGGGCCTGGGCGCGGGGACCGCCCACGGCAGGGCCCTTGCGCCGGTTGAGTACGCGGAACTGGATACCGGCCTGATCGGCCACGCGGCCCATGAGGCCGTCCAGCGCGTCGATCTCGCGCACGAGGTGGCCCTTACCGAGCCCGCCAATAGCGGGATTGCAGCTCATCTCGCCGATGGTGGCGAATTTATGCGTCACCAGCGCCGTGGCGACGCCCAGGCGCGCGGAAGCGGCCGCGGCCTCGCAGCCGGCGTGGCCACCCCCAACGATGATGACGGCATAGTCGCTCATGCAATATCTCCGAGGCGGTCTCAATAAGCCAATGTTTCACGTGAATCAATTGTAGCGCCATCAGCGCGCCGACCCCACGTGTTTCACGTGAATCACGTTTGGGTCACTTGCCGATGCAGAAGCTGGCAAACAGCCGGTCAAGCACGCGTTCGGCATCAAGCCGCCCAACCAGCCGCTCCAGCGATTGCGACGCAATGCGAAGGCTTTCCGCGGCCAGTTCGGGCACTGACAGCTGCCGCGCGGCAATACCCAGCGCGTCGGCGGCGCTTTCCAGCGCCAGCCGGTCACGCTCGCGGCTCAGCAAGGCGGGTTCGCCGCCGGCCAACGTCCGGCCGATGGCATCGATCTGCTGCAGAAGCCCGTCAAGCCCATCGCCCGATTGGGCGGATACTTCGACATCCATTCCGGGCATCATGCCGAGATCCAGCTTGACGCCAACCTTGATGACCCTGTCGCCCTGAATGTCGGATGTTCCGGCAATGTCGGGTGCATGCAGCCATAATACAATATCGGCCTGATCGATGGCCTGCCGGGCACGACGGACGCCTTCGGCCTCGGCCTTGCTGTCTGTCTCGCGCAGGCCGGCGAGATCAAGCAACATATAGAGCTGGCCATTGATATCGAGCGGCACTTCCCTCACGTCGCGCGTCGTGCCGGCTTCGTCGGTGACAATGGCAATGTCGGATTTCGCCAAGGCGTTGAGCAGGCTGGATTTTCCGACATTCGGCGGGCCAGCCAGAGCCACGCGAATACCCTCGCGGACAATGCGGCCATGTTCCAATGAGGCGAGAGCATTGCCAATGTCGACTCGCAGGGCGGCAATGCTGTCGTCAAAACTGTCGGGCAGATCGCCGACATCACCTTCATCGGAGAAGTCCAGGCGGGCCTCGATTTCTGCCCGCAGGTCCAGCAATTGATCGCGCCAAGCATCCACGCGCTGCGACAAGCCGCCCTCGAAACGCGCCAACGCCTGCCGGCGCTGGTTCTCGGTTTCGGCCTCGAGCAGATCGCCCAGACCCTCGATCTCGACCAGGTCGAGCTTGCCGTTTTCAAAGGCCCGGCGCGTGAATTCGCCGGCTTCGGCCAGCCGAGCGCCTGTCGATGTGATGAGCTTGAGAATGGCGCGGACGCCGGCGGGCGAGCCATGCACCTGCAATTCGGCGCAGTCTTCGCCGGTAAAGCTGTGCGGCGCGGGAAACCAGGCGACGAGGCCCCGATCGAGCAGCGAATCGCGCCCGATGGGCCGCAGCGTCAACCGCCGCGGCTCGGGAAGGGGACCGGCAATCTCCTGGATAATCGAGCCCACATCGGGTCCGGACAGGCGGATGACCGCCACGCCGGCTGGCGGTGCCCCGGAGGACAGCGCCACGATTGTATCGCCCGAGCGCATTTGAAGCCGGGCTTAGGTATTCATCGAATCGAAGAAGTCGGAATTCGTTTTGGTCTGGCGGACCTTGTCCATCAGGAATTCCATGGCGTCGATCGTCCCCATCGGAT
>CBIGSA010000074.1:0-13153 GCA_966192215.1 uncultured Devosia sp. | reverse complement strand
CTCTGCCGCCCGGCCACGGTCACCGTCATCACGCTGAGCTTCATCGGCGGGTTGCGCACCTTCGATCTCATCTGGGCCATGACGCGCGGCGGGCCGGGCTTTGCCTCCGATACCGTCGCCTCGGTGATCTACAAGCAATACCAGGCCGGGTTCTACGGGCTCTCCACTGCCGGCAATGTGGTGCTGTTCATTCTCATCGCCGCGCTGGTCGTGCCGCTGACCATGCTGCTCAACCGCAAGGAGGGGCACGAATGAACTTCCTTCGCCGCTACTGGCTCAGCGCCGTCGCCGTGCTCGCTTCGGTGGTCGTATTCCTCGTGCCTTTCACCTTCATCGTGCTGATGGCCTTCAAGGACCAGAAGCAGGCCTCGCTGCTCGACTTCTCCTGGCCTGATGGCAATCACCTGTGGAGCAACATCGTCGAGGTTGTCACCACCCGCAATTGGATGCTGCTGACCGCCTTCATCAATTCGACCATCCTCACCGTGGCCAGCGTGACGCTGCTGGTGATCTTCGCGGCCATGGTCGGCTTCGTGCTGCAGCGTCGCAAGACGCGCTTCAACGGGTTGATCGAATTCCTGATCCTCGCCGGGCTGATGATCCCACCGGCGGTCGTACCGACCATCTGGCTGCTGCAGGGCATCGGACTCTTTGCCAGGCTCCATGGCATGGTGCTGATCGAGGTGGCCTATGCCCTGCCCTTCTCGATCCTGCTCTATCGCGCCTTCATTGCCACCATTCCGCGCGAGCTGGACGAGGCGGCCATCATCGACGGCGCCAGGCCGTTCGACGTGTTCTTCCGGGTCATCCTGCCGCTGCTCTGGCCGGTGACGGTCACCAATATCGTGGTGCAGTCGGTCGCCATCTTCAACGACTTCACCAACCCGCTTTACTACCTGCCGGGCAATGCCAATGCGACGGTGCAACTGACGCTCTACAATTTCCAAAGCCAGTTCCAGACGTCCTACAACCTGCTCTTCACCAATATCGCGCTCATCACCATCCCGCCCCTGCTGGTCTTCCTGTTCTTCAACCGGCAGATCGTGGCTGGGATGACCGCTGGCGCCGTCAAAGGATAGACCCATGGCCGGCCTTGAACTCAAATCCCTGCACAAGAGCTATGGTGAAGTCGAAGTCATCAAGGGCGTCAACCTCAGCGTCACCCATGGCGAATTCGTCGTCTTTGTCGGTCCGTCGGGCTGCGGCAAATCCACTTTGCTGCGCATGATTGCCGGGCTCGAAGATATCAGCGGCGGCGAGCTGTGGATCGCCGACAAGCTGTGCAATGCGGTCGAGCCGCGGGACCGCGGCATTGCCATGGTGTTCCAGAATTATGCGCTCTATCCGCATATGACCGTTTACGACAATGTCGGCTTCGGCCTGAAACTGGCCGGCACGCCCAAGGATGTGCGCGACGCCAAAATCCGCGAAGCTGCCAGGATCCTGCAGATGGAACATCTGCTCGACCGCAAGCCGAGCCAGCTTTCGGGCGGCCAGCGCCAGCGCGTGGCCATCGGCCGTGCCATCGTGCGCAAGCCGGAAGTCTTCCTGTTCGACGAACCGCTTTCCAATCTCGATGCCGCCCTGCGCGTCGACATGCGCATGGAGCTTGCCAGGCTGCACCAGGATCTCGGCGCCACCATGGTCTATGTGACTCACGACCAGGTCGAGGCCATGACCCTTGCCGACAAGATCGTGGTGCTCAATGGCGGCGTAGTGCAGCAGGTCGGTGCGCCCATCGAACTTTACCAGCGCCCCGCCAATCTCTTCGTCGCCGGCTTTATCGGCTCGCCCAAGATGAACTTCATCGACGTGACAGTGGAATCCGTCGGCGCCGATACGATCACCGTGGCCGGCAAGGACCTCGCCGCCATCACCATCCCCGCCGACGCTACGGGGATCAAGCCGGGCGATACCGTCACCCTGGGCATCCGACCGCATGATCTGGAGCACCGCGCTGGCACGATCAGCGGCCAGGTCGTGCTGGTGGAGCGGCTGGGCAACGAGACCAATATCAGCCTCGCGCTACCCTCCGGCGCATCCTGGCTGGTCGTGCTCGATGGTGACCATGACCTCAAGCCCGGCCAGCGCCTGGACCTGACCTTCGATCCGGCCCGCGCCATCATCTTCGGCGCGGACGGCGTGGCGCGGCACAAGCGCGCCTGACATACCCCCTGTGACACCGGTGGCCTTGCGCCAGCCGGCCGGCAATGCTTTACGGGCGCTTCGCAGCGCCTGTCGGCGTGCGCAGGATCGGTTACCGCATGATACGTCTCGAAAGCATCGGCAAGCAGAACGGCAAGCAGATTGTCTTCATCGAGGCATCCGCCACGTTGCAGAAGGGCGAGAAGATCGGCCTGGTCGGCCCCAACGGCGCCGGCAAGACCACCCTCTTCCGCGTGATCACCGGCGAAGAGCAGCCCGATGAGGGCCAGGTCTCCATCGATCGCGGCGTGACCATCGGCTATTTCAGCCAGGATGTCGGCGAAATGGCTGGCCGCAGCGTCGTGGCCGAAGTCATGGATGGCGCCGGCCCGGTCAGCGCGCTCATATCAGAGATGCGGGCGCTGGAAGCCGATATGGGCGACCCTGACAAGGCCGACGAGATGGATGCCATCATCGAGCGCTATGGCGAGGTGCAGCATCAGTTCGAGGAGCTGGATGGCTATTCGCTCGATGGCCGCGCCCGCGAAGTGCTCGACGGTCTGGGCTTCTCCCAGGAGATGATGGACGGCGATGTGGGCGCCCTGAGCGGCGGCTGGAAAATGCGCGTGGCGCTCGCCCGAATCCTGCTCATGCGCCCTGATGCCCTGCTGCTGGACGAACCGAGCAACCATCTCGATATCGAAAGCCTGATCTGGCTCGAAGCGTTCCTGCAGAACTATACCGGTGCCTTGTTCATGACCTCGCATGACCGCGAATTCATGAACCGCATCTGCACCAAGATCGTCGAGATCGATGCCGGTTCGCTCACGACCTATTCGGGCAATTACGAGTTCTATCAGCAGCAGCGGGCTTTGGCCGAAAAGCAGCAGCAGGCGCAGTTTGAGCGGCAGCAGGCCATGTTGGCCAAGGAAATTGCTTTCATCGAGCGCTTCAAGGCCCGCGCCAGCCACGCCGCGCAGGTGCAGAGCCGGGTCAAGAAGCTCGACAAGATCGACAAGGTCGAGCCGCCCAAGCGCCAGCAGAAGGTCGCCTTCGAATTCCGCCCTGCCCCGCGTTCGGGTGAAGACGTGGCCCTGCTCAAGGGCGTCGGCAAGAGCTATGGCAGCCGCACCATCTATGACGGGCTCGATTTCCATGTCCGCCGCAAGGAGCGCTGGTGCATCATGGGCGTCAATGGCGCGGGCAAGTCCACCCTGCTCAAGCTGGTGACCGGCACGGCCGAGCCCGATGCCGGCACGGTGTCGCGCGGCCCCAGCGTCAAGATGGGCTATTTCGCCCAGCACGCCATGGATGTGCTCGATGGCGACCGCACCGTATTCGAACAGTTGCAGGACAGTTTCCCACAGGCGGGGCAAGCGCCGCTCCGCGCCCTGGCCGGCTGCTTCGGCTTTTCCGGCGACGAGATCGACAAGAAATGCCGGGTTCTCTCAGGCGGCGAGAAGGCGCGGCTGGTCATGGCCATCATGCTGTTCGATCCACCGAATTTTCTCGTGCTGGACGAACCGACCAACCATCTCGATATCGCCACCAAGGAAATGCTGATCGAGGCGCTGCGCCAATATGAAGGCACGATGCTCTTCGTCAGCCACGACCGCCATTTCCTCGCCGCGCTCTCCAACCGCGTGCTGGAGCTGACGCCCGAGGGGGTCCATGTCTATGGGGGCGGCTATACCGAATATGTGCAGAGTACGGGCCAGGAAGCGCCGGGCCTCAGGAGCTAGCGCGGCGCTCCGCGGGGAATGACCGGCGTCTGAACGCTGGCGCCGGCCTCTCCGCCGCCTCTGTTCCTGGCCTTCAGACCAAGGTCAGAGGCCGAATTTCTCCAGTACCGCCTCATATTCGTCGCGCACGTCCTCGGGGTCGCGATCCGAATCCCAGGCAGCATCGATCTTTGCCTTGATGGCCGGGTCGAGCGCTTCCCATTTGGCTTCCCATTTGGCGTCCCATTCCTCGCCATTGGCGGTCCAGTAGCCGACCAGCTCATAGCGCTCGGCGGGAAGCTTGAGCTCCTGGCGTACGAATTTACGGATGGCGCGCACCACTTTCTGCTCGCCCGCCACCCAGACATAGCCTGGGGTCTGCGGCAGCGGCACCGCACGCACCACTTCGCCCATGCGGCTGGGAGCGACGCCATTGCCGCTCTTGTGCAGCCAGGTCACCGTCGCACCGGGATGGGCGGGCAGGTCCTGCTCGTCCTCGGCCTGCGCCACTTCGATGAACACCCGCGACTGCACGTGCCGAGGCGTCTGCTCCAGCAGGCGCGATAAAGCCGGCAGGCCCGTGGCATCGGACACCAGCAATTGCCAGACAATGTCTGATGGCGGCGTATAGAGCCCGCGCGGATTGTTGATGGTGATGCGGTCGCCCGGATTGGCCTGCTGCGCCCATTCGCTGGCAAGGCCACCCTCATGCACCACGAAGTCGATATCGACCTCGCCCGCATCGGGCCGAAACCGGCGTACCGTATAGGTCGAGCAGCGAATGGCGTCCTGCCCGTCCGGATAGGTCCAGCGTCCATCCTCGGTGATATGGGGCAGGTGCAGCTTGCCGGTCTGCTCGTTGGGAAAGAACAGCCGCAGATATTCGTCGCCAATGCCGGTAGTCCTGAAGCTGCTGAGCCCAGGACCGCCGAAGGTCAGCCGGATCATGCCGGGGGTAAGCTGCTGGCGCGACAGCACGGTGGCTTCGTGGAACATCTGGCTCATTACCCGCCCGGCCGCGAAAGCGAATTCAGTTCTGGCATGGCGATCCATCCTGTCGCAGCGGTTTTCCGTCCCGGCAGGTGCTACATATCATGATATTCTTAGTCAAGTTACTAAATGGGAATCCGGCGGGTCGCCGGCCGTGCCGACCCCGATGGCGCCGGCTTTGCCTCCGCCTCGGGCCGGTGGGGCGATTTGAACCAGTAGAAGGGCCGCATCATCAGGTCATGGGCGGCGCGGATCGTAGCAAAGCCGATCAGCAGCCAATAGACCGGCAGCAGAACCTGCACGGCCAGCAGGCTGGTTTGCCGCAGCCGGCTCAGGCCTCGCGCCGTCATGGCCAGGGCGCTGCCATAGCCCAGCGCCAGCATGGCCAGGTAGAGCGTGGTCCAGACGGCGCCGTTGAACTCCGCCGCCCCGCTGGCCCAGCGGATCAGCAGGACCAGGGCAAAGCCGCAATGCAGGATGGGGGCGATGATCATGCCCAGCACCAGGGCCTCGAAGGCCAGCATGGCGGGCAGTCCCATTTCCGCCGCCAACCGGCCGGGATCGCGGTTATGAACAATGAATGTCTGCATCCAGCCCTTCATCCATCGCGTCCGCTGTCCGATCCAGGGCAGAAACTGGGCCGGCGCGGTTTCGCAGGTTGCCGAGGCGAGCATCTCGACCCGCAATCGCCGCCGGGCCAGCCGCATGCCCAGGTCGGCATCCTCGGTGACGTTATAGGCGTCCCAGCCACCCAACTCGCGCAGCACCTGGAGGCGGAAATGGTTGGATGTCCCGCCCAGCGGCATGGGCAGGCGCCAGCGGGCCAATGCCGGCAGCAGGACCATGAACAGGCCGGCATACTCCCCCGCGAACAGGGCCGTCAGCCAGTTTCGCCGTCCATTGTCGATCACCAGTCGTGCCTGGAGGCAGGCGATGTCGGGCTCGTCCCTGAAGCGCAGCGCGGCCTTCCAGAGCTGGTCGGCATCCGGCCTGTCCTCGGCGTCGAAGACCACGACATGTTCGCCCCGGCAGAGTGGCAGGGCGAAATCGAGCGCCTTGGGCTTGGTGCGCGGCAGGGCGTCCGGCACCGATACCAGCGAAAATCGCGGATCGCCGAGCCGGGCGCACACCGCGGCAATGGTGGCGGCCGATTTCGCCTCGACCACGAATTTGATGTCGAGCCGTTCCCGCGGGTAGTCCAGCGCCGCCATGGACGCAAAGAGCTGCGGCACCATGCTCGCCTCGTTGCGCAGCGGGATCAGCACCGAATAGACGGGCAGGTCTTCGTCGGCTGGCCTTTGCGGCGCAGGCGCCACCTTGGTGGGGCTGAACAGCGCCGCGAGCCGGATCGCGGCCGGCACGACCAGCGTGGCGCAGGCCAGCGGCAGCAGCCAGGCCTGGGCATAGAATGGCGCCAGCAACAGCAGCGAAACGAGCAGGACCAGCGCGCTCACGAAGCCCGCCCGCGCCATCCGGGTGAGTTCGAGATGGGCCGAAGCATACGGCCAGCGCCGCGCCAGGTTCTGCCGTGCCGCATCGATCAGCGCGGGGGCCGCCGCCTCGGCGAGATAATCGCGCAGGGCCGCCTCGGGCACGAAGCACAGCAGCCGGCGCAGCCGTGGCGTCGTGGCCAGCCGATGCCTGAGGCGGATGATGCCGAAGAAGTCCGGCGCGGCGAAGGCGATCTCCTGGTCCAGTAGTTGCACCCGGAACATGCGCACATCGGCCAGTGCCTCGAGCCGGGTCGGCTCTGTATGTCCCCGCAGTCCCTGCGGCACCCGTTCGAAGAAGCCGTAGCCGGCCCAGGCGGCGGCGCGCTGCATGACCAGGGCGGCATCCAGCCCCAGCGAGCCGGCACAATAGTGCAGCACGTCGACCTCGCGCTCGAGCGCCGTCTCCAGCACCTGAAGGGCCGTGACATCCTTCGGGCCATCCCCGCCAAGGATCGCTCTGGTCAGCTCCAGCACATCCGACATTGCCCGGTTACCGGGTCAGTGCCGGGCAGCAGCCGGGGCTTGGGCAGGCGGTCGATGGACCACATCACGCTCGGCCAGTACGGGCCCGCCCTGCCCCGTGACGCGCCGCACATTGCCCAATGCGGCCTCGCTGACCTCGATCCATGCCGCGATGGTCGGCTTACCATCGACCAGTTCAGGTGCCCCCAGCGGGGTGATACGCCAGCCGACACTGACGCCATGCTCGAGCATGTAGATGGTCGAGACGAAGGTGATGAAGCAGTAGCCCTGCAACAGGGCATATTCCATCATTCCGCAGAAAAGGGCCGCAGACTCCGGCGTGCGCCGCCTGCCCTCGCGTCGATCGGGCCGCACATAAAAGCGCGTCCAATCGGCCCCAAGCGAGGGTGAGGCGGGGAATGCTCCTTGCACAAGCCCGGGAAAGACTGTCTGCAGCAAGTTCGGTTTGTCGAGTGGCGTCATGCGGGACCCACCGACCAGTTCGTCGCCATCGACAAGCAGGAGGTGGGTCGTGTCAGCCGTGTCGAAGGCATCGACATCGCGCAGGTCGGGGCGACGGATCGCCTCCCAACCCTGGATGTCGACGAAAATCGTATGCCTCAGGCTATGATTGCGTTCCAGAAGGTCAATAGAATAGCGATCCGCCGGTGCGCGGATTGGATAAATCTTCATCGCTTCTGCCCCCAAGCGTGAGATGAAGTCGCAGTAAGGCACGCCGGTTCAGCCCGGCGATATTGGTATAAATCACAATGGCCATGGCAAGCGGCCAGATCGACCAGTGCCACTATATATGCCCAGCCTGATCAGAGCGTAATGAGCTTGTGCCGGATTGCCTCGACCACGGTATGAACACGGTTGTTGGTACCAAGCCGGCGCTGGGCATTCTCGCAATGCTGGTTCACCGTGCGCTGGGAAAGACCGGTAATGGCACTGATTTCGGCCGCGGTCTTGCCCGCGGCCACCCATTTGAGCACTTCGCTTTCGCGGCCGGTAATGGCCCGGCGCTGGGCAAGCTCGCTCTGGCTGCTGTTGAGGAAACGCAATTGGCCATGGGCATAGAGCGCCAGCATATGCAGCTCCAGGCGCCGCTTATCGTCGAGTTCGCTGGGATCACCCACCAGCGAAACCACGCCCTGCATGCCCCCTTCCATATGGATGGGGACGCAGAAGCCCTGGTCCATGCCGAAGTCGCGCGCTTCCTCCATCACCCGGCGGGCCGGCAGGTCGGCTTCGGGGTCATAGGGCGCCTCGGACCAGTCGAAGGGCCTTGTGGTGGAAAAGCAGTTCCGAGCCACCGGATCGAGATGCACGTAGCCCAGGCTCGTATAGCGCTCGTACCACTCGTCGTTCCAGCCCGAGAGCAGCACGAAGGGCCGCACGTCCTGCCCCCGATCGGGCAGGCCCGAAATAATGAACCGCTGGAAGCCGTAGTTCTCGATCGTGGCATACATGATGTCGAGAATGCCAGCAGTGTCGGTTTGCTGCTGGATCGCCTCGATGGCTGACATCAGGTCGACGTTCACAGGCTGCCCCTACGCCCGGATACTTATGTTCAGATACTGATCATATTCGGGAGTCTTGGCAAGCCGGTCGTAAAACGGCCGCAAAAGCGGCCGTTCCGTGGATTAATGCTTGGCGTCGAAATGATGCGGATTGAAGTGATAGGCGGTCGAGCAGAATTCGCAGACCACCTCGATTTCGCCATTCACCGTCATTTCCTCGCGATCCTCGGCAGTAAAGCTGGTGGCCAGCATGTCCTCGATGCGGTCGGCCGAGCAGGTGCAGCGTTCTACCATGGGCAGCGGGGTGAACACCCGCACCCCGGTCTCGTGATAGAGCCGGAACAGCAGCCGCTCCGAGCTCAGGTCCGGATCGGCCAGTTCCAGGTCATCGACCGTGGCCAGCATGACGCGCGCCTCGGTCCAGCCATTGGCTTCCTCGAAATCGGGGTCGGCCGTTTCCGGATTATCGAAATTGCCGTCGCCGGGCAGGTCGGGCATATGCGAAATGCCATGCTCGGGCAGGTGCTGGATCAGCACGCCGCCGGCGCGCCAATGCGGACGATGGTCGCCCTTCCGGGTGAACTCGGCCACCGCCAGGCGCACCTGGGTCGGGATCTGCTCGGACTGCATGAAATAGGTGTGGGCCACCTCTTCCAGCGAATGACCGTCCAGCGCGACGATGCCCTGGTACCGCTCGGTATTGGGCCCCTGGTCGATAGTCATTGCCAGGTGCCCCTTGCCGAGCAGTTCGCCGGGCTTGAAGCGTCCTTCCTCGGCCGCCTTGACCACCGCGTCATGGTCGAAGCGCGCATAGCCGCGCAATCCGTCCGGCGCGTCGAAGTCGACCACCAGCAGGTTCACCGGCCCGTCGGTCTGGGTCTGGAGGATGAAGCGGCCCTCGAACTTGAGCGACGAGCCAATCAAGGCCGCCAGCACCACGGCCTCGCCGAGCAGGCGGGCAACCGGGGCGGGATAGTTGTGGCGGGAAAGGATGGTGTCCAGCGCTTCACCCAGCCGCACGCTGCGGCCGCGCGTATCGAGCTGGTCGAGCGTGAACGGTACCACGGTATCGTCGCCGCTTTCCGGCCGGTCGAGCCCGAGGGCGCTCATCAGGTTCTCGCTCATGGCAGTCGTATCCGTGGTCATTCACTTGGCTTTCTTGAGGCTAGACCCTCAAGGCGAAACGTTCCACCGACACCATGTCACAAATCACCGCGTCATTCCCGCGAAAGCGGGAATCCCCTGTTCTGCAAGGGAGAATGACGCGGCGAGTGTGTCGGGCGCAGGAGGCGCTAAAGGCGCCTAATTCGTCTCGACCCCAAAGGCCCAGCACAGGATGGCTTTCTGGGCATGCAGGCGGTTTTCGGCCTCGTCCCACACGACCGATTGCGGACCGTCGATCACCTCGTCGGTCACCTCATCGCCCCGATGGGCGGGCAGGTCATGCATGAACAAGGCGTTCTTATCCGCCAAGGCCATCAAATTGGGGTTCACCTGGTAGGGTTTCAAGACCCGGCGGCGCTCGGCCACGTCAACGTCGCCCATCGACACCCAGGTGTCGGTGATGACGAGGTCGGCGCCCTCGACGGCCTCGCGCGGGTCCTCGATGAGCTTCACATAGTCCCCGGCCCGGCGGATATCATCCATCAGGTCCTTTTCGGGGCTGTATTCTTCCGGCGTCGCAATGGTCAGGTGGCACTGGAACAGCTCGGCCGCATTCACCCAGGAATGGAGCACATTGTTGCTGTCGCCGACCCAGGCGACCTTGGCACCCTTGATATTGCCGCGATACTCCTCGAAAGTCATGAGGTCGGCCATGATCTGGCACGGATGGGCCCGGCGCGTCAGGCCGTTGATAACGGGAACCGTTGCGGCCTCGGCCAGTTCGAGCAGGTCGGCGTGGCTGAGGATGCGGATCATGATGGCATCGACATAGCGGCTGAGCACCTTGGCCGTGTCGCTGAGGGTTTCCTCGCGACTGAGCTGCATCTCCTGGCCGGACAGCATGATCGTCTCGCCGCCGAGCTGGCGCATGCCGACATCGAAAGACACTCGGGTGCGCGTGGATTGCCGCTCGAAGATCATCGCCAGGACCTTGTCCTTGAGCGGCTGGGGGCGATCGCCCTCCTTGAGCCGCCCCTTGAGCGACACTGCGGTGTCGAGCATGCCGCGCAGTTCGGCATAGGTGAAATCGTCGATGGAAAGAAAATGCCTTGCGGTGCCGGTCGGAGTCATGGGCCGGGTTCCTTTGTGGACGCTATGAATGGTGAGTGTATGCGCGTGCTGTCGCTCCTCCCCTCAGGGAGGAGGAAACAGGCCGCGTCGTCGCCGACCATAGTAGCGGACACTCAGATCCATCAGCCCACCGCCGGAACCGACGCCGTCTCGGCCTCGATCGCGTCGAAGGCTGCGGCAACCTTGCCCACGGCTTCCTCGATATCGGCTTCGGTAACGATAAGCGGCGGAATCAGCCGCAGCACATTGTCGCCAGCGCCCATGGCCAGCAGGCGGTGATCGTCGCGCAGCCGTGCCACGAAATCGCGTACGGGCGGGGCAATCTTGATGCCGGCAAGCAGGCCCTTGCCACGCAGTTCCAGCACATAGTCGGGGTAGCGCTGCGCCAGTTGCTGCAGGTGCCAGGCGAGCTTCTGGCCCATCTGGTTGACATGGTCGATGAAGCCGGGCGCCAGGATACGGTCGAGCACGGCATTGCCGACCGCGGTGGCCAGCGGGTTGCCGCCATAGGTCGAGCCATGCGTGCCGGGCACCATCGAGGCCGCGACGTCGCCCTTGGCGAGGCATGCACCGAGCGGGAAACCGCCGCCGATGGCCTTGGCCACGGCCACGATATCAGGCGTGATGCCGGCCCACTCATAGGCAAAGAACCGCCCGGTCCGGCCATAGCCGCACTGGACTTCGTCGAGCACCAGCAGCATGCCATGCTCGTCGCACAGCGCGCGCAGGCCCTGCATGAATTCTGATGTCATCGCCGTGACGCCGCCTTCGCCCTGCACCGGCTCGATCAGGATGGCGCAGGTCTGCGGCGTGATGAGCGCCTTGACGGCTTCCAGGTCACCCGGCTTGGTATGCTTGAAACCGGGAACCGGCGGGCCGAAGCCTTCGAGGTAATCGGGGTTGCCGCCGGCTGCGATCGTGCCCAGCGTGCGGCCGTGGAACGAGCCGGTAAAGGCGATGATCTCGTAGCGGTCCTTCTCGCCCTTGGCCCAGAAATAATGCCGCGCGGTCTTGATGGCGCATTCGAGCGCTTCGGCGCCCGAATTGGTGAAGAAGACCGAATCCGCGAATGTGGCCTCGACCAGCCGCTGGCCAAGCCGTTCCTGCTCGGGAATGGTAAAGGTATTGGCCGTATGCCACACCTTGTCAGCCGCGGATTTGAGCGCGCTCACGAGGTGCGCGTCGCCGTGACCCAGGGCGTTCACCGCCACGCCGGAATGGAAATCGAGATAGTCTCGGCCATGCTGGTCGTACAGGCGCATACCCTCGCCCCGCTCGAAAGCGAGATCGGACCGGGCATAAGTGCCGTAGAGCGCAGACATGGGCTTGTTCCTTCTTTGGCGGGGTTGAAATAGGCTAGCGGCGCAGCGTGACAATAGCGCCACAAAAACCAAAAACGCGCTCGTTGCGCAGCGCGTTTCGGCGCCAGAGTTAGGCCAATTTCCCGTGATAAGTCAATGATCAGACCGCAAGTGCCTGATTTGACTCAGGGTTTGTTAGGACAATTTTAAGCAGTGGATTTACGGGGAAAGTCGAGCCCGACTCTTGATCCCGATTCCGGGCATGGCGTAAACTCAGCGTCATTGGGAACACGATATCTCGTGTGGCGGACCCACCTGACATACGACGCCTAGCGTTTATGGCTGCCATAGGCCATTTGGCAGCGCAATGAAGGATTCTGTTTTGACGATGGTTTCAGGAGCACAATCGGCGGGCTGGACTGACGAGCGCGTCGAGACTTTGAAGAAGCTCTGGATGGAAGGTCTCTCGGCCAGCCAGATTGCCGGCGAGCTCGGCGAAGGGGTGACCCGCAATGCCGTCATCGGCAAGGTGCATCGCCTCAAGCTTTCGGCCCGTGCCAAGCCGACCAATTCCACCCCGCGCGCCCGTCCGGCCGCGCGCCCGGCCACCCGTCGCGTCGCAAGCCCCTCTTCCGGCCTTTCCGGCATAGGTGGCGCCGGCAAGGTTCGGCAGTCCATGCCGCGCCCGCAATCGGTGGGCGCGACGGCCCTGGCGCATGATCCGCAGCTCGAGGCTGACCTCTATGTCGCGCCCGCCGTGGCCGAACTCTTCATTCCCGAGGACAAGCGCCTCAACCTGCTGCAGCTCAATGAGCATACCTGCAAGTGGCCGATCGGCGATCCGCTGAGCAAGGACTTCTACTTCTGCGGGCAGCATAGCCTGGAGACTGGCCCCTATTGCGAATTCCACTCGCGCCGGGCCTATCACCAGGTCGACAAGAAGCGGCGCTAGTCGCGGATACGAGAATAAGGAAGGGCGCCCGCGAGGCGTCCTTTTTGTTGCGCTATTCCCATCCACGGTGTCATCCCGGCCTTGAGCCGGGACCCATCTTGAGATCGTGCCACAGCCGCGAGGTGGATCGTGCCTAAACACCCCCCACCCTCGATCCCTCCCCACAAGGGGGAGGGAGGCGCATGACCGCGTTCCTGGATCGCTCGGTGTTCCAGTGCCCACCGGCCGGGCTTCCCTCCCCCTTGAGGGGAGGGAGAGAGGGTGGGGGTGCTCACAAGCACACGATCTGTCCATCTTGTCCCCCTCCTCGAAATCGCGCGCATAGTCCCCG
>CBIGSA010000073.1:0-13267 GCA_966192215.1 uncultured Devosia sp. | reverse complement strand
CAGCGGACTCTGACTCCGTCAATCTTGGTTCGAATCCAGGTTCCCCAGCCAAAAACTTCCGCAAGTCATTGAAAAACAAATAGAAAACGGTACGCGATTTTTCGCATACTGGAAAGTCGCACACAGGGCCTCACACAAGCAGGCTTTTCAATGCGCAGAACCATCCAATTTTGCAGCCAGCGCAATCAGGTCTTCTACTGGCGCCGCAGAATCCCGAACTCGCCCAGATTTGTGGATTTCGGTCTCGGAACACGAGACTGGCGCATGGCTCAGCAACTATCCTCACTTCTGGCGCTCGAAAGCGAGCGGCGTTCGTTGTGTTGCGCGAGGGTATAATGACCGAGGAGCAAGTGCAGGCTTTCCTCAAGCAGTGCTTCTTGAAGCACCAGGGTAAGCTGCGCAGTTTGACCGTGCTTGCTCTAGACTCCGGTCACGACATCCGGGACGAGATTTCCGCCAATTTCGTCGCGGCTCACGCACATCTTGCGCTTGCGAACGGTGGACTCAACGGCCAGGCCGAGCAACAGGTGACGCTGAGTTCGACAGAAGTGTAGGGAAAATGGCGGACAGGGTCGCGGACATGATGTGGAGTGACAGTGGCACCGCTAGGCTGAGACGCGAACTTGCTGACTTCCTCGGTGAGCCGCCGGGCAGCATGGACGTGGCAATTGCGCGGACGGCCAAGGCGGCGGCAGAACTGGCTGCAGCTGATGAGCTGTCCAGCAGATCCAAAGCATCGCAGCTCGAGCAGTCGCGCAAGCTCGCTGATCTGCTTGCCCGACCTGCTGACCCTGCTCCGGTCGCTACCGCATCCGTCGTTCAAGAAGTGCTCCTGGCCGAAGCCGCGCCTCAGTCACGCAATGCTGAGGTGTCAGTTGCTCCTTTCGCAGAGCTGATCGGAACCATGGATTTTGCCCGCGATATGGTTGCGCGAGCGGTCCGCAGCGGCGCTCACGACGCGGCTTGGGGCAAAGTGAAGCTTCGGGTCATCGAAGAATTCGTTGAATGCACAGGCTGCACGACCCTGACCTCCATTCGCCAGGCAGACATCTGGAAATGGATGCGCATTCTTGAGCAGCTGCCTGCCAATCACGGCAAGGATCCGAACGACGCTGAGTGAAGGCGATCAATGCCACGCCGGCGAGGAAGAAGGCGCCTGCATAGAGCAGCGACAGGCGGGGGCGGATGGTCCAGGGGAAAGCCGGGAATCTTCATTTGAGGTGATATCCCACGCCCGGCAAGGTTTCGATCACCGTGGCTCACCGAGCTTGCGGCGGACATTCATCATGGTGAAGCGAACGACATTGGTGAAGGGGTCGATCTGCTTGTCCCAGGCCTTTTCCAGAAGCTGCTCGGCCGATACGACCCCGCCATCGGCCCGCATCAATTCCTCGAGCACGGCAAATTCCTTGCGCGAGAGCTCCACCGGCCGGCCGCGCCCGCGGCGCCAGCGTCTGCCGCGTTAGGTCAGAAAAAAGACGCCACGGCGCTGAGGGATCGTCGTTCTGCGTCCACATTACCGGGCTAACCAGACTGGATCCATGCCGCCGACACCTGCCGTCAGGCCAGCTGGAAGAGGGAAATCTTTACCGCGCTGGCCTTACGGGCGCCGGTTCCGACGAAGAGAGTGTCGTTGACCCAGGCATAGCGCGGGTCGCCGGTTTCAAGACGGGCATGGGTGCGCATGTAATATTGGTCCGGCGGCACGTCCTCGCCGGCGGCCAGGCGAGTGAGCACCGCGGCCGGCCCGTGCCTGGAGCCAAGATTGATGATCTCGATAATGGCACCGTCATGGGTTTCCATGGCATAGCGCGTGCTGAGATCGGCAGTGCCGCTGGGATAAACGGTCTGCCAGTCTGCCCCCAGATTAAGCACCCTGCCGGAGATGCCGGGGCCTTCCACCGTGCCACCGATGATCGGAATGATGCGGCGGGCGCCCGCGCGGCCCTTGCCCATTTCCATAACAGGCCCGAGCTCCACCGACAGGTCACAGACGTGGACAAGTCGGGGGGCCAGCAGGGCGGATGGCATGCTATCCTCCTGCACGGGCACTATTCCCGATCAACCACGAGCGGGCGCATGTAGGATATGTCCGACTTGTCCCAGGTTCCGGACGGGAAGGACTTCGGCCCTTCCCAGGTTACATCGGCGGCCTTGAAACGCCAGTCAACAACAAGACGCCGTAGCGCGATCTTCCAGGCTCCCCCCTTGCGTTCGAGCCGGTCGATATAGCGACCGCTACCCCCCTGCAGATGGACGCCGTCCTTGCTGTGCTGCACGAAGAACACATAGCTCTCGGCATGCGCCACATCGCCCTCGATGTCGCAGTTGTGGCAGGTGATGTGATGCGTATGGGCCTGGAAGGCGCCCGCATGGGCGTCGTTGACCCAGCGGACAAATTCGGGAATCGGCGCGACACGCGGGCCGTGATTGTCCACTGCGTCCTCATGATAGGCACTGGCGATCATCTCCTCGTCATGCCGGTCAAGACCGCGCGAATAGCGATTGATGCAATCGAGGATTTCCTGCCGATCCAGCAGATACTGAACCTTGGTATCGAGAGTGTCCAAACTATCCTCCTCAATAGAGCTTTTGCTGGAGGTCGATATGGAAGGGCACGAGGCTCTCCAGGTCGTTGGCCTGGATTTTCCTGAACCAGTTGGGATCGGCAAGCAGCGCACGGCCGACGGCCACGAGATCGAAATCGCCACGGGCCAGCATTTCCTCGAGGCGCTCGATGCTGGTGTGATTGCCAACGCCTTCGCGGTCTGTGAATTCGGTGGACAGGCCAACCGAACCGACGGTGATGGTCGGCTTGCCGGAAAGCTTCCTGGTCCAGCCGGCCAGATTCATGTCGCTGCCCTCGAATTCGGGCTCCCAATAGCGGCGGGTCGAGCAATGGAAGATGTCGGTGCCGGCCAGACCGAGCGGCTCGAGGATGCGTTCGAGCGCCTGCGGCGTGGGGGCCAGCTTGGCGCCGTAATTGCCGATCTTCCACTGCGAAAAGCGGAAGGAAATGGGGAAACCAGCCCCGACGCCTTTCCGGACGGAGGCAATGACTTCGCTGGCAAAGCGCGTGCGGGCGAGATAATCGCCGCCATACGCGTCTTCCCGCTTGTTGGTGACATCCCAGAAGAACTGGTCGATCAGATAGCCATGGCCGGCATGCAGTTCGACGGCATCGAAACCGGCTGCCTTCGCATTGGCGGCGGCGATGCCGTAATGCTCGATGACCGAAGCGATGGTGGCGTCGGACATGGGCTCACTGAGGACCGTGCCGTCTCCGGCAATGCCCGAGGGACCGATCAGCTTGACGTTCGGATCGAGGTTGAGGCGGGCCGGGTTGCGCAGGCCGATATTCCAGAGCTGGGAGGCGATCTTGCCGCCGGCCGCATGCACGCCCTCGACCACGCGCTTCCAGCCCGCAACGGCCGCATCGCCATACATGCGCGGCACATGGGTGCTGTCGCCGGAGGCTTCATGACCGGTATAGGTGCCTTCGGTGATGATCAGGCCCACGCCACCTTCGGCGCGGCGCCTGTAATAGTCGGCCACATCTTGACCCGGGACGCCGCCGGGACAAAAGCTGCGGGTCATCGGGGCCATGACCACCCGGTTGGCGAGAGACAGACCCTCCATTTCAAACGGTTGGGTCAGCGGATTCTGCGACAAGGCGATATCTCCATATACGTGGCGAAGGGGCGAGCCGCATGTCGGCCCACCGCCCTCGAAAATTTGCCGTTCAGGTTCAGGATGGGGGATTGTCGAGCAGCTTCATCATGTCTGCGGGAATCTGCAGCGGGCGCTCGAAGGAGACGTCACTGCGGTCCCACTGTCCTTTGAGCGAGGGCTGGCGCCCATTGGTGAAGCTCCGGCCATCGCCCGGGAAGCGGAACTCGATGACCAGACGGCGCACCACGATGCCCCACTTGCCGTCGCGCTTTTCCAGCCGGTCGATATAGCGGCCGCCGCCGACCCAGATGTTTTCGCCGTCCTGATGGCGGGTGATGAACAAGACGTAGCTCTCGGTATGGGCCGTGTTGCCGTCGATTTCGCAGGTATGATTGGTGATGCTGTGCAGGTGCGCGATCGAGGCGTCCTTGTGGCCGCCGGTGCGCAGGCGGAAGAAATCCGGCTTGCGATCGACGCGGGCGCCATGATTGTCGATGGCATCGTCGTGAAATGCACTTTCGAGCAGCTCGCGGTCGTGCCGATCAAGGCCCCGGCAATACCGCGTGATGCAATCGAGGATCGCCTGGCGATCTTCGAGATGGGTCACATGGCTGGTCATAGCCTTCAGTTGTTGGCGCAGTTCGTCGATTTCACCTTTGAGGGCACTGGTGTCGGTCATTTGTCTAAACCCTGAGATACGATTGAAGGAGAGGCGGGGCCGCGGCCCCGCGCATGGCTATTGGCCGGTCCATTCCAGGCTGGAGAAAATCGGCATGACCACATCGGGCGGGGGCGCCCAATCGAGGTTGCGGCGCTTGCCATAGACGGCATTCACATTCCACAGCGACAGGACATAGGCCTCGTCATCCATGAAGCGCAGGGCCTCGGCGATGAGCTGTTCACGCTTGACCGGGTCGGGCTCGACATCGATGGCATCCAGCCTGGCATCGAATTCCGGGATCGAGTGGAAGGAACTGGGACCACCGGTCCGCATGAAGCTCAGGCGCTGGGTGGGATCGCTGTTGAGGGCCGCATAGGCGTAGAAAATCAGATCATGCTGCGAGTAGTCCTTGACCTCCTGGGCGCGGAAGGCGCGCAGGGCGCCGGCCTCCATCAGGATCACCTCGGTCTTGATACCGATGGCATTCAGATAGGAAGCGGTCGCTTCGACCAGTTCCTTGGCAAAGGGCGCGCCGCCCGGTGCTAGGCCCAGCAGCTTCAGCGGCCGGTTGAAATCGAAGCCGGCTTCTTCGAGCATGGCCTTGGACTTGTCTGGATCGAATGCCGCCGCCGCAATGGAGCCGTCGCAGGCCAGTTCGCGGCCTGGCAGACAGAAGCCGGGCAACGGCTCGGCCGTCCCCATGAACAGGGACTGGGCAATGGCGTTGACATCAACCGCGCCGATAATCGCCTGACGAACCTGCTTGTCCCAGACCGGCGACTGCGGATTGAACAGGAAGAAATTTTCCTGAATTACCGGCAGGACGAGCGTCTCAAGGTCGGGCATGGCATCGACCTGTGACATCAGGAATGGCGGGATATTCTGGGCAATGTCGGCTTCACCGGCCATGAGCATGGCGAGACGGGCCGTATCGTCCGGCACGACCCGCACGTCGACAGCCGAGACTTTCGGCACCTCACCCCAGTAATTTTCGTTGGCGGCCAACTGGAAATTGGTCTGCACCTGGCGCGACACGAACCTGAAAGGGCCCGTCCCGACGGGTGCGGCGGCAAATCCGTCCATCCCCTGCTCAGTCGCATAGTCCTTTGGAACGATGGGGAAGAAGGTGCTCATATCGGCAAGCAGGGTCGGGCTCAGCGCCTTGAGCCTGATCGAGATATGGTAGTCGTCCTTTACCTCGATATTTTCGATGCGGTTGACCAAGAAGGGCGCAAACCGGTTCTTGGTCTCGGGATCGGCGGCGCGCTGCCAGCTGTAGACGACGTCATCGGCGGCGAAAGCCTCCCCATTGTGGAACGTCACGCCCTCCCGCAGCGTAAAATCGTAGGTGAGGCCGTCCGCGCTGACGGTGTAGTCGGTCGCCAGCATGGGCACGGTGTCGCCATCCGGGCCGCGACCGGTCAGGCTCTCGAACACATTGGCCACAAAAACCTGATCGACGGACGAGCCGATACGATGCGGATCGGTCGATGAAATATCGGTGGTAATGGCCACCACGACGGGCTTGTCCTGCGCATAGGCGAGCGGCGGCATCGTGGTGATAGCGGCCGGTACGAGCAGCGCCGAAGTGGCGCCAAGAAGCACGGCCCTTCGGCTGAGCGTCAGATTGTTCGGGCACCTGATCATACTTTCCTCCCTGATTGTATGGTTCGAACGCCGATTGCTTAACTTATTAATTAACATGTGATCGAACTTCCGGACCTGTCAAGAGGGTCTCATCGCTATCCGGTGCATCCGCTTAAGCTGACGGCCTCCGGGATGCCAAATTCGCGCCACAGAGGCCTACAGCTATGGCGCGATCGGTGACCGCTCCTTTTACCTCGCGTCGCGTCGGGAACTATTTAATATATTAAGTAGCTTCGACCCTGAATCCGCTCTACACCGCATATCTCTCGCCAACTCCGGCATTTCGCACTCTTGCCGGGCGGAAAACATGATGCTAAACACGTTAACTAAAATGTGGAGGACGCAACCTCTGCCATCTTGAAGCGGGATCCAAACCCGCATCGGCAGAACTAGTTGCTGTGTTAAATATATGGCAGGCCCCATGACCGATTCAACGGCAAGCACCTTTCCAGCAGCGCGTCCCGATGGCCTGCTGCGGCGACTGTGGCCAAAGTCGCGACCACCATTGGTGCCAACCGCCATCGCGACATTGTTCGTGCTCTGCGGAATCGTCGGGCCGTGGCTCGCGCCCTACTCCCTGGATGCCACCGATTTCGCAATGGTGCTCAAACCGCCCTTCTGGCAGGAGGGCGGATCGATGGCCCACCTGCTCGGTACCGACCAGCTTGGGCGCGATATCCTCACCCGGATGCTGCACGGCTCGCAGTTATCCCTGGTGCTGGCGGCCATCTCAGTGGCTGGCGCAGGGGCGATCGGCGTGGCGCTGGGCGTGATCGCCGGTTATTCGCGGGGCTTTCTCAGCGCGCTGATCCTGCGCATCGTCGATGCCTTCCTGGCCCTGCCCTTCTTCCTGGTGGCGATGGCCTTCGTCGCGGCGCTGGGCGTGTCAACGACCAACATCATTATCGTTATGGCGCTCACCACCTGGCCGGCCTTCACGCGCATCGTGCGGGCTGAAGCGTTGCGGGTGCGCGAATCCGACTATGTGGCGCTGGCCAAGGTAGCAGGCGTGCCGGCATGGCGCGTGGCCGTCGAGCATATTTTGCCTAACGTGGTCAACGGCGTGATCGTCATGGCGACGATCGACTTCGGTCGCGTGGTGCTGCTGGAATCAGGACTCTCGTTCCTCGGCCTGGGCGTACAGCCCCCCGCGGTGTCATGGGGGCTGCTGCTGGCCGACGGCAAGCAATTCATCACCTTTGCCTGGTGGCTGACCGTCATGCCTGGCCTGGCGCTGCTGCTGACCGTCTTGAGCTTCAACATGCTGGGCGACTGGTTGCGCGACCGGCTCGATCCGCGGCTGGGATGACCATGATGACCTCCAACGAAACCTTGCTCGAGGTCGAGAACCTCAACGTCGAAATCATGTCGCGCCGCGGTACGGTCCGCGCACTTTCCGACGTCAACCTCACCATCAACAAGGGTGAAATCGTCGGCATCGTGGGCGAATCCGGCTGCGGAAAATCAACCCTGTGCTTTTCGATTGCCCGCTCGCTGCCCACCAATGCGCGGGCCAATGGTGCCATCCGCCTGGAAGGCAGTGACCTGATGCAGAAGTCCGAGCGCGAAATGCGCGATGTTCGCGGCCGGAAGCTGACGATGATCCTGCAGAACCCGATGATGTCGCTCGACCCGGTATTCACCGTTGGCAGCCAGCTCGAGGAACTGCTCGAGCATGTAGCGCACACACCGCAGGCCGAGCGCGAGGAGAAGTCCATCGACCTGCTGCGCCGGGTGCAGATTCCGGCGCCGGAGCGCCGGGTGCACAATTATCCGCATCAAATGTCGGGCGGCATGCGCCAACGTGTGGCCACGGCCATGGCAACGGCAGCGACCCCGTCACTGCTGCTGGCCGACGAGCCCACGACCGCCCTCGACGTGACCGTGCAGGACCAGATCCTGGCGCTGTTCCGGGAAATTCGCAATGTGACGGGCTGCGCCGTGGTGATGGTGACGCATGACCTTGGCGTAGTGCGCCGGCTCTGCGACCGCGTGGTGGTGATGTATGCCGGCTATGTGGTGGAGCTGGCCGAAGTGGAGGCTTTGTTCGAAAGCCCCAAGCATCCCTATACCCAGGCCCTGATCGCCACCCTGCCCCGGCTTTCGGAAACCCGCGAAAGGCTGCCAACGATCGAGGGCAAGCTGCCTGACATGACGCGGCCACAGAGCGGTTGCTCCTTTGCCAGCCGCTGCCCGTCCGCCATGGCCGTCTGCAGCACCCGGCTACCCCCAAGGGTCACCACCGAAACCGGCAGCGAAGTGTTCTGCCACCTCTATGCTCCGGAGGCAGCCCGGCCATGAACCAGCCGCTCGTTCGACTCGACAATATCGTCAAGCAGTATCGCCAGCCGCAACAGACGCTGTTTGCACCGCCCGTCGTGGTGACCGCGATCGATGACATTTCCATCGCCATAGAGCCGGGCCGGACGTTCGGCCTGGTGGGCGAATCCGGCTGTGGCAAGAGCACGATCGGCAAGATGCTGTTGCGACTGGAGGCGCCGACCAGGGGCAGTGTGACATTTGACGGACTGGACCTGTCCAAGCTCACGCCGGAACAGGATTTGAAGCTGCGCCACCAGATTCAGGTGGTGCTGCAGGACCCCTATGCCTCGATGAATCCCCGCCAGCGGGTGGACAAGTTCGTCGATGAGCCGCAGCGGGCGCTGGGCCGCATGAGCGGATCGGAACGCCGTGAGATGGTGGAAGAGAAGCTGGCGGAAGTGGGCATTGCGCCCGGCTCATCGCGACTCTTTCCGCATGAGTTCAGCGGCGGGCAGCGACAGCGCATTTCGATCGCGCGTGCGCTCAGCGTCGACCCCCGGTTCATGGTGCTGGACGAGCCTGTTTCGGCGCTGGATGTGTCAGTGCGCGCACAGGTGCTGAACCTGTTGCGCGACCTGCAGGACAGCAAGGGCCTCACCTATCTGTTCATCGCGCATGACCTGGCAATCGTCGAGTTCATGGCCGATGTGGTAGGCGTGATGTATCTCGGCCGGCTGGTCGAGATCGCCCCCAAGCGGTCGCTGTTCGGCCGGCCGCTACATCCCTACACAAAGGGCATGCTGGCCCTGGCCCGTGCCAACGAAACCGGCGGCAAAAGCAGCGGGCAGATCGTGCGCGGCGAAATCCCGAGTCCGGCCGACAAGCATGTCGGCTGCCGGTTCAGGACACGCTGCCCGGTCGCCATCGCCGTCTGTGGCCAGATCGATCCACCACTCAGGGAATACGGCGCCAATCACCGCGCCGCGTGTCACCGCGCAGAGGAACTCGACGGCACCGTCTCCTGAAGCGGGGCGATGCAAGAGGGTGCGAGGACCAACGCACCGGCCAAGGCCGGTGAAATCAGGAGGAAACGAAAAATGCGCTTCGCTCGTCAAATGGCTGCCAGGCTGACCGGATTGCGGTCAGTCACAGCCGCAATTGCCTTTAGCCTGCTGGCCCAGGCATCGCTGACATCCATCGTCCAGGCCCAGGAATACGGCGACGCGGTCTTTGCCGTCGTCACCGACATCAACACGACAGACCCCGACCGGGTCAGCAGCGGCGGCGACTGGAACGTTCTGGCCAACATGTTCGAAAGCCTGCTGGGGCGCGATCAGAACGGGCTGCTGGCGCCGGAGCTGGCCACCGACTATTCGGTGAGCCAGGACGGCCTGATCTACGACTTCACACTGCGTGAAAACGTGACCTTCCACAACGGCGATCCCTTCACCGCCGAAGACGTGGTGTTCAGTTGGAAACGCGCCATGAACCCGGATCTCAAGTTCAACTACGTGAGCTGGGCCGTGGGCAAGATCGCTTCGGTGGAGGCCACGGGCGACCATTCGGTGCGCATCACGCTCAACGAGCGCACGCCCACCTTCGACAAGGACCTCAAGCCCTTCTTCCCCATTGTACCGAAGAAGTACATCGAGGAAGTCGGCGACGACGCATTCCTCGAGGCGCCGCTGGGTACCGGCCCGTTCCGCTTCGTCTCGCGCGAAGTCCAGCAGAACATCGTCCTGCACTCCTACGAGAATTACTGGGGCGGCGCGCCCAGGGTCGGCCAGGTCACCTTGCAGGTCGTACCGGACGACAATACCCGCCTGGCCATGCTGATGGCCGGCGAAGCCGATATTGTCGCCAACGTGCACCCGCTGCTGGTGAGCCAGATCGACTCCAATCCCGATCTCAAGACCCTGGTCATTCCCGCCTTGCAGGAACATTTTCTGGGCTTCAACCCGCAGTCGCCGGTCTATGACCCTAAAGTCCGCGAAGCCTTCAACCTGGCCATCAACCGCCAGGCCCTGACGGACGGGCTGTTCTTCGGCACCGCCGAGCCGATGAATGCCTGGTGCCTGCGCGGCCGTGAGCTGGGCTGCGACGACACCATTGCCGGCACGCCCTATGATCCGGAACGCGCGCGCCAGCTGATCGAGGAATCCGGTTTCGACACCAGCAAGCCCGTCCGCCTGTTCGGCCTCGCCCCCGGCGGCCGTCCGCAGACCAAGGAACTGGTCGAAGCCATTGCCGCCGACCTGCGCGCCATTGGCGTGGAAAGCCAGATCACGCTGATGGAATTCGGCGCCTACCTGGCCTTCAAGGGCCCGAAACGTGTCTATACCGACCACGATCTGCTGTTTTTCACCTGGGCAACCTGGACGGACGACCCGGTGGGTCAGCGCCTGCAACCGATCCTGGGTACCGGCGGTACCTCGTCCTTCTACTCGATCCCGGAACTGGATGAGCTGCTCGCCGCGATCGACAAGGGGAGCCTGGAAGAGCGTCCTGCGCTCATCAATGCCGCGCTCAGATATATCGACGAGCAGCATCTGGTGATCCCGCTGATGAGCCCGAATGTCATCTATGGCATGCGCAAGGATGTTGAGTGGCAGCCCCCAGCCGACCTGATCACGCCGATCCTGACCACGCTTTCCAAGCCCGCAAACTAAGCCCCCGCCGGACCGGTACCCTGCCGGTCCGGCTCGTTCCTATCAGGTGAATTCAATGGACAACAAAGATACGATTGCCGACCTGGCCAAGGCCGTGACGGCCCTGCAGGCTGAAATTGCCGAGCTGCGCATGCTCAAGGACAAGGCGGCCATTTTCGAGCTGGTCAACAAGTATACCCGTGCCATCGACCGGCATGACGAAGAGATGATCGCATCGGTGTTCCACCCCGATGCCATCGACAATCACGGCGACTTCCTCGGTAATGTCGAACAGTTCATCGACTGGGTGAATACCGGCCATTCGGAGATCGCCGAAGGCCACATGCACAATGTGACCAGCCACACGAGCGAGATCGACGGCGATGTCGCCCATGCCGAGACCTATGTGATCGTCGTGCTGCGCCTGGCCGATGGAGAGCCGGTGCGCGTGGGCGGTGGCCGCTATCTCGATCGGCTGGAAAGGCGCAATGGCGAATGGCGCATCGCGCTGCGCCGCGTGATCATGGACTGGCGCTTCCGCGCCGACAGTGGCCCGTGGATCAGGGGCCGCCGCGGCTACCCCGCCGGCACGTGGGACAAGAACGACCTGTCGTATATGCGGCCGTTGGAACTGGAGGCCGGGCAGGCCGCCAGGATGAAGTCGAACGGCGCGGGTCGCTGACATGGCAGACCAGGATCATATCGAACCGGTAAAGTTGGAATATATCTTTCATGTCAAGATGACCCTGGGCGAGCGCATCCGCTTCTCGCCCACCACGCCCCAGGGCGGCCGGTTCTACGTGCCGCCCTCGGGTGGCGAAATCATCGGGCCGCGTCTGCAGGGCAAGGTGCTGCCCTATTCCGGCGCGGAATGGCCCCGGGGGCGTGCGGACAACGTGTTCGAGGTCAATGCGCACTACATGATGGAAGCCTCGGACGGCACGCCGATCTATGTGCAGAATCGCGGTTACAACTATAGCCGGGACTCTGACGGCAACCCCATCCCTTATGTGCCGGCCGAGGGGTTTGCAGCCAACGCCAATCGCTACCTGCGCCTGACGCCGGTATTCGACGTCCCGGCAGGACCGCATGACTGGCTGACGCGTACCGTGATCGTTGGGACAGGCGTGCGCCATGCCGAGCCCGAGCATGTCGTCTTCACCTATTACGCGGTGCTGTGAGCGCCCCGCCCGGCCGCGAGCGAAAGCTTAGTCCTTGAAGCTCGCGGCGAGGGCGCGCGCCGCCTGGGTCAGCAGCGTGACATCGGCGCCGACGGCGGCAAACGTGACCCCAAGCTCGATATAGTTTTCCAGCATGACCCGATCGAAGCTCAGAATGCCGGCTGGCTTGCCGGCCGACACGATGCGGGCAATGGCGTCTTCGACCGCAGCCTTGACCTCGGGATGGGACGGCTTGCCCAGATGGCCCATATCGGCCGCCAGATCCGACGGACCAACGAAGATGCCATCGACACCTTCCACAGCCACGATCTCGTCGATCGCCGCCAGGCCGCGGCGGCTTTCGACCTGGAGCAGCAGGCAGACCTGTGCATCAGCCGTCGGCAGATAATCCGGGATGGCGCCGAAACCGGAGGCCCGCGCCAGGGCAGAGCCGACACCGCGCACACCATGGGGCGGGTAGCGCACGGCGCGGACCAGTTCCTTCGCCTGTTCGACGCTTTCGACCATGGGCACCAGGATGGTCTGGCAGCCGATATCGAGCACCTGCTTGATGAGCCAGGTCTCCCCCACAGGAAGACGGATGACGGGCTCGGCGGTGCCGCCCTTGAGGGCCTGCAATTGTTCGACGAGGCGCGGCACGTCGTTGGGCGCGTGCTCGCCATCGATGACCAGCCAATCGAAGCCGGCCCCGGCCATCGCCTCGGCCGTGTAGCCATTGGCCAAAGCCAGCCAGCAGCCGACCTGCAGCTCGTTGCGCAACAGGGTAGCCTTGAAGCGATTATGGGGTGCGGGCATGGAAGGACCTCACGCGAAGGAACAACCGACCTGGCCGAGGGCGCCAAAGTCCGCAGTGATGCGGCAGCCCGCGGGGGCCTCGACCGGCCGGATGAACGACCCCGAGAGAACAACCTGCCCCGCTTCAATGCCGCCGCCATATTGGGCCAGGCGGCGCGCCAGCCAGACGATGCCCTGGGCCGGATTGTCGAGCACCCCTGCTCCCAGCCCGGTCTCCTCGACCTCGCCATTGCGCGACACGATGGCACCGGCCCAGCGCAGGTCGATATCGGCCAGCCGGAACCTTTCCGACCCCGTGACAATGCCCGCATTGGCGGCATTGTCGGCAATGGTATCGAAGACCGAGCGGGTCTGGCCGGTGGCGGGGTCCTTGCGCAAGATGCGGGTATCAAGAATTTCCA
>CBIGSA010000072.1:0-13295 GCA_966192215.1 uncultured Devosia sp. | reverse complement strand
CAGCACAGAACCCGTGATGCGCGGCGGCGAGTGGGCGAACTAGGCGTCACAAACTTGATGTCACCCTCCCCCTTGAGCGGAGGGAAGCAAGATAGGACGTAGCCCTTCGCTAAGTCCGTTGAATCGAGCAGGGTGGGGGTGTCGCTTCGCGGGGTGCGATAGCAGAGGAATACCCCCTCCCAACCTCCCCCTGTTAGGGGGAGGAGCCCTCCGGTGCGTAGGGCAAGATGGTGCCCCATCACCGATCTGTTCCTCCCCCTGACAGGGGGAGGCTAGGAGGGGGTTCAGCCCCGAAACTCGTTGCCCCTGATTGACTCCGCCTTCATCTCGATCGAAAAGCCCGGCAGTTTCGGCGGCATATAGGCCGCATTCCTGATCTCGCAGGGCTCCACAAAATGCTCGTGCAGGTGGTCGACATATTCGATCACCCTGCCCTCCTTGGTCCCCGACACGACCAGATAGTCGATCATCGAGAGATGCTGGACATATTCACACAGCCCCACGCCGCCGGCATGCGGCCACACGGGCAGGCCATATTTCGCCGCCATCACCAGCACGCTCAGCACCTCGTTCAGCCCACCGATGCGACAGGCGTCGATCTGCACGATGTCGATGGCGCCATCCTTGATGAACTGCTTGAAAAGGATGCGGTTCTGGCACATCTCGCCGGTCGCCACCTTGACCGGCGCCACCGCCTCCCGGATTACCCGATGACCTGACACATCGTCCGGGCTGGTCGGCTCCTCGATGAAATAGGGGTTGAAGCGGCTCAGCGCCTTGACCCAGTCAATGGCCTCATCGACTTCCCACACCTGGTTGGCGTCGATCATGAGATGCCTGTCCGGCCCCATGATCTCCCGGACGATTTCGAGCCGGCGGATATCGTCGTCGCGGTCGCGACCCACCTTCATCTTGATGTGCTGGAATCCCTCGGCCACCGCCTCGGTCGCCAGTCGCGTCAGCTTCTCGTTGGAATAGCCCAGCCACCCCGCCGAGGTGGTGTAGCACTGGTAGCCCTCCGACTTGAGCGTAGCGACCCGCTCGGCCTTGCCGGCCTCGGCCTTGCGGAAGATCGCCAGCGCCTCCTCCGGCGTAATGGCATCGGTGAGATAGCGAAAATCGATGATGGCGACGAGCTGCTCGGGCGTCATATCCGCCACGAGCTGCCATACGGGCTTGCGCGCTTCCTTGCCCAGCAGGTCCCACACCGCATTGACCACCGCCCCGGTCGCCAAATGCATTGCCCCCTTGTCCGGCCCGATCCAGCGGAGCTGGCTGTCGCCCGTCACATGGTGCCAGAAGCGGCCGGGATTTTCCGCGATCCAGTCCAGATCCAGCCCGACCACCCGGCTTTCCAGCGCCTTGATTGCCGCCACCACCACTTCATTGCCCCGCCCGATGGTGAAGGTCAGCCCATGGCCCTCATGCGCCCCATCCGTGCCCAGGATCACATAGGCGGCCGAATAGTCCGGATCGGGATTCATCGCGTCCGACCCATCCAGCGAGGCCGAGGTGGGAAAGCGCAGGTCGTGGGTGGAAAGGGACGTGATCCTGGTCATGGCAAACTCGGCTGAATTGAAAAAATGCGATGCATGGATGCGTTAAGCATGCCGGTTAACGGTACGGAGCCTCGGGCGTGGCAGTATCGCCCCGACCGGAGTGGACGACGGGGGCAGGTATGACGAACGAGGCTATTGGCCGGGGCTATCAGCGCTACTATGGCTGGTTGCTGCGCATGGGCCTGGCGCGCTCGCTGATCGTATGCACCGCAATCGCCGTCACCAGCTCGGTACTGTGCACCGCTGCGGTCATGCTGCTGATGCCCGATTCCCGGGCCTATTTCTGGTACAATATGATCGTGGCCGTGGCCTCGCCGCTGCTCAGCGCGCCGGGGCTGGCGCTGATCGCCTTTGCCATGGTCTACAAGCTCGACGAGACCCAGACGGCGCTGACGCTGGCGGCCGAAACCGATGCGCTGACCGGCGTCGCCAATCGCCGCTATTTCATGCGCCAGGCCGAACGGGCCTTTGTCGATGCGCAGGCTGGCGGACCGGCCTTCGCCGTGGTCATGCTCGACATCGATCATTTCAAGGCCATCAACGACACGCATGGTCACGGCATCGGCGACGAGGTGCTGCTTGAGGTGGCGCAGGCCTGCCGGCAGGCGCTGCGGACCAGCGATTGTTTCGCGCGTTTCGGCGGCGAGGAATTCGTCGCCCTGTTGCGTGGCACCCATGGCGCCGATGCGGCGGCAACCGCCGAAATCCTGCGCAGGACCGTGTCTACGCTGGCCTTCGAGAACCGCACGCCGCCGGCCGTCACCGTCAGCCTGGGGGTCGCCAGCTATCTTGCGAATAGCGAAAGCCTGCATGACATCCTCAACGAAGCCGATCGGCAGCTCTATGCCGCCAAGGCTGCCGGCCGGAACCGGGTCATGGCGGCGCCCGGCGCCATGCGCCTCGCCTCCTGAAATCAGGCCGTCCAGCCGCCGTCGATGATATGCACCTGCCCGGTCGTATAGGTCGCGCCGGCCAGGTAGACCGCCAGGTCCGCCACCTCTTCGGGCCGGGCGATGCGGCCGATGGGCTGGCGGGCGATGAAGGCCTTTTTCGCGCCCTCGAAATCTCCCGTGGCATGCCAGCGCTCGTGCAGGCTCGGTGAATCCACCGTGCCCGGCGCAATGGCATTCACGCGGATGCCCTGGGCCGTGTAGTCGGCCGCGATGGACTTGGTGAGCCCGATCACCGCCGCCTTGGAAATCGTATAGGCCGCCCGGTTGGGCACGCCCTTCACCGACGACGCCACCGTCGCCATGTTGATGATGCAGCCATCCTTGCGATCAAGCATCTGCGGCAGCACGGCCCTGATGGTACGGATCTGCGCCTTGATGTTGAGGTCGAAGGCAAAATCCATGTCCGCGTCGCTCATCTCCAGCACCGTGCCGGAATGGACGACGCCCGCGCAGTTGAACAGCACGTCGATATGCCCGATCTCGGCCACTGCAGCCTTCACCGCTTCGGCACTGAGCACGTCCAGCACGCGCGTCGTGACGCCGGCCATGCCATCGAGTTCGGCCAGCTTGGCCTGGTTGATATCGGTGGCGATCACCTTCGCCCCAGCCCGGACAAAGGCTTCCACCGAAGCCCGCCCGATGCCCTGCGCGGCGGCGGTGATGAGGACGATTTTACCGTTGAGGTCGGCCATAGGTCTTTCCTGGTTGGATGGGCCGGACGGATAGCCGTCCGGCCCGATAGTCTTAGTCGTAAAGCACGGCCGCGATTTCGGGGTCGGCCATGTTGTCCTTGTTGTAGTAGTAGAAGCCGGTATCGATCACCGGCGGCAGGGTTTCGCCCTTGAGCGCGCTGACCGCGGCCTGCACGGTCTGGTAGCCGATGCCGACTGGGTTCTGGGTGATGGCGCCGGCGATGACGCCGCTTTCGATCAGGGCCTTCTGCGCAGCGCCCGAGTCATAGCCGATCACGACGACATTGCTGCCCAGCTCCTGCTTGCCGTTGGCAACGCCCAGGACCGAGCCCTCATTGGCGCCGAAAATGCCCTTGAGGTCCGGGTTGGCGAGCAGGATCGACTTGGTGATTTCGGTCGACTGCAGCTGGTCGCCGCCACCATACTGCACCGAGACGATCTCGATGTTGGGATAGGCTTCCTTGATGCGGTTGGAGAAGCCCTCGACGCGGTCGATGCCGGTGCGGCTGGTCTGGTCATGCGCGACGATGGCAACCTTGCCTTCGCCGCCGATCAGCTCGGCCATGACATCGGCCGCCAGGGCCGCGGCAGCCACGTTGTCGGTGGTGGCAGTGGTCAGCGGAATGTCGCTATCGACGCCGGAGTCGAAGGCGATGACCGGGATGCCGGCATCCTTGGCCTGCTGCAGCAGCGGGGTCGCGGCCTGGCTGTCGAGAGCGGCAAAGCCGATCGCATCGGGCTTGCGCGACAGGGCCGCGGCCAGCATGTCCATCTGGCGGTCGACCTGGCTTTCGGTTTCCGGACCTTCGAAGGTCACGGCCACGCCCAGATCAGCGGCGGCCTGGTCGGCACCGGCCTTCACGGCTTGCCAGAACTGGTGCTGGAAGCCCTTGGAAATCAGGGCGATGTCATAATTGTCCTGAGCCGAGACGACGCCAGTGGCGGTCAGCAGGGCAACGGCGCTCAGAGCGCCGAGCAGGGTACGTCTATTGAGCATGGTGGTCCTCCCTTGGGGTAAAGTCCGGTGCGAGGCCTGGTCCGGCCTTCTTGTTGGCGCCCTCGAGCGCGACCCTTCGGATCGTGCCTTCGGACGCGGGGGATCGTCGGCGCCTAAAGTGTACGGCGCCGCAGGATATCGGCGTAAACCGCCAGGATGATGATGAGGCCGGTCACGACCGTCTGCCATTCCTGGGGAACTGAGAGAATGCGCAGGCCATTGGCCAGCACGGAGATGATGAGGGCGCCGATGAGGGTACCGATCACGGTGCCGCGGCCACCCGAAAGCGAGGTGCCGCCGATGACCACCGCAGCGATGGCGTCAAGTTCGTAGCCCTGGCCCAGAGCGGGCTGGGCCGAGTTGAGGCGGCTGGCGATGAGCAGGCCCGCTACGCCGCAGATGCCGCCGGCGGTGGCATAGACGGCGATCTTCCAGCGGTCGATGTTGACGCCGGAGAGCCGGACGGCCTCCTCGTTGCTGCCTAGGGCAAAGGTATAGCGACCCAGTTGCGTCTTCCCCAGCACGAAGGCGGCCAGCAGAGCCACGACGAACAGGATCAGCACGCCGTTAGGCAGCGGCACGGCGGGGAACACGGTGCCGATCCAGGAGCCGAGCGCGATCTGGTTGAAGCCGGGCGTGTCGTTGAAATAGATGGGCTTGGTTCCCGAAATGACCAGCGACAGACCCTTGAGGATCAGCATCATGCCCAGCGTGGCGATGAAGGGCGGCACCTTGAGCTTGGCGATGATCGTGCCTGAGACCAACCCGCTGGCCGTTCCCGCCAGGATCGAGGCCAGGATGCCCAGCGGCAGTGGCAGACCGAGAAAGGTCAGCACCACGCCGGTAATGACCGCGCAGAAGGTCATCAGCGTACCGACGCTGAGATCGATCCCCCCGGTGATGATAACCAGCGTGGCCGCAATGGCCAGCACGCCATTGACCGAGGTCGCCTGCAATATGGCGAGCACATTCTGGGTCTGCATGAAATTGGGCGAGGCCAGGGAAAACACCACGACCAGCGCGATCAATCCCGAAAAGGCGAGCAGCCGGTGAAAGGCGCCGGAGATACGAATGCCGGATTTGGCTGGGGTGGCGGCGGTATCAGTCATGGTTGTCCTCCGGCCCGTCAGTCGACCTCCCCTCCCCCTTGAGGGGAGGGTAGCGACGCTCGGCCCGCAAGGGCCGTAGCAGAGCTGGGGAGGAGGTAATCCTGTGGCCCACTGAGGGCCCCCCTCCCTCGGTTCCTCCCCTCAAGGGGGAGGGAAGGGAAAGAACCCTCACATCGGAGCTACCCTGCATGCCGCACCTCCATCGCCGCTTCGCGCATTGTCGCCAGTCGCATGATTTCCTCCTGGCTTGACCCGCCCGGCAAAGTCCCGGTCAATCGCCCTTCGCACATCACGGCGATGCGGTGGCTCAACCGCAAAATCTCCGGCAGTTCGGAAGAGATGACGATGATCGCCCTGCCCTGTTCTGCCAGCGCATTGAGGAGCTTGTAGATTTCGGCCTTGGCGCCAACATCGATCCCGCGCGTCGGCTCGTCGAAGATCAGGATGTCGCAGTCGCGCAGCAGCCACTTGGCGATGACGACCTTCTGCTGGTTGCCACCCGACAGCAGTCGGGCTTCCTGCGTATCGCTGGGGGTCTTGATGCTGAGCTGGCGGATGTATTTTTCCGCCACTTCGTGCATCGCCCCGTCATTGAGCACGCCGCCGAGGCTGGTAAAGCGCTCGAGACTGGCCAGTGCGATATTGTTGCGCACGTCGAGACCCGTCGCGAGGCCGAAATGCTTGCGGTCTTCGCTGAGATAGCCGATGCCGGCGCGCACCGCGTCCTTGGGTGATGATATGCCCACCCGCTGGCCATTGACCCAGATTTCGCCGCTGTCGCGTGGGTCGGCGCCGAAGATGGCGCGGGCGACTTCCGTCCGCCCGGCCCCCATCAGTCCGGCCAGGCCCAGGATTTCGCCCTTGCGGACGACGAGGCTCACATCGCGGATATCGCGTCCGCGATTGAGCCCGCGCACTTCGAGCGCCACCGGGTTGGCGGCGGTATTGGGAATATCGAGCGCTTCATTGCTCAGTGTACGCCCCACCATCATCGAGATGATGGTTTCGATCGGCGTATCGGCGGCCGGCACCGTGCCGACATATTCGCCGTCGCGCATGACTGTCACGCGGTCGGAGATGCGTTTGATCTCGTCCATTTTGTGGGAGATATAGACGATGCCGACGCCCTCGGCCTTGAGCCGGTTGATGATGGTGAACAGCTCGGCGATCTCGGCATCGTTCAGCGCGGCCGTGGGCTCATCCATGATCAGCACGCGCGATTTGTAGGACAGGGCCTTGGCGATCTCGACCATCTGCTGCTTGGCGATGGTCAGGCTCTCGACCAGAACGGTGGGACTCAGCCGCAAATTCATCGAGTCAAAGATGGCCTGGGCATCGCGGTTGAGCGCGCCTTCATCGAGCAGGCCGAAGCGGCGCGGCTCGCGGCCGATGAAGATATTCTGCGCCGCCGTCAGGTCGCGCATCAGCGCCAGTTCCTGGTGGATGATGCCGATGCCCATATCCTGCGCCTGGCGCGGCGAGGTGATCTCCACTGGCCGGCCATTGAGACGCACCTCGCCGGCATCGCGGGAATAGACGCCCGACAGGATTTTCATCAGCGTCGACTTGCCGGCGCCGTTCTCGCCCATCAGGGCATGGACCTCGCCGGCCCGTAGTTCGAACCGGGCCTGCGACAGGGCACGGACGCCGGGAAAGCTCTTGTCGATGCCAACCATCTCGACGAGCGGAATCGAGACCGCATCGGCACTCGACGACACTGCGGTCGGCTGGTTGGTCGGCATATGGATTGTCCTCCCGGCGCATTCTTGCGATGCGCCTGCAAACAATCTATTCATAAATGAAGCAACAACGCAAGAGCTAACATGTCAGTTGCAGGTGACACAAAAGCTGTGATTGGTGACACCAGATGCTAACAGTCTGTTAGCAATAGGGCGCATGAGGGAGGCACATGACAGAGGACGCCAATGACCGTTATCGCGCCCCGGCGCTGGACAAGGGGCTCGACATCCTGGAACTCCTGGCCCGCACGGCCGACGGACTGAGCCAGGCCGAAATCGCCAAGGCGCTGGAACGGTCGCCCAACGAAATCTACCGCATGCTCGACCGGCTCGTGCGCCGCGACTATGTGCGCCGCACGCCGGAAGACCGCTACGAAATCACCCTCAAACTGTTCGAACTGGCCCATGCGCGCCCACCATTGCACCGCATGGTCAGCCAGGCCATGCCGGTGCTTCGCCACTTCGCGCTCAAGGCCGAACAGGCCGTGCATATGGTGGTGCAGGATCGCAATATCCTGGTCGTCATCGCCCAGGTCGACGGACCCGGCTACTGGAACGTCTCGATCCGCGTCGGCTCGCGCATCAGCCTGGTCAATACCGGTTCGGGCCATGTCTTCCTGGCCTTTGCTACACCGGAAGAGCGCAAGCTGATGCTGGAAGAACAGGATCTGGGGAGCCCCGAAAAAATGCCCAAGGGCCTCGAAGCCCGGCTCGAAGGCGTGCGCGAACAGGGCTATGAAATGATGCCCAGCGCCCAGGTTTCCGGCGTTTCCAACCTCACCGTACCGATCTTCGGGCCGCTCGGCACGGTCATCGCCGTCCTCACCTGCCCCTATACCCAGCGCCTCGACAAACTCGACGCGCCCAATATGCAAACGGTGCTGAAAATGCTGCAACAAGCCGGCAAGGACGTCACGCAGAGGTCGGCGGAGAACTAGGCATATGCGCATCCTCGATACCCACCTGCACCTCATCTATCCCGACCATTTCAGCTATCCCTGGCTGGGCAATAAACCCGGGATCAACAAGCCCTGGAGCTACGACGCCTATTTCGCCGAGGCAGTGCCGCTGGGGATCGAGGCGGCTCTCCATATGGAAGTCGACGTAGCCGAGGCCGACATGCTGGCCGAGACCGAATTCATGCTCGGCTTTCCGCGCTTGGCGGGCGCTATCGCCGCCTGCCGCCCTGAAAACATGAACTTCGTCGACCAGATCGAACAGCTTTCCGAGCACCCGCATGTCAAGGGCGTCCGCCGCATCCTCCACGAAGTGCCTGACGATGTCAGCCAGTCGGACCTGTTCGTCGAGAATATCCGCCACCTGCCCGATTATGACCTGAGCTTCGACCTCTGCCTGCGGGCGGACCAACTCCATCTGGGCGTCGACCTGGTGCAGAAGGCGCCTGATGTGACCTTCATCCTCGACCATTGCGGCAATCCCGATATCAAGGGCCTCGGCCTCGACCCCTGGCGCGCGTCGATCCGCGACATAGCCCGCAATCCCAATGTCGTCGGCAAGGTCTCGGGTATCGTCAATCACTGCAAGCCCGGCTGGACCGCCGATACGCTCCGCCCCTATGTCGAGCACATGATCGAGAGCTTCGGCTGGGACCGCGTGGTCTGGGGCTCCGACCACCCCGTCGCCACCACCACGGGTGGCACGCTGACCGACTGGGTCAACGCAACCCGCGAGATCATCAAGGGCACCAGCCCGGACGAACAATCCGCCCTGCTCCATCGCAATGCCGAACGCATCTACAAGGTGTGATCTGTCCCCGCTTCGGGCAGTTCGGCTACGATGAGGACCGCAAAGCCGCCTGGCATCTCCCCACAAGAGCGGGAATGGCGGCGGATGGGGGGATAAGCGGGACAAAGGGGATAAGTCAGCATCACGCAGACGAGCGCATTGCTCACAGATGAATGAAAGCTGCAACTTGAATCCGGTGTCATTGCGTGGAAGGCTCGGCGCGAACAGGAGCCCGAAGCATGGCCACTATCAGTCCCGATCGCATTGCCGTTTCCACCTGGTCGCTGCACCGCCTGCTCGGCACGGTCTATCCGCATGACCTGACGACGTCGGAGGTCGGGCCGGAAACCCCCACCTATGGCGAGGGCGAGGAATCGCTGCTTGGCCTGCCCTCGGTACTGGCCAATCACGGCTATCACCGGCTCGAAATCGTCTCCTTCCACCTGCGCAGCCGCGACAAGGTCTATCTCGGCGAGTTGCGCGACCAACTCAAGGTCTCCGATGTCCGGCTGCAGACCCTGCTGATCGATGCCGGCGATATCAGCCATCCAGAACATGGCGCACGCGACCAGAAATGGATCGCCGGCTGGATCGAAGTCGCGAATGAACTCGGTGCGGAGAATGCCCGCATCATCGCCGGCAAGCAGAAGCCGACCCGCGATGCCCTCGACCGCTCGGTCAAGGCGCTGGCCGCCCTGGCCGACGGCAATGCCGGGTCGTCGGTCCGGCTGGTCACCGAGAACTGGTTCGACCTGCTGGCCGAGCCGGCCCATGTCCACTACCTGCTCGACAAGCTCGAAGGCCGCATCGGCCTGCTGGGCGATTTCGGCAATTGGGGCGGAGACAACAAATATTCCGACCTCAAGTCGATCTTCGGCCGGGCCGAACTCTGCCACGCCAAGGCCAGTTTCATCGACGGCGACCTGGACGAAGCCGATTACGGTGCCTGCGTCACCCTGGCCGAGGAAGCCGGCTACAAGGGCCCCTACACGCTGATTTTCGACAGCGAAATCCCCGGCGAATGGCATGGCCTGGCCACCGAGCGTGACTTCATCACATCACGCGATGTGTGACACTGCCTTAAGCCAGTTATTAAGGGAGTGTCGCGCAGAGTGGGCAAATGCCCGCTCGTCTGTCGAAACCTGCTGCATCGACCATTCTCCGCTTCGAGCGGATCGGCTCGATGCTGGCCAAGATCGTCGACAATGCCGCTGTGGGCATGGTCGTGTCCGAAATGGACGGCCGCATGGTCTATGCCAACCGCGCCTTTGTCGAATTGCTGGGTCACAGCATCGACGAGGCAGGCCATCATAATATCCTCGATCTGATACACGACGATGACAGTGCCGCCGCACGGCAGCGGCTGGGCCTGTTGATGCGCGGCGAGGCCAATGAATATCGCGGCGAGCACCGCTTCCGCCATGCCGATGGCGATCCGCGCTGGGTCATGGTCGCAGCGTCGGTGCTGCGCTCCGACGCGACCGGCAAGCCGGTCTATCTCATCACCCAGGTTACCAGCATCGAATTGCAGAAAAAGGCCGAAGAGGCCCTGGCCCATTCGGAAAGCCGCTGGAACTTCGCGCTCGAAAGCGCGCGCCAGGGCGTGTGGGACCACGATATCCGCAGCGATACGATGTTCTACTCGCGCATGTGGCGCGTCATGCGCGGCATTCCGCCCGACGAGGAGGTGGATGGCGATCAGGCCAAGTGGCTGGAACGCATCCATCCCGATGACCTGCAACATGTGCTCGACAATGTCGACAAGCAGGACAAGGGCGATGCCAGTTTCGACGCGCTGGAATATCGCGAGCGCACCCGCGACGGCAGCTATGTCTGGATCCTGAGCCGCGGCAAGCCGGTGGAGTGGGACGAGGACGGCAGGCCCACCCGCACACTGGGCACCGATACCGATATTACCCGCCTCAAGACCATCGAGCTGGAACTGGCGGCCGAGAAGGAGCGCCTGCGCGTCACCCTCGATTCCATCGCCGATGGCATGATCTCAACCGACGAGAACGGCCGCGTGGTCTTCATGAATCCAGCGGCCGAAGCGCTGACCGGCTATGATTCCGGCGCCGCCGTGGGCCAGGAAGTCCGGGCCATTTTCCGGCTGCGCGATGGCGCCACCGGCGAGGTGCAGGACTGCCCGGTCGCCATATGCCTGGCCACCGACGCGCCGGCGCATCTGGATGACGACATGATCCTGGTGGGCAAGACCGGCAGTGAGCGCGACATCCGCTGCACCGCCGCTCCGGTACGCATGCCGTCGGGCAAGCTGACCGGCGCCGTGCTGGTGTTCCAGGACGTGACGCAGAGCCGCGCCATGCAGCGGGAGCTGGCCCATTCGGCCACCCATGACGACCTGACCGGCCTGCCCAACCGCGCCGCCTTCGAGCGGGCGCTCAATGGCGCCATCGCCTCCGCGCGGGATGGCAAACGCAGCCATTGCCTGCTCTATATCGATCTCGACCGCTTCAAGCCGATCAACGACAATGCCGGCCATGCCGCGGGCGATGCCCTGCTCAAGCAGGTGGCCCAGACTATCCGTGGCTCCTGCCGCAGCCACGACGTGGCGGCGCGGATCGGTGGCGACGAATTCGCCGTATTGCTGCATGATTGCCCGGCCGAGGTGGGCCAGCGCATCGCCGAAAAGGTGGTGCGGGCCATTGCCGCCCTGGCCTTCACCTGGGCAGGCCGCACCTATCACATCGGCGCCAGCGTGGGCCTGACCATGGTCACGGCCGAACCGGCTTCACCCCTCGGCTTCATGGGCGAAGCCGACGCCGCCTGCTATGCCGCCAAGGCCCGCGGGCGAGGCGTGGCCGTGGCATTCTGGGATTTGTGAGGGTCTGACACGGGCCGGTGCGTGTGACTCACCCGCACGCTCATCCCCCAACAAGGGGAGGGAGGTGCCGACCGATGTTCAACGCCTAATCAAGTCAGCGGCTTCAAGTCCGCCAATAGCGTCGGGATCAGTTCAGTTACCGTCGGATGGATATGCACGGTATGCATCATGGTCGTATAGGGTGTGCCGGCGGCCATTAATTGCAACAGCGAGTGGACGATCTCGTCGCCCCCAATGCCCAGTATGGCAGCGCCGAGCACCTGCTTGCTCTGGGCATCCACCAGCACCTTCATCAGGCCCTGCGTCTCGCCGCGCTCCTTGGCCCTGGAGACCCTGGCCATGGGCATCACACCCATCAGCGCCTTGCGGCCTGACTTTCGTACCTCAGCTTCGCTCATGCCAATGCGCCCCAGCGGCGGATCGATGAACAGGCCATAGACCGGGATGCGCCCGGCAATGGAGCGCTTGCCGCCGTCGATGACATTGTCGGCGACGATCTCGAAATCATTATAGGATGTATGGGTGAAGGCCCCGCGGCCGTTGACGTCGCCCATCGCCCATATGCCCTTGACCCTGGTGCGCAGATGGTCGTCGACCGGAATATAGCCGCGCGCATCGGTCTCGATGCCGGCTGCCGCCAGGTTGAGGTCCGCCGTATTGGGCGTGCGGCCCAGAGCCACCAGCAGGTGGCTGCCCTCGATCGAAGCCAGGCGCTCGCCGCTTTTGAGCGAAAGCAACACGCCATGCCCGGCCTTGGCCACGGCCTCGACCGTAGCGCCGAACATGAAGGTGACGCCTTCAGCTTCGAGAATGCTGCGAATGGACGCCGACACATCGGGGTCCTCGCGCATGGCAGGGCGCGAGCCGCGCTCGATCACCGTGACCTTGGAGCCGAAGCGCGCATACATCTGGGCGAATTCGAGCCCGATATAGCTGGCGCCGACAACGATGAGATGCCCCGGCAGCGTATCGAGATTCATCATCGAGGTATTGGTGAGATAGGGCACGCTCTTGATGCCCGGCCAATTCGGCACGCTGGCCGTTGCCCCGGTATTGATGAAGATCTGCGGGGCGGTCAGCACGCGCTTGCCGACCTTGACCTCCGATGGCGAGACGAAACTGCCCTCGCCCTTGATGTATTCGAGCGTCTTGAGGCTGCCCAGCCAATCGGTGAGGCTCTTGACCGAAGCGCCGACCACCCCATCCTTGCGGGCCTTGACCGCCTGCATGTCGACCGTCACCGGCCCCTTGACCACGACGCCGAATTGGGCGGCATGGCGGGCGGCCCAGGCGGCACGAGCGCTGGCCACCAATGTCTTGGTCGGCGTGCAGCCATCATTGACGCAGGTGCCGCCCAGATGTTCGCGTTCGATCAGCGCCACCTTGCGCCCGGCCCCTGCCAGGCGCGCCGCCAGGAAGGGGCCGGATTGGCCTGCACCGATGATAATGGCGTCGAATTGTTCCGACATAACCGCCCCTCCAAATCGGGGGCAAGTCTATGACTATGCAAGGCAATATGCCAGCGGAAGGTTGTGACCCGGCATGGATATCGAGGCTGAACACCCCGACTTATCTATCTTGTCCCCTCCCCCAAAATCTCCCGCATATTTCCCCCAACACCCCGCGCGGCGGCCTGCAGGCGAACAGTGGCGGAG
>CBIGSA010000071.1:0-13320 GCA_966192215.1 uncultured Devosia sp. | reverse complement strand
CTGCGGGCCACTTCCCGCGTGATCAGGACCCCGAGGCCGAAGTTGATGAGGATGGGGCCGTTCACGATGATTGACGAATACATGCCGACCAGACACCCGAAGGTCATGGCGATGGTGAAGCTGCGGATGACCTCGCCACCGAACAGGACCAGCGGGATCAGGGCCAGGAACAGGGTGAACTGCGTCAGCGAGGTACGGACGATTGTCTGGTTGATCGAGAGATCGATCAATTCCGGCAAAGGCATCTTTCGGTGCTTGCGCAGATTTTCACGCACGCGGTCGGAAATGATCACCGTCTCGTTCAAGGAGAGGCCCACGAGCGTCAGAACCGCAGCAATGGACGTAAGGTTGAATTCCAGCCCGGTTATGGAGAATAGACCGATCGTCATGATCACGTCGTGAGTGGTCGTGCTGATCGCGGCCAGGGCGAATTGCCACTCGAAGCGGAACCAGATGTAGATCAGGATGGCGACCAGTGCCACGATAACCGCGATCGTGCCCTTCCACGCCAGTTCACTCGACACGGTTCCGCTCACGGCCTCAGTGCTTCGGATGGTGTAGTTTTCGGTCGCCAGAGCGTCACGAACCTTGGCCACCGCCACCTGATCGGCATCCTGGCCACCCTCCTGCGCCTGCACGCGGACCAGCACGTCTTCCGGCGTGCCGAAGCCCTGCACCTGCACCTCACCCAGCTCGAGGCCGTCGAGCAATTCCCGCACCTGGCCAACATCGGCCGGGCCGCCGTCATGCTGGATGACGATAGCCGTACCACCGACGAAGTCGATGCCCAGGTTGAAGCCCTTGAAATAGGCCGAACCGATCGAGAGCACGCTTGCGACGATCGAAAAGGCGATCACATAGCGCGAAATCTTCATGAACGGAATCTTGGTGCCGTCGGGAATGAAGCGGAAATGCTGGATCTTGAGCACTTTCGGCCGCACCGCACGATACCAGGCCTGCACCTGGTAGGAGGTCACCGTATAGGACGTGAAAAGCGAGGTCAGGATGCCCAATCCCAGCGTAACCGCAAAGCCCTGCACGGGACCGGACCCCAGGAAGTAGAGCACGATTGCGGCGATGAGCTGGGTCAAATGCGAGTCGACAATTGTGCCCCAGGCTCGCTCGAAGCCGGCATTAATGGATTGAATTGCCGACTTCCCGGCACGCTGCTCCTCGCGCATGCGCTCGTAGATGAGCACGTTGGCGTCCACGGCCATGCCGATGGTCAGCACGATACCGGCAATACCTGGCAGGGTCAGCGTGGCACCCAACATGGAGAGGGCGCCAAAGATCAGAATGATGTTGAGAACCAGCGAGACATTGGCAAAAACGCCCCACAGGCCATAGGCGATGACCATGAAGGCAACGACCAGCACCGAGGCCACAACGCCCGCAGTCAAACCATGCTGGATCGAGTCGGCACCCAAGCTGGCGTCGACGGTACGTTCCTCGACCACATCGAGCGAAGCGGGCAGCGCGCCTGCGCGCAGCAGAACGGCCAGGTCATTGGCCGTGGCGGTGGTGAAGCTACCGCTGATCTGACCCGATCCGCCGGTGATCGGCTGCTGGATGACCGGCGCCGTGATTACCGTGTTGTCGAGCACGATGGCGAAGCGCTTGCCCACATTGGCCCCGGTAATCTGGCCGAAAGTGATGGCGCCGCGCGTATCGAACTTGAAACTGACCACCGGCATGGCGCGCTGCTGATCATAGCTGGGCTGGGCATCGACCAACGACTCGCCGCCCAGGGCGACATCTTCATAGAGTAGTTCCTTGCCGCCATCCTGGCTCGGCAGCACCATGGTGCCGGCCGGCAGGCCCTGGGCCTCGGCCTGCTCGGCGGTCATGCCGGGATAGACCATGTGGAAAGTCAGCCGCGCAGTGCGCGAGATGATGTCCTTGAGGCGTTGGCTGTCACCAAAGCCCGGCACCTGCACCAGCACGCGATTGGTGCCCTGACGCTGAATCGAGGGTTCGGTGGTGCCGAGTTCGTCGACGCGCTTACGGATCACCTCGATGGACTGGGCCACCAGCGCCGACATGCGCTCGCTGACGCCCTCCTCGGTCAGGGTCACGGTGAGCTTGCCATCGGGCGTCTCGCCAAAGGACAATTCGTTCACGCCACCCACCGCGATCAGTGAATTGCTGATCGTGTTCTGCAGGCCGGCAATGGCAGCGCGCGCCGCTTCCTTCTGCGTCGGGTCGGTCAACTCGACCGTCAGGGTCTTGCTGGCCTCATCGGTCGTGATCAGGTTGCCGATGCCGTTGTCATTGGCCAGCGTGTTGCGCACGTCGCGACGCAGGGTCTGCAGGCGTTCCGAAACGATGCCGTCTTCATTGACCTGCAGCAGCAGGTGCGAGCCGCCCTGCAGGTCGAGACCCAGGACCACCGTCTGCCTCGGCAGGAAGCCAGGCCAGGCATTGCGCACGTTTTCGGGCAGGAAGCTGGGGATCGTGAACAGAATGCCCAGCAGGGCCACGATGGCGATAATGGCGGTACGGATCGGCGAAAACTGCATGAAAGGACGTCCTGAAAGCAGAAAACCGGCGCCCTTGGGCGCCGGTATCGATTGGGCTCGTGCCCTTAGGCAGGCTTGTTGTCGTTGACCGGCTCACCCTTGGATCGGACATCGGCAACCATGGAACGCACCAGCTTCACCTTGACGCCGGTGGCAATCTCAACCTCGAGGTCTTCGCCATCAACGGCCTTGGTCACCTTGCCGACAATACCGCCGGTGGACACGACCGTATCGCCACGCTTGATCGCCGACAGCATGGCCTGCTGGGCCTTGAGGCGCTTCTGCTGCGGGCGGAAGATCAGGAACCAGAAGATCACGACCAGCAGCAGGATCGGCATCAACTGGATCAGGATGTCGTTGAATCCACCAGCGGGTGCGGCACCAGCGGCCTGGGCATAAGCGGGCGTTACAAACATGAGGCGAGGCTCCTATCGTTTCTTCTTGGCTTGTGGAGGGGCGGCGCCAGACACCAGCATCTACGTTGCGACGCTACTGGACGCATATGGGGCTTGCTGCACTTGCACCCCGGTCAAAATCGGGCGGACTATACATTTGCACCCCGGCGATTGCAAAGCCATTTGGGGGAACGCAAATTGCCGCGCCGACCACGGGAAATGCCTGCCTTGACCGACAAAGATCACCTCGCTCAGATTGCCGCCACGCTTGGCGAAATCGCCATATCGCTCAAAGCCTTGGCGCCGCAAGCCGACAAACCGATTCCGGCCCTGGGCGAAGCCGATGCCTATCACTGGGATGGCGATGCCGGAGTGTTGATGGCCGTACCCCGGGTCAGCCGGGTGCCACTGGCCATGCTGAGGGGTATCGACTCCGTCCAGGACATCCTGCTGCGCAACACCGAACAGTTCGCCCGCGGCCATGGCGCCAATAATGCCCTACTCTGGGGTGCGCGGGGCATGGGCAAGTCTTCGCTGGTAAAGGCCATCCATGGCGATATCAACCAGCGGCGTGCCGAAGGCTTCCAGCGGCTGGTGCTGATCGAGATCGCCCGGGAAGACCTTGAAACCCTCCCTGCCCTGATGCGCCGCATCGGCGACCAGGATGCCCGCTTCATCGTCTTCTGCGACGATCTGAGCTTCGACAGCGGCGAAACCAGCTACAAGTCACTCAAGACGATCCTGGATGGCGGGCTGGAGGGACGGCCGGAAAACGTCCTGTTTTACGCCACCTCGAACCGGCGCCACCTGATGCCGCGTGACATGATCGAGAACGAGCGCTCGACGGCGATCAATCCCGGGGAGGCGGTGGAGGAAAAAGTGTCGTTGTCGGACCGGTTCGGCCTGTGGCTGGGCTTCCACAATTGCGACCAGCCGACCTTCCTTACCATGGTTCGCGCCTATGCCGACCACTACGGGCTTGATATCGACGACGAAACGCTGCGTGCGCGGGCAATCGAATGGGCCGCAACCCGCGGCGCCCGTTCGGGCCGTGTAGCGATCCAGCTCGTGCGGACCCTGGCGGGCGAATTGGGCAAGGCTATCTAGCCCCACAAACGAAACCCCCCGCTTTCGCGGGGGCCTTCGTGTTTCCTTGCAGCGATCAGCTTGCCAGCAGCGGCACCGGATCGACCGGGGTCGCCCCCTTGCGAAGCTCGAAGTGAAGCTGCGGCTTGGTCACAGAGCCAGTCATGCCGGCGGCGCCGATCGTGTCGCCACGGTTGACCACGGCGCCCTTGGCCACGTTCATCGACTGCAGATGGGCGTAAGCCGAGACATAGCCGTTTGGGTGGCGGATGAGGACCAGATTACCATAGCCTTCGACGCCGGAACCGACATAGATCACGGTGCCGTTCTCGGCGGCCTTGACGGCCGAGCCTTCCGGCACTTCGATATTGATGCCTGTACCCTTGGACGAGGCGAAATCGACCAGCACGCGGCCGCTTACCGGCCAGCGGAACTTGTCACTACCCGACATGACCGGCTCGGCAGCCGGAACATTGGCGACCTGGGTCGGCTGGGCGACGGGTGCTGCCTGCTGCGGGGCAGGAGTCGGCGTTGCAGCGGGCGTGGCCGCGGCCTGGAGGGCGTTGGGCGCGGCCTGCGGCAGGGTCTGCTGAGCAGGAGCCGGCGCAGCCAACGGTGCGGTGCTGGCGACCTGGGTGGTCGGTGCCTTGTTGGCGAGCAGGTCAGCTCGGCCCGGAATGATGACCTTCTGGCCCACTACGATCTTATCGGGCGAGGCGAGGTTGTTGGCCTGGACGATGGCCTGCGTGGTCACCTCGTAGCGCCGAGCGATCGTATAGAGCGACTCGCCGCTGGCGATGGTGTGTGTGAAGCCAGCGCCGGTGGCAGCCGGCAGGCTGGGCGACGGCGTCGCCGCGGCCAGCGAGGGCACGGAGCTGTTGGTTGGCAGCGTGCCGAGAACGGCGGGGGATGGCAGCGGCGCGGCTGCGGCGAGAGCGGGTTGTGGTTGCATGGTGGGCAGGGATCCCTGAGAAGACGAATTACTCAGTACAGGAAGGTCTTGGGACTGAACGGTCGGCATGGTGCTGGCCGTGGCCATCGGCTGGGTGTAGCCGGCGGCAGGCTGGTTCCAGGCCGGCTGGACGGCAGCATTCGTGGGAGCGTTCCAGCCACCACCGACATTGGCGGGCGGCAGGAAGCGGCTTTCGGCCACCATGTTCTGGGGGCCACCAAGGCTGGAGGGCATCGGCTGGCTGTAATTTGCAGCGGGAGCGCTCTGCGGCACGGAGGCAGTCGTCGTCGGATCGCCGAAGGTGCGGCTGCCGAGACTGGAACACCCGGATAGTGCAACGGTGGCGACCACCAGGCCGACCATCGCAACGGCACCTTTGGGCGCCCGACGGGATACGCGGATACTCATCAGCTTACTCGTACGCAGGTACTCAACACGAGTTTGAGACTAAGCCGGTAAGGTAAAGACGAGTTTAAGGCCGATGCGATTTGAGCAAAATCGTGACGGCCGGATTCTGGATTGGGTAAGGTTAAGGCGGAGACCGCCCCTTCTACAGCAGCAGCGTACCGCGCAGGCGCTCCACCAGGGCCGTATCGGTCTGCTGCAGCAGCATGGGCGTCACCGTCACATAGCCGTCGTGGCGCATGATCTCGAAATCGGCGGTGCGATCGAGCGGCATCGGGGTTTCCGGAATGGCGATGAAGAACTTGCCCTCGTTGTCGCTCGGATAGTGCCGGAACGGCGACCGGGAAAAGCGCTGGTGCGGCACCACGGCAATGCCCTTGGTGTTTTCGGGCGGGCAGAACGGGAAGTTGACGTTGTAATAATGCTCCCTGCCCTGTGCTGCGGCGATGATGGACCGGGCTACGGCAACGCCGTGACGGATGGAATTGGACCAATCCACCTCGCGGCCATGCTCGTAGTTGATGCCCTGGCTCATGGCGATGCCGATGGCGCCCTGCAGGGCCCCTTCCCGCGCCCCGGCGGCCGTGCCAGAGCAATTGATGATGTCACCCAGATTCTGGCCGGCATTGACGCCTGACAGAACCACGTCGGCCGGCCTGTCGCCCAGCAGATGGGTCATGCCGGTAACGACGCAATCGGCGGGCGAGCCGCCGACTACCGCAAAGGTCCGCTCGGCATGCCGCTCGAAATGCAGCTCGCGGCCGAGGGTGAAGCGATGCCCCGCCCCTGACTGGTTACCGTCCGGCGCCACGATCCAAACGTCGTCGCTCAGCGCATTGGCAATATCGGCCATGATGGCGATGCCAGGCGCGTCCACGCCGTCATCATTGGTGATGAGGATGCGTAGGCTCATCCACGACCGCCGATGGACTTCAGCCCGCCCATATAGGGCTGGAGGGCTTCCGGAACAGCCACCGAGCCATCTTCCTGCTGGTAGTTTTCCATCACGGCGATGAGGCAACGGCCAACGGCCGTGCCGGAACCATTGAGCGTATGGACGAAGCGCGGGGACTGCTTCTCACCAGCGGGGCGATAGCGGGCATCCATGCGGCGGGCCTGGAAATCACCACACACCGAAACCGAGGAGATTTCGCGGTAGGTATCCTGGCCGGGCAGCCAGACCTCGAGGTCATAGGTCTTCTTGGCGCCAAAGCCGATATCGCCGGTGCAGAGGTTCATGACGCGATAGTGAAGGCCCAGCTTCTGCAGGACGGCCTCTGCACAGCCCAGCATACGCTCATGCTCATCGACAGAGGTTTCGGGCGTGGTAATCGACACCAGCTCGACCTTGTTGAACTGGTGCTGGCGCAGCATGCCACGCGTATCGCGCCCGGCCGAACCGGCTTCCGAGCGGAAGCAGGGCGTGAGCGCGGTGAGACGCAGCGGCAGTTCTTCCTCGGCGAGGATGGATTCGCGGACGAAGTTGGTGAGCGGCACCTCGGCGGTCGGGATAAGCGCCAGCCGGCTTTCGCCATGCGGAGTGAAGAACAGGTCTTCCTCGAACTTGGGCAGCTGATTGGTGCCGAACAGGGCTTCGTCGCGCACCAGCAGCGGCGGCTGGACTTCGGTATAGCCGTGTTCGGTTGTGTGCAGGTCGAGCATGAACTGGCCGATGGCGCGCTCGAGCCGGGCCACCTGCCCTTTCAGCACGACAAAGCGGCTGCCGGAGAGCTTGGCCGCGGTTTCGAAATCCATCAGGCCCATGGCTTCGCCGATTTCGTAGTGCTCCTTGGGCGCAAACGCGTAGCTGGGCTTGGGCGCGCGGGCCTTGGCGGCGGTCTCGGGCGAGCCGTTGCGGCCGAAATATTCGACATTGCCGGTTTCGTCCGTGCCGTCGGGTACGTCGTCAAAGACGAGGTTGGGGATGACCGAGAGGGCGTTGCGCAGTTCGAGTTCGACAGCGCGTTCGTCGGCTTCGCCTTGCGGGATGAAGTCCTTGAGCCGGCTGACTTCGGCCATCAACTCCTGCGCCCTGGCCTCGTCTTTCTGCGCCTTGGCCTGGCCGATCTGCTTGGACAGGCTGTTGCGCCTTTCCTGGGCTTCGTTGAGGCGAACAATGATGTCGCGGCGCTTGTCATCGATGGCGAGCAGATCGGAGGCGCGCACGGAAACCCCCTTGCGCCGGGAAACGGCGGCGTCGAAGGCTTCGGCGTTGGCTCTGATCCACTTGATATCGAACATCGGTTGCTACGGGTCGCTGCCCGCCTCTCTGGTTGCCACAGGCTGGTCAACGCACTCATGGTCAGCCTGTCGAACCAAGAGCGGGCGGATCCTAGCCGCCGCCATCGCCTCGCCCAGATGGGAGAGGCTTACTCGGATGATGAGCCGGAAAGTTCCGCTTCCTGCGCAGCCAGGGCCGCGGCGCGGCGCTTCTCGATCATCCGAACGGAAATGATCGAGAGTTCGTAGAGTGCGTACATGGGCAAGGCAAGGCCGATCTGGGAGATCGGATCGGGCGGCGTGATGAAGGCGGCAAAGATAAGGATGCCGACAATGGCGTAGCGGCGACCCTTTTTCAGCACATCGACATGCACCAGATCGATCTGGGCCAGCAGGGTCAGGACAACCGGAAGCTGGAAGCACGCGCCGAAGGCCAGGATCAGCAGCATGGCCAGACCCAGATATTCGCTGACGCTGGTCAGCATCTCGATATCCTCGGTCTGCATGCCGGCGAAGAAATGCAGCGCCATGGGCAGGACGATGAAATAGACAAGTGCCGCCCCGGCCACGAAGAAGATCGGCGTGGCCACCAGATAGGGCAGAAACGCCTTGCGCTCGTGCTTGTAGAGGCCCGGCGCCACGAACATGTAGATCTGGCTGGCGACGATGGGGAAACCGAGGAAAATAGCGCCGAACAGGGCGACGTTCAGGTAGGTGAAGAACAACTCCTGCGGGGCGGTGAAGATGAGGTTCGCGCCCGGAACCGCGTTCTTGTAAGGGATCAGCAGCCAGTCATAGATCGTACTGGCGAAGATGAAGCAGAAGGCCATCAGCACGACGATCGTTACGGCCGAATAGATCAGCCGCTTGCGCAGCTCGATCAGGTGCTCGAGCAGCGGGGCTTCGCTGCCCGCGAGTTCGTCCTCGGCTTCCTTGGTCTTGTCTTCGATCTGCTTCGCATCGGCCATGGTCATGCGTCCCCGGCCTTGGACGTTTCAACGGCGGGCTTAGCCGAGCGCTTCCTGGGCGTGGGCTTGGCTTCGGCAGTAGAGGCCTTGGCAGGCTTCTTGACCGCAGCAGGTTTTTTGGCGGGAGCGGCCTTTCCCGCCGGCTTCTTCGCCGCGGCAGGCTTCTTGACCGGCGCCTCTGCTTCGAGCGGCGCAAGTTCGGTAGTCACTACCGGGCGGGTGGGAGAGGCCGTGGCCTTGACCGGCGCCTTGCTGGCAGCCGGCTTCTTGGCGGGAGCCGTCGTGGCCGCGTTCGTGGCGGGACGGGTCGGCTTGAAGCCAGCTTCGGCTGCGATCTGATCGGCTGTCTTGGGCGGGGTCATGCCGGCGGCGGCCTTGATCTCATCCACGACGCTTTCCGCCTTGGGATCGGCAGGCTTGATGAGGCCGCTCGGCTTAGGGCCGGTCGGCGTCATGGCGTTGAATTCCTTGCGGATTTCCTCGCTCGTCTTCTTGAGGGGAGCAGTGATGGAATTGCGCAGGTTGCGCACCTCATCGAGGCCCGTCGTCTTGTTGATTTCGCGCTGGAACTCGCTGCCCATGCGCCTGATCTGCCCGGCGACCTTGCCGATGCGGTTCATCACCACTGGCAGGTCCTTCGGCCCGATGACGATCAGCGCGATAACGCCGATCACCAGCATCTCTGTCCAGCCCAAGCCGAGCATTGTCTATTCCCTCAAAGCAACGGCAAGGCCGATGAAATCAGAACGTCCTCAGACGTCCTTCTTCTCAGGCTCGGCAACCGGCGTCTCCGTCGCGGCAGTCACGCGCTCAACCGGCTTGTCGTCGTCCTTCATGCCCTTCTGGAAGGCTTTGATGCCCGAGGCGACTTCCCCCATCATACCGGAAATCTTGCCGCGACCGAACAACAGGATCACGACAACGGCGACAACGAGAATACCCCAAATTCCTGGCGCGTGCATTTTGGTCTCCCTAGAATTTCAGAACGCGTTACACGCGAAAGATAGGTCAGAAATAGGTTCAATCGCGCCCAAACACAAGAACGTGTTCCGGGTTGAGAGTCACGAAGACGTCTTGTCCCACCCTCATTGCCGCATCGGATGGCTGGCGCAGGCCGAGAGGAGCATCAAGTCCGTTAACCGTGACCTCGCAGATATCCACGCCGATTGCGTCACGCTTGCCGATGATGCGGCCAGGCGTGCCGGGGCCCGAGGCCGCTATGGCGGCCCCGCCGGCCGGGCGGATGGCTATGGTGACGGGGGCGCCTTCCGGCAGGCCCGGCGTGGCAACCGGACCGAGAGGCGTGGCTGCATGGCCGTTTGAAACCGCGCTTTCGATCTCGGTCAGGGGCGAGAAGAACCGCGCAGCATTGAGGTCCACAGGCTGGCGATAAATCTCGGTAGCCGTGCCGATCTGGGCGATGCGGCCATGGCGGAGCAAGGCAACGCGGTCACCCAGCACCATGGCTTCTTCGGGATCGTGTGTAACGATGAGGCTGGTGACGTGGGTTTCGCGCAGCACGGCAAGGGTCTCCTCACGCACGGTTTCGCGCAGCCGGGCATCGAGACTAGAAAAGGGTTCGTCGAGCAGGAGAACGCCGGGACTCGGAGCGACACTGCGGGCCAGCGCCAGGCGCTGCTGCTGGCCTCCGGACAGCATATGCGGGTAATCGGCCTCGCGGTCGGCCAGCCCGACGCGGCGCAGCGCGGCGCGGGCCTGCGGGAGGGCGGCGGCGCGGCCCAATTTGCTGAGGCCGAAGAGCACATTCTGCAGGACCGTCATATGCGGGAAGAGCGCAAAGTCCTGAAACATCAGGCCAATTCCACGCCGATCCGGCGGGGTGGTCTTGCCGGGGGCAGAGACGGTTTCTCCGTTGATGCGCAGGGCGCCTGCGTGGACGGGCTGGATACCGGCGGCGACGCGCAGGGCGGTGGACTTGCCCGAACCGGATTCGCCGAGCAGGCAAACGATCTCGCCAGGCTTAAGGGTGAGAGTGAACTGGTCGAGCACCACCCTGCCCCCGAGCTGAACGTCGACGGCGTCGAATTCGAGCGTGGCGGCGAAGCTGACGCCGGTGGTGCCGCGCAACCCCCAGTTGGCACTGGATTTTTCGGCCATCACTCCTGATCCTCGTCGGCGCCGAGATCGTCGGGATCGAGCGGGTCTTCGTCGTCGCGCAGCGCGGCGCCGTCGAAAGGAAGCGGGATCTGCAGGTTGGGCGGCAGGCGGCCGGAGAGGAGGCCCGAGCCCTTGAGCTCGTCGAGACCGGGCAGGTCGCTGAGGGTTTCGAGGCCGAAGTGATCGAGAAAAGCGTCGGTCGTTCCGTAGGTTACAGGACGGCCGGGAGTGCGGCGGCGGCCGCGCATGCGAATCCAGCCGGCTTCCATCAAAAGGTCCAGCGTGCCCTTGCCGGTGGCGACGCCGCGGACCTCTTCGATCTCGGCGCGGGTGGCCGGCTGGTGATAGGCGATGATGGAGAGGGTTTCGAGGGCAGCGCGGGAAAGCGGGCGGGTATCCTGCTCGTCGCGGCGGAGCAGAAAGCCCAGGTCTTCCGCCGTTCGGAAGGCCCATTTGTCGCCGCGCCGGACCAGGTTGACGCCGCGGTCCGCATAGCGCGCCTGGAGCGTTAGCAGGAGCTCGCCTATGTCAGCGCCCTCGCCAACAAATGTTAGCAGACTGTTAGCATCGAGAGGCTCATTTGCCGCGAAAAGGAGCGCCTCGAGCACACGCAGGTTGCGCTCCAGGACTTCGCTGCGATCGTCGGAAAGCTCGCTCACGGCCGGTCTGCCTTGCGGCGGCGCATGAAGAGCGGGCCGAAGGTCTCGATCTGGCGGAGGTCGATCTGGCCCAGGCGGACCAATTCGAGGCTCGAGGCGAAGCTCGAGGCGCGGATGGTGGCGCGCTCGGCCGGGGTGACGAGGTAATCGGCCAGATAGGAATCCATCGACACCCACTCGAAACTATCACCGATCAGGCGCTGGAGGATATCGCGGGCCTCCTGCAGCGACCAGACGGTCCGTTGGATGGGCGAATAGTCGGTGGTGACGCCGCGCTCGCGCTGGCCGGCATAGGCCTTGAGCAGGTCGTAGAGCGTGGCTTCCCAGAGGCTGGTGCGCTTGATCTCGATGCGTTCGGGCATGCCGCGGGCATAGACCTGGAAGCCGAGGCGCGGCCGGTTCATCAACTGGCTGGCGGCGTTGCGCATGGCTTCGAGCCGCTTGAGGCGGAATTGCAGGAGAGCCGCAAGCATTTCGCCCGATGGCTCGTCGTCGGAGGGCGCCTGCGGCACCATGAGGCGGCTCTTGAGGTAGGCGAGCCAGGCGGCCATGACGAGATAGTCGGCAGCGACTTCGATCCGCTTCTCGCGCACGGTTTCGATGAAGGCGAGATACTGCTCGGCCAGAGCCAGGACGGAGATGGCCGCCAGATCGACCTTCTGCCGACGAGCGAGGTCGAGCAGCAGATCTAGCGGCCCCTCATAACCGCCGACATCGACATACATTACGTCTTCGGGCGCCGGCGGGGCGGGCGTGTCAAACCAGTCGGTCTGGGCAGTCGTCATCAAGGGGCGCCGGGCTGCGGAAGGGTCGAGACATCCTTGGCCACTGGTTCCGCAGGCGTCAAGCGCTCAGGGGCGATGCTGCACCATTCGCTGGCGCAGGCCCGTTCACATGGCGACGCAATCACCACCGGCGGCAATGACATTGGTGCAGATATTGCCGGCCGCAGAAGTCGAGGCGGCAGGAACGCGGACGCGATAGTAGATACCGCGGGCGCCCAGATCGACGCGCTGCACTTCCATATTGGCGCCGCCGAAGAGCGGACCGAAGCGCGCGACCAGGTTCTGCGCGGCCTGACGGGCCTCTTCTTCGCTGCGCAGCGAAGCCAGTTGCGCATAGGCGGGCGCGGAATTGGGTATGGCATCGACTTCTACGGCGCCGGGAATGTTCGCGGCAGCGGTGGGCTGCGGTGTCGCTGCGGGCTGGGTCGGCGCAACCGGCTGGGTCGCGGCCGCTGTGGTGCCAAAGGCCGAGTTGGCGGGTGGCGGTGGCAGCAGATTGCCGCCGGTCGGGGCGGAAACAACGGCATTGACCGGCGCGGTCGCCGCAGACGTGACCATGGGCTCGGTGGCCTGAACAAGGCCCGCCGGACGCAGCACAGGCACCGGCGCCATCCTGCCGGCAAGCACATTGCCCGCAGCGTCGACGGCCTGAACGGTTGAGCCAGGCTCAACCGGCGTAGCTGTCGGTTCAGGCGCAGCAGCGGGCTCGGTAGCAGGGGCAGCAGCGGGAACAGCCGCTTCGGGCTCCACGCTGGCCAGCAGTTCGGGGCTGGCCGTCTCGGCGCCGGGGACCTCGGGAACATTGGGGCGATCGACAGGGAGAATGGCGCTGCCGGCAACGCTCTCGTCACCGCTGACAATGGTGCCGTCGGGACGCACGGTAACCGTGCGCACCTTGCGGTTGGCAAGGCCTTCCTCGCTCACTTCGGCGGCAGGCGGAACCTGGGTGACCTCGTTGAGATCGGCCTGGTCGCGCGAGACCAGTTGCTCCTCGTCGCCGGGAACGACGCCGTTCATTTCGTTGAAAACGACCGACTGCTGGGACGCGGCAGCGTCCGGCTGGACGGCCGGCGTTTCCTTGATCGGAGTCGTATCGGCGGTGAGCAGCGGCGCGGGACCTGAAGGCTGACCCATGCCGAGTACCCAATAGAGGCCGAGACCGGCGGCGACAAGCAGTGCCACAGCGATCAGCGGCCCCGCAACGGACCGGTTG
>CBIGSA010000070.1:0-13323 GCA_966192215.1 uncultured Devosia sp. | reverse complement strand
CCCTCCGGCGTCACCGCCACGGTGATCGGCTGGGTCTGGCTCGGCATTTCATTGGCCGCGGTCTGCGGCAAATCGATCGGCACGCCGGCCGTCATCATCGGCGCGGCCACCATGAAAATAATGAGCAGCACCAGCATGACGTCGACCATCGGCGTCACGTTGATCTCGCTCATGATCGCGCGGCTCTTGCGGCGCCGGCGGCGTCCACCGCCACCGCTTCCGCCGCCTGCTGCGGCACCCATGCCCATGCTAGCGGTTCCTTGCTTCGAGCTGGCGGCTGAGAATGGTCGAGAATTCGTCGGCAAAGCCTTCCAGCCGCCCGATCATCTTGCCGGCATCGGAACTCAGCTTGTTATAGGCAATAACCGCTGGAATGGCCGCGACCAGGCCAATGGCGGTAGCGAACAGGGCTTCGGCAATGGGGCCGGCGACCACTGCCAGATTGGTGCTGGACGATGCCGCAATGGCGGTAAAGGCGTTCATGATGCCCCAGACCGTACCGAAGAGGCCGATGAACGGGCCGGCCGAACCGATGGTGGCGAGGAAGCCCAGGCGTTTTTCGAGATGCTCGCTCTCACGGGCAATGGCCACGTCGAGCACCTTGTCGAGGCGCTGCTGCATGCCCACGAAACTGGCGGCATTCTGCTCGTGGCTGCGCTTCCACTCCTTCATGGCAGCGACAAAGACCGCGCCCAACCCCCCGGAAGCCCGCTCGGACTGCTGCTGATAGAGCTCTTCCAGCGACTGGCCGGACCAGAAGACGCGCTCGAAGCGGTTCATCTCGGCCTGGGTGCGGCGATAGGTGATGGTCTTGTCGATAATGATCGCCCAGCACCAGATCGAGGCGCCGAGCAGGCCCAGCATCACCGACTTGACGATCCAGTCGGCGGCCCAGAACAGGCCCCAGATGGAGAAATCGGTGTGCGGGGCAACCGCCCCCACAGCGTCCATGGCTTCCATGTCGTGATCCCTTTTGGCCCGGTTCGCTTGACCGACCCTCAAGCATCAGGCGATGGGGTCGAAATCTGTCAAAATTAAGAGAAATGCCCGTGAAACCGGCCCTTTGCGGAGTGGCTCCCGGACACGTGTCCGCTTTGCCGCAATTATGGTCAAGAAGAGGTTAAGAAAGAGAGTCGGCGCGTCGTACCGCCAACAAGTTGTGAAGGAACGTCGCCCTCGTGGAACCCGTTGATCGGCAGCGCCGATCCGGCGCATTCCAAGGAGAAAGCCCATGACGATCCGTATCGCGTCCCTGGCCGCCATCACATCGGCCGCAATGCTGCTGGCTGGCCCAGCCTTTGCCGAAACGCTCAACATGACGGCCGAACTCAGCGGTGCCGCCGAGGTTCCGGCCAATGACTCCCCCGGCACCGGCACGCTCGAGGCGACCTATGACACCGAGACCATGCTGTTCACCTGGACGGTGACCTATGAGGGCCTGACGGGCGATGCCACTGCCGCCCATTTCCACGGCCCGGCCGAGGCCGATGCAAACGCCGGGCCGGTGATCCCGATCGAGGGGGACCTGGCCAGCCCGATCGAGGGTTCGGCCACGCTGACCGAGGAACAGGCGACTCAGTTGCAGGACGGGTTGTGGTATTTCAACGTCCACACCGCCGAATATCCCGATGGCGAAATCCGCGGCCAGGTGATGGCTGCGGCCATGTAACCCGCAAGGGGACCGTCAGGCCCCCTCTCTGCCGGCCAGCGCCCGGATGGCCGCGGGCATCCGGGCCGGTCCGCCATTGGTCTTGATGGCGACAATCACAACTGTCGCCCGTGTCAGCACCACGCCGTCACGCAAAATTGTTTGCATCAGAGTCAATCGGGCGCCGCTCACGCCGACGATTTCGGTGGTGACATCAAGCAGGTCATCGATATGAGCCGCGCCATCGAAGGCGATATCCATCGAGCGAACGGCAAAGGCCAGGCCCTGCGCGGCCAGTTCGGAATGATGGATGCCCTCGTCGCGCAGGAATTCGGTGCGGCCACGCTCGAAGAATTTCAGATAGGCCGCGTGATAGACATTGCCGGAAAAGTCGGTGTCTTCGTAATAAATGCGGACGGGGAAGCTGTGCCGGGTCACTCCAACGGCCCGCCTTCGTGGAACACGACATGTTCGGGCGCAGGCGACAGCGCGCGCAGCCGCGCCGGCAGCCAGGGCGGCATGAGCCGCGCATGCTTCAGCGCCGGCCCCTCGAGCGGCAGCCAGGAAAATTGCAGCAGATGTCCCTCGTCCTCGCGAACGAGGAAGGGCTGCTTTCCGCCGGGCCGGATATCGTCCGGCAGTTCGATGGCATAGATGAAGCCGAGCTCGTGATAGCGGTCGCCCTCGCGGCCATAGAAGCTCTCCGAGGTGAAGAGCAACCGCCCGACCTCGACTGGCATTACCAGTTCCTCGGCCATTTCGCGCACCAGGGCCACGTCGCTGGCCTCGCCCATCTCCACCCGCCCGCCCGGCAGCATGCAGTAGTCGTCGTCATCCTCGCGGCAAACCAGCACATGCCCGTCGCGGATGGCGGCGCCGGCCACGCGATAATTGAAGCGGGTCCCGCCGACGGGAAAGCTCAAGATGGTGCGCGGGCTCGTCATTCTTCCTCCGGCTCCTCGAAGAGGCTGGCCTGAAGTCCGACAAAGCCCTGCGGCACTTGCCTGCCCAGATGCTGGAAGGCCATGCCCGTCAGCATGCGGCCGCGTGGCGTCCGCTGGATGAAGCCCTGCTGGATCAGGTAGGGCTCGACGATTTCCTCGATGGCATCGCGCGGCTCGCTCAGCGCTGCGGCGATGGTCTCAATGCCGACCGGACCGCCATTGTAGAAGTCGGCAATGGTGGTGAGATAGCGCCGATCGAGCTGGTCGAGCCCGCGCGCGTCGACATCGAGCCGCAGCAGGGCCTTGTCGGCCAGCTTGCGATCGATTTCCCTTGCACCCTCAACCAGCGCGAAATCGGTGACCCGCCGCAACAGGCGCCCGGCAATGCGCGGCGTGCCGCGGGACCGGCGGGCGATTTCCATGGCCCCGTCGGGCGCCATCGGCATGCCCAGCAGCCGCGCGCCCCGCGTCACGATCTGCACCAGTTCCTCGGGTGTATAGAAATTGAGCCGCACCGGAATGCCGAACCGGTCACGCAAGGGCGTGGTCAGCAGGCCCGCCCGCGTGGTGGCGCCCACCAGGGTGAACTTGGCCAGGTCGATCCGCACCGAGCGGGCAGCAGGCCCCTCACCGATGATGAGATCGAGCTGGAAATCCTCCATCGCCGGATAGAGCACTTCCTCGATGGCCGGATTGAGCCGGTGGATTTCGTCGATGAAGAGCACGTCACGCTCTTCAAGATTGGTCAGCAGCGCCGCGAGGTCCCCCGCCTTGGCAATCACCGGGCCGGACGTGGCGCGGAAGCCGACACCCAGCTCGCGCGAAATGATCTGCGCCAGCGTAGTCTTGCCCAGGCCGGGCGGGCCTACGAACAGCACATGGTCGAGCGCCGTGCCGCGCTGCCTGGCCGCCTGGATGAACACTTCCAGATTGGCCCGCGCCGCGGCCTGGCCCACAAAGTCGGCGAAGCCGGACGGGCGCAGGGAAACGTCAAGCGGATCGTCACGGCCAGCGGCGGGGGAGGTAAGATCGGTCACGCAGAGCCCTATTCTATATCGGCAACCGGCACGCAGGCGGACCGGAGAGCCTTCTTGTTCTTGAGGTCGGGGTTGGACCGCGACATGCGGTAGAACATCTTGGTGAGGTACTCCAGACGCGCGTCACAGGACCAGCGTGGCAGCGGATTGTTGAGGTCGTGGAAATAATATGGCTTCGCGGCTCCATCGGCCTCAGCGAACCAGATCGCAACGGCCGTTGCCTCGTTCTGGTCGGCGCGAGCCGCCGTCAGCGGCAAGCCGGCAAGGAGGAGGGCCAATCCGACGAACAGGGCCCGTCGCCCCACATTGCGCACCCGCATACCATTACTCCCCTGAAATAACCAATCCTGCCGTGATAGCCGCTTTGACGCCACCGCTCTAGGCGCTCAATTCCCGCAGCCCAAGTCGGATCAATTTTTCCGTCGGCACGCCCTCGCCCTCGCGGGCCACGATGCGGGCCAGCGCCGATGAGGCCTGGGCGCTTGAATAGCCAAGATTGGTGAGCGCCGAGACGGCATCCGCAATAGCCGAGGGGGCAACGCCTTCGCCCAGGGCGGCCTGCAGGCCAAGCGTGCCGGCATCGATGCCCGGACCGGTCGGGGTCTTGCCCTTGAGTTCGGTGACCAGCCGTACCGCAAGCTTGGGGCCCACGCCATTGGCGCGACCGATCATCGCCTTGTCCTGCAAAGCCACGGCGCTGGCGAGCTCGGCCGTCGACAGAGCCGACAGGATGGACAGCGCAACACGCGCACCCACGCCCTGCACTGTCATCAACAGATTGAACCAGCCCTTCTCCGCCTCGCTGGCAAAGCCGTAAAGCCGGATCATGTCCTCCCGGACAATGGTTTCGATAAAGACCACTGCGGCCTCACCCACTCGGGGCAAGGCCTGCAGGGTGCGGGCCGAACAATAGGCTTCATAGCAGACCCCGCCGCAATCGATCAGCACGTAGTCGTCGCCGAAACCGTCCACCAGCCCCTTGAGCTTGCCGATCATGCCAGCGCCCTCAGTCGCTGGCTGGCGACACGGTGATGGGCATGGCAGATGGCGATGGCCAGGGCGTCGGCGGCGTCCGCCCCTTTGAAATCGGCCGCAGGCAGCAATGTCTTGACCATCAGCTGGATCTGTCCCTTGTCGGCATGACCGGTGCCGACCACCGATTTCTTGACCAGGTTGGCGGCATATTCGCTGACCGGCAGGCCACGCGCCGCCGGGGTGAGCAGCGCCACGCCGCGCGCTTGGCCCAGGATCAGCGCCGAGCGGGCGCCGGCATTGACGAAGGTCTCTTCCACCGCCGCCTCGTCTGGCGCGAAACGATCAAGCACCTCGCCCAACCCGGCAAAGAGGATGGAGAGGCGCTCCGCCAGCGACCCGTCGACATCAGGCGTCACCGTGCCGGCCGCCACGAAGGTCAGCCGGTTGCCCAGCGTCTCGATGATTCCCCAGCCGCAGCGGCGCAGGCCGGGATCGATTCCGATGATTCGGGTAGCAGCACTCATGCGCCCATCCTTAATGATGCGCCGTCAGCCTACCAAGCCCAATGTGAACAAATAGGCAACAAAAGCCGGTGGAAAACCGGTGATCGATAAAATCCTATCCAACCTACAAACACCATCTTCAAGCCGCGCCCCTAGTTTCGCTCACGGGAATGCAGGGGCAACAGTATGACAGGACTTCGACGGACCCTTCCGAGGCGAGCGTGGCTGCGCATCAATCGCCGAACCGGGGCCATCACGCTCATCTCCGTGGCGCTGTCGGTGATCTTCACCAATATCATCATGGAAACCTATTCGGCGGGCGTGAACGTACAGGGTCTTGTCGTCTCCATCATCATGCCACTTGCCCTGGGCGGGCCGATGACCTGGTTCCTGCTGCTCAAACACGAGCAGTTGCGCCATGCCAATGACCAGCTCGAGCATATGGCCACGACCGACTGGCTCACGGCCTGTCTCAACCGCGGCGCCTTTACCGGCGCGGTCAGCAGCCACCTCGCCCGCCGAGCGCCACGCGGCAACGGCGCCCTGTTGATTGTCGATGCGGACGACTTCAAGAGCGTCAATGACCGTTTCGGCCATGAAACCGGCGACGAAGCCCTGCAGCTGATTGCCAGCGCTATCCGCAAGGCGGTACGCGACCGCGACCTGGTGGGCCGGCTGGGCGGTGAGGAGTTCGGCGTCTTCCTCCCCGAGGCCGACCTGGCCATTGCCGACAATGTGGCCGAGTGCATCCGCGCTTCGGTGGCCGCCATTGCCTTTGCCCCCGGTGGAACACAATGCCCGCTATCGGTCAGCATAGGCGGCGCCACCTATGCCGGACAGGCGCCATTCAGCGAACTCTACCGCCTGGCCGACCGGCACCTCTACGAAGCCAAGAATTTGGGTCGCGACCGTGTCGCCATGATGCAGGCCGCCTGACCCGTGGAGATATTGCCCATCTGACGTCTTGCCCGCCGCCACGAGCCATTTGAGCCAAGAGAATTGCCATGATGCCGTCCAAGACTTTGACCACCCTGCAAAGCTGGTCCAGCGTCGGTCGCTGGACCCTGTTCGGCACCATGGCCTGCGTGCTGGTCTCAGTGGCATTCAACGCCGTGACCTTCGGCGACCTGGGGGCGGAGGCACTGCGGCGCTCGATTGTCAGCGCCATCGTATTACCCATCCTGCTGGGCCTGCCTCTTTTCTTCTATATGAGCATGCGGGTCCGCGGCCTGGCCATCACCAACCTTCGGCTGGGTCTGGTCGCCCGCACCGACAGCCTCACCGCCTGCCTCAATCGCGGTGCCTTTACCAGCAAGGTGAGCATGCTGCTGAATGAGCGGGCCGGCAGCGCCAGCGGCGCCCTGCTGATGATCGATGCGGACAACTTCAAGGCGATCAACGACCTGTTCGGCCACGATGCCGGCGACGAGGCCCTGACCATCATTGCCCGTTCCATCCGCACCATATTGCGGGCCGGAGACCTGGTGGGCCGCATGGGCGGCGAGGAATTCGGCGTCTATCTGCCCAATGTCGACCAGCATGGCGCCGAGGCGGTCGCCGAACGTATCCGCCGCTCGGTCAACCTGGCGGTCTTCGCCCCCGATGGCCGGCAGCGCTCACTGTCGGTCAGCATCGGCGGCGTGGCCTTTGAAGGGCCCGCCAGCTTTTCCGAACTGTTCCGCATCGCCGACCAGCGCCTCTACGGCGCCAAGCAGACCGGCCGCAATCGTGTGACCGTGGTGCATGTGGACGACCACCCGTTTATCGATCTAAAGCACAGCGCATGAAAAAGGGCGGCGCCTTGCGACACCGCCCTCAATGATCGAACCAGGCTACGATCAGGCTTCGAGCTTGGCCGCGTCTTCGTCGCTCATCTCGAAATTCGAATAGACGTTCTGCACGTCGTCATCTTCCTCGAGGATGGAGATCAGCTTCATCAGCGTGGCGCCCTTTTCGGCGTCGATGGTCGTATTGGTCTGCGGCTTCCAGATCGCCTTGACCGATTCAGCTTCGCCCAGCACCTTTTCCAGCGCCGCCGCCACATCCACCATGTTCTCGAAAGTGGTGGTGATGTAGTGGCCTTCCTCGTCGCTCTCGACATCGTCGGCGCCAGCCTCGATGGCGGCTTCCATGACGGCGTCTTCCGAACCGGCGCTCAGCGGATAGGTGATCTCGCCGACCTTGTCGAACATGAAGCCGACCGAATTGGTTTCGCCCATCGCGCCGCCATTCTTGGAGAAGTAGGAGCGAACGTTCGAGGCGGTGCGGTTGCGATTGTCGGTCAGCGTCTCGACGATGATGGCCACGCCACCGGGGCCATAGCCTTCGTAGCGGATTTCGTCGTAGTTCTCGCCGTCATTGCCCATGGCCTTCTTGATCGCGCGATCAATATTGTCCTTGGGCATGGACTGGGCGCGGGCATTGGTGACGGCCAGGCGCAGGCGCGCATTGAAGGCCGGATCGGGCATGCCCAGCTTGGCGGCGACGGTGATTTCACGCGCCAGCTTGGAGAAGACCTTGGAGCGCGCCGCATCGGACTTGCCTTTGCGGTGCATGATATTTTTGGCGTGGGAATGGCCAGCCATGGCAAACCTCGGATATGCAATTCTGGATTTCGCCGGTGCTTATAGGGGGAGGGACGGCAAAAATAAAGCGCCCGCCCGACAATCAAGCGGGACGGGCGCCGATTGTTCCTGATCCGTCAGCCCGGATCGTGCCGGTTCCAGATGGTCTGGTCGATCTTTCCGCTGAGTTCGGGATAGTCCGCCGCATGGAACAGCGGTTCCTTGCCCGCCCGGCGCTGCGCGCGATAGTCGCGGGTCAGTTTGGCCACCGTCCCCGAGAGCAGCACGATAGCGATAAGGTTCACCGTCGCCATCAGTCCCATGGACGCGTCTGCCGCGTTGAACACAGTCGCAACGCTTTCATAGGCGCCCCAGACGACCATTGCGAGCACACCGAGCCGCAGCACGGTCAGCCCCGGCATTGAGCCAACCTTCAGGAAGGTCATGGCGTTCTCGGCGTATGAATAGTTGCCGATGATCGAGGTGAAGGCGAAGAACAGAATGGCGATGGCAATGAAATATTGCCCCGCTCCCCCGATATGCACTGTCATCGCCGCCTGGGTCAGCGGCGTTCCGGTGAGGTCGCTGCCCGGCGTCATCACACCGGACAGCAGGATCATCAATGCCGTCGCCGTGCAGATGAGAATGGTGTCGATGAACACGCCCAGCGCCTGCACGAAGCCCTGCGAGGACGGGTGGTGCGGATCGGGCGTGGCCACGGCCGCAATATTGGGCGCCGAACCCATGCCCGCTTCGTTGGAAAAAAGCCCGCGCTTGACGCCATTGAGCAACGCACCGGCAATGCCGCCGCCAGCAGCATCCAGCCCGAAGGCACCCTGCAATATCTGCCCGAATACACCAGGCACCGCGCCGATATTGACCACGATCACATAGAGTGCCACCAGCAGATAGACCACGGCCATGAACGGTACGGTGATCTCGGCCACCCGGGCGATCTGCTTGATGCCGCCAAAGATGACCAGCCCGGTCAGCACGGCCAGGGCCACGCCGACCCAGATCTTGTCGAGCCCGAAGGCGCCCTGCATTGCATCGGCGATCGAATTGGCTTGCACCGCATTGAACACCAGCCCGAAAGCCAGGATCAGGCAGACTGAAAAGACGGCGCCCGCCCAGGGAGCCCCAAGCCCGCGCGCGATGTAGAAGGCCGGTCCCCCGCGATATTCGCCGTTCTCATTCTTGGTCTTGTAGAGTTGGGCCAGGGTCGATTCCGAATAGGCCGTCGCCATGCCGACCAGCGCCACCATCCACATCCAGAAGATTGCCCCCGGACCGCCCAGGTAGAGTGCCACTGCGACACCCGCCAGGTTGCCCGTGCCCACGCGGGACGCCAGCGATGTACAGAGCGCCTGAAAGGGCGTGATGCCTGCGCTGTCGTTCTGCTTCGCGCCAAGCACCGCTCGAAACATTTCGCCGAAATTGACGAACTGGATGAAACCCAGCCGCACGGTGAAGAACAGGCCCACCGCAAGCAGCCCATAGATGAGGACATAGCCCCAGAAAATGTCGTTGAGAAAGTTGATGACCGGATCGAGCATGACCCCACTCCTGCAAGCGTGGACGACTGACGGCACTCCCTGCCGCGTCCGGGGCCCTTTCCATTTCGCCTGCCAGCCAATCGACATGCGCCCCAAGCGCAACAAGCCGATCGGATCGTAATTTGCCTATCCCGGCAAGCAGGAATCCGCAAATGCCTCAGGCCTGGGGAAAATCGGGCAGCGCCTGGCTGAGAGTGCCGCCCACACGCAAAGGTGCCACGAAGCGTGCCAGGCCAGTCAGGGGATCGGTTTCAACGGCCACGCCGCACAGCGTCGCCTCGCCTTCGGCCGGCGTGAAGCGACCGTTGGGAATGCCGGTGAGGAACCGATTGAGCGGCTCATCGCTTTCGGTGCCGATGATGGAATCGAAATCCCCGCACATGCCGGCATCGGCCATCAGCGCGGTGCCACCGCGCAGCACGCGATGGTCGGCGGTCGGGATATGGGTATGCGTGCCGACGACCAGGCTCACCCGCCCATCGAGAAACACGCCCATGGCCTGGATTTCCGAGGTCGCCTCGGTATGGAAATCGACAATGATCGCATCGGCCTGCTCGCCCAGTGGACAGGCCGCAACCGCCGCCTCGACCGCCCGGAACGGGTCATCCACCGGCGGCATGAAGACCCGCCCCAAGGCATTGACTACCAGCACGCGATGGCCATTGCGTCCTTCGACGAACATGGCGCCGCGGCCCGGCGTGCCCGGCGGCATGTTGATCGGCCGGATCAGCGTGGTTTCACGCTCGATATAGGTCAGCGCCTCGCGCTGGTCGAAGGCATGGTCGCCCAGGGTCACGATATCGGCGCCGGCATTGCGCAACCCGTTGAAATGCGACTCGGTCAGCCCCTTGCCATGGCTGGCATTCTCGCCGTTGGCGACCACGAAATCGAAACGATAGCGCTCGATGAGCCCGGGAAGCCGCTCGGTGACGGCGTCGCGCCCGGCGCGACCCATGACATCGCCCAGAAACAGAAACCTCATGCGTCGGCGCCGAAATGGCGCACACCGGCTTCGGTGACGATGGCGTCGAGTGGCACGTCATGCGTCTCGCGCGGAATGCGATCGAGTTCCTGGGCGGCGAAGGCCAGGCCGATCAGCCTGGGCTTCTTGGCCATGGCAGCCAGCGTGCGGTCATAATAGCCGCCGCCATAGCCCAGCCGCGTGCCCCTGCCATCGAAGCCGAGCAGCGGCATGATGACGATATCGGGCTCTGCCTTGGGCGCCAGTTCGGACGGCGCCAGCGTGCCGAAGCCCGATTCATAGAGCGAGGCGCCCTGTTCCCAGACGCGCAGGTCGAGCGGCTGCTCCGGACCGAGCACCACCGGCAGGACCACGGTCTGGTTGCTGTCCATCAGCTTGACCAGGATGGGCTGGCAATCGAGTTCGTCGCGGATGCGCCAATAGGCGGCGACCACGTCGCTGGCCTGGAGCGCAATGCCATCGAAGAAATGGCGGGCAGCGGCCTTGGCCGCTTCAGCGCGTTCCTCGTGATCGAGCGATGCGCGCGCCGCCCGGGCCCTGATCCGCAGCGCCGCCTTGGCTTCCTCGATCGCTTCGTCAACCATATGCGCTTTTGCCTGCCCGGAAAAATCAAGTGCCACCCTGGCCGTGGGATAATCGATCCCGGGAACCTACTCACGTAGGTGGGCGCCGTGTGTCCGAACCCACGGGTCCGGTCAGGGACAGCTCCCTTAAGATCGATTAAGGCCCCGGGGATATGGTATCCTCACGCACCGGGCAGCAGCCAAGATATAGGCGGTTTGGCGGTCGGTGCAAAGGGTGCGTTAGAGGAGATCGAACCAGTTTTGCAGCTCATGCAGGACACGGAGAATGATCACATCCTCGTTTTCGACGATATAGAGGATGTTGTGCGAGCCGCAGGGCATGAGGCGAACCGAACCGCTCTACGCGAGTCGCTCAGATCCCACCTGGGGATGTTCCGCAATCGTCCCGAACATTTCGATCAGGCGCCCGATATAGGCTCGCGATACCCGTGGCCCAAACTGGACCACGCCTTGTTCGGCGATGAATTGCAGGTCGTATTCGGCCTCGCTGGTGGTCCGCCCATCATTGCTAAGCAGTTTTTCTGGCTTCGACGGCAGCGATCGCCCGCGACATCGCCTGCTCAAGCAGTTCCTCGGGAGTTCGCTCGTTGACGCCGCTGGCCAAAGCCTCGTCCACCATCTGCTGCAGCTTCTCCCGCGCCTCAGATCGTTCCTGATCCCGGCGCACCAGGTCGCGGACATAGTCGCTGGCATTGCCGTAGCGCCCGGTCTGCACCTGCTCTTCCACCCATTGCTTCATCTTGTCGGGCAGGGAAACATTCATCGTGGCCATGGTGGTTCTCCTTCGCCGCCAATTTAGCCCCTTTGGCAAACTTGCCAACAATCCGCGTCATCGCGCCGTCATCGCCCCTGCCTAGACTGGAACCGTTCCAATTGCTGTTGAAGGGGCAATCCAGATGACTGATCAATCCCGCTTGTTCAAGACCTCCCAGCTCGAAGCGGCCGATGCCGAGCCGCGCAATGCCACCGACAATCCCACAATGGGCGAACTGATCAGCGCGCGCTTCTCGCGCCGCGGGTTCCTGCAGGGCTCGCTGGCCGTATCAGCCATTGCCGCCACTGTGAGCCCGCTGGCTCTGCTCAGCGCCCGCGATGCCCGCGCCCAGGAAGGCGGTTCGGCCTTCTCGTTCACCGAGGTGGAAGCCGGCATCGACGAAACCCATCATGTCGCCGAGGGCTACGATGCGGACATCCTGTTGCGCTGGGGCGATGGCCTGTTCCCCGACGCACCCGAATTCGATCCGACCGCCCAGACCGCCGCGGCCCAGGAGCGCCAGTTCGGCTACAACAACGACTATGTCGGCTATATTCCGCTCGACGGTTCGTCCGAGCATGGCCTGCTGGTGGTGAACCACGAATATACCAATCCGCACCTGATGTTCCCCGGCATCGTGACACTGGCCGAGGGCGAGATGACGCTCAACCCGCTCAGCAAGGAGCAGGTCGATATCGAGCTGGCCGCCCATGGCGGCACCATTGTCGAAATCGTCAAGACCGACGGCAAATGGGCCGTGGTCAAGGATGGCGCGCTCAACCGCCGCATCACCGTCAATACCGAAATGGCCCTGAGCGGCCCGGCCGCCGGCCATGCGCGCCTCAAGACCAATGCCGATCCCTCCGGCACCAAGGTATTCGGCACCATCAACAATTGCGCCGGCGGGGTCACGCCCTGGGGCACCTACATCATGGCCGAGGAGAATATCCATGGCTATTTCGCCGGTGAACTGCCGGCCGACCATCCTGAAGCGGCCAACTATGACCGCCTTGGCATCCCGGAAGGCTCGTATGAATGGGCCAATTTCTACGACCGCTTCGACGTCTCCAAGGAGCCCAACGAGCCCAACCGCTTCGGCTATATTGTCGAGGTGGATGTGATGGACCCCAATTCGGTGCCCAAAAAGCGCACCGCCCTGGGCCGTTTCAAGCATGAAGGCGCCGAATCCATCGTCAACAAGGACGGTCGAGTCGTCTTCTATCTCGGGGACGACGAACGCTTCGACTATGTCTACAAGTTCGTCACGTCGGGCTCCTACAATCCCGACGACCGCGCCGCCAATATGGACCTGCTCGACGAGGGCACGCTCTACGTCGCCAAATTCGCCGAGGACGGCTCCATGGAATGGCTGCCGCTGGTACAGGGCCAGGGCCCGCTGACCGCCGAGAATGGCTTTGCCTCGCAGGCCGACGTGGTCATCGAGACCCGCCGCGCCGCCGACCTGCTCGGCGCCACCAAGATGGACCGCCCCGAAGACATCCAGCCCAACGGAGTGAACGGCAAGGTCTATGTGATGCTGACCAATAATTCCCGCCGCACGGCCGAACAGGTGGATGCCGCAAACCCCACCGCCGAGAATGCCTTCGGCCATATCATCGAGATTACCGAAGCCGGTGGCGATTTCGCCGCCACCTCGGGCAATTGGGAAATCCTGCTCAAATGCGGCGACCCGGCAATCGCCGAAGTCGGCGCCACCTTCTCGACCGACACCACGGCCAATGGCTGGTTCGGCATGCCGGACAATTGCGCGGTGGA
>CBIGSA010000069.1:0-13368 GCA_966192215.1 uncultured Devosia sp. | reverse complement strand
GCCCGCCGTCATCCAGCCACGCCGGTAAGCCGGGCGGAAGATGCCAACTCGCCCAATTATTTCCTCGATTGGGCCTTCGAACAGTCCAAGACGCTGATCGAAACCAGCGCCCAGGCCACCAATAATTTCGTGGTGCGCACCACGATCGACACCACCCTGCAGAAATATGCGGAAGAGGCCATCGTCTCCACGGTGCGCGAACAGGGCGAGCAGTATGATGTGAGCCAGGCGGCCATGGTCGTTACCGATACCCAGGGCGCCATCCGCGCCATGGTGGGCGGCACCGACTATGCCAAGAGCCAGTTCAACCGCGCCATCGTCTCCACCCGGCAGCCCGGTTCAGCCTACAAGATCTTCGTCTATTCCGAGGCCTTCGAGCAGCTGGGCCTTACCCCGCAGGACCTCATCACCGACCGGCCGGTCTGCATCGGGGACTGGTGCCCGGTCAATTACGGCCGCAATTACAAGGGCACTGTCACCCTGGCCAGCGCCTTCGCGCAGTCCCTCAACACCGTCCCTGTCACGCTGTCCATTAAGACCGGCCGCGAGCCGATCGCGGCGCTCAGCCACCGCATGGGCCTGCAGGCCGACTACCCGGTCACCCGCTCGCTGGCGCTGGGCGTCGCTTCGGTGTCGGTGCTGGATATGACCTCGTCCTATGCCGTGCTGGCCAATCATGGCTACAAGACCCCGGCCTATGGCATTACCCGCATGACCACGCTCAATGGCGAGCTGGTCTATGAGGCCGATCCCGATGCGCCGCGCGAGCGCGTGTTGAGCGAAACCACCGTGGCCAATATGAATTCGATGCTGCGCGGCGTCGTTACCGGCGGCACCGGCACCCGCGCCCGCATCGAGGGCGTGCCCGTGCTCGGCAAGTCCGGCACCACCTCTTCCTATCGCGATGCCTGGTTCTGTGGTTTTACCGGCAATTACGTGGCCGCGGTGTGGATGGGCAATGATGACTACCACGCCACCAACAATCTCACCGGCGGCAGCCTGCCGGCCATGGCCTGGCAGAAATTCATGGCCTATGCCCATACCAATATCGAAATCCTGCCGGTCTTTGGTGTCGATTTTGTGCCGGAGCCGACGGTAGTGGCCGATACCGATCCCGATGCGCTCGCAGAAGAGATCATCGAACGCCCCCCCAGCCTCACCCCTGCCGCCGCGCGCAAGCTGATCGACCTGGCCGGTCGCTTCGCAGCGACGCTGGAGACCGCCGCACCGACGGGGCATCAGGCAAGCGTGCCGGTACAGTCAGGGCACGCTCCACTGTAGTATCGGCTCTTGCGCATCACTCCGTCGTAACTTATAAGTTACAAATGATCGAAGTCCGACAGACCGTTTCGTTCAGCGAGTGGCACAAGGGTCTGCGGGACACAGTTGCGGCGAAGAAAATTGCTAAGCGCATCGCGCGGCTTGAAGCCGGGTTGTTGGGTGATGTGAAGTATTTCAGCGGAATTGGCGAGTTGCGCATCGATCATGGCCCGGGCTACCGGGTCTATTTTGTGCAGCGCGGCGCCGTGCTCGTCATCCTGCTTTGCGGCGGCGACAAGTCGAGCCAGAAACGCGACATCGCAGCCGCGATAGCCATAGCGAAGGAGCTGTGATGGCGATCCAAACCATTCCATTTGATGCGGCGGAGTTCATTACCGACGCAGAGTCTCAGGCTGATTTGGTCACCGATGCCTTCGAGAGCGGTGATGCGGCCTATATTGCCCACGCCCTCGGTATTGTTGCACGCGCCCGTGGCATGACACAGGTCGCCAAGGATGCCGGCGTGACGAGGGAGGCGCTCTACCGCGCACTCAGTCAGGATGGAGACCCGCGATTGTCTACCTTGCTGGGCGTCCTTAAGGCCCTTGGCATTTCGCTGCATGCCGGCAAACCGACCGATACTGAAGCGGCTTGACGAAGCCAATAACGCCTTCCGCCGCCCCTCCCCCCTTGCTACAACCGCTCCAGCCTTTCCGCGCAGGTTCCGCCATCCATGCCGATTCCAGCATTTCCGAGCCGCTGAACCGTGCGCTTCGTTCTCTATCTTCTCATGATGATTGCGGTGGCGCTGGGTGTCGGCTTCGGGCTCAGCTATTACGCGCTCACCGACGGACGCCTGTTCGGCGTGGCACAGGTCGGGCCCTGGCATGCCTGGCCCGATGTCGGTGCCAATGCGCCCAATCCCTATACGCGCGGGCATCTGGCGCGCACCGCCGCTTTCGAGCTGGGTCAGTCCGAGGGGCTGCAATTCACCGCCACGACTGACAGCGACGGCCAGCCGCTGACGCGGGACTGCGCCTATCGCATCGATGGCAGGACCCCGCTTGCCACCTTCTGGACGCTGGTAGCGCTCGACGAGGCCGGCATCAATGTCGCCGCGCCCGATGTGGCGCCCGCCATGCGCAGCTCCGCCATTGCCCGCGCCGATGACGGATCCATCGTCATCAATGTCGGCACGCGCCTGCTGCCGCTCAACTGGCTGGAGCTGACCGGCGAAGGCCCGTTCACGCTGGTGCTGACGCTTTACGACACTGCCGCCTTTTCCGGCTTTTCCAGCGATGCCTCCATGCCCTCCATCATCAGGGGGGCGTGCGCATGACCCGCTTCCTGCTCTGGCTGCTGGGCGGCGTCGTGCTGGGCGGCATCATCCATATCGTGGTCATCCTCACGCTGCCGGCTCTGGCCGAGCAGTCGCTCTGGAGCCGCGTGGCCGATCTCGATGCCGACAATCGCATGGTCATTCTGCCCCGGGTCGTGGCGGGCGAGCCCAACCCGCTGGGGCTCGATCCGAGCCTCAGCTATGGTCTCTGCCGCGTCGACCTGGCCAATGGCCCCGCCTATGTCAGCGGCGTTCTGCCCGATGCTTTCTGGTCGGTGGCCCTGTTCAATCCGTCCGGCATCGTCACCTATTCCACAACGAACAGGGATGGCATTGGCAAGACGCTGGAACTGGGCATTTTCAATGCCGCCCAGACGCGCCTGCTGGCCCAGCAGCAGCTCGACATCGCCGAGGGCCTGCTGGTAGTCGAATCCGCCAGCGATGAACTGCTCATCCTGGTCCGCCTTGCCCCGCCCCACCAGGCCATGCGCACCCGCTTCGAGCAGGAGCTCTCCGAAGTGGAATGCGGCACGCGGAACTAGTCGCCACCTGCGGCAATGCCCGTCTTGTGTCATCGGCATAAAAAACCCAAACTGGCGCCGCAAGTTGGGTGGTACCGCGCATGAGTGAAGGCGAACAGATCGCGCGAACTGAACGGCCGATTACCGCGGATCGCCTCCGCGATGATCTGCTGGCGCTGGGTGTCAAGCCGGGCGACCTGCTGCTCGTTCATTCCTCGCTGGCCGCGCTGGGCTGGGTCAATGGCGGCCCCGTCGCCGTCATCCAGGCCCTGCTGGATGCCTTGGGCCCCGAGGGCACGCTGGTCATGCCGGCGCATTCCCCCGATCTGACCGATCCGGCAAACTGGGAAGCGCCGCCCGTGCCGCAGGCCTGGCTCGAGACGATCCGCCAGACCATGCCGGCCTATGATGCACGCTTCACCCCGACCCGCGGCATGGGCCGCATGGCCGAGCTGTTCCGCAGCTGGCCCGGTGTGCTGCGCAGCAATCACCCGTCCACCTCCTTCGCCGCATCGGGGCCACTCGCCGCCGACATTACCGGGCAACACGAGCTGACCTCGCCTTTGGGCATGGCCTCCCCGCTGGGGGCGCTTTACGAGCGCGATGCCAGGGTCCTGCTGCTGGGCGTGGACTTCGACAAATGCACCGCCTTGCACCTGGCCGAGCAATTCGCCTGGCCCAATCGGCCGCTGGTGCATGAAGGCGCGCCGATCATGGTGGATGGTATCAGGCAATGGGTCTCGTTCGAGGTCCCGCCCCTCATGGACAGCGAGCATTTCCTGCCCATCGGCACCGCCGCCATGCGGCTCGGCCTGGCCGTTGCCGGCGCCCTTGGCGAGGGTCGCGGCATGCTCATGGATATGCGCGCGGTGGTCGATTATGCCGCCGGCATCTGGACCCCGAAGCGCCGGCGCAGCGCCGGGGTCTGACAGCGTTCCGCGGCCTAACCCGCCGCCCCGATGATCCCGCCGGCCACGCCGAGTGCCAGCACCACCGTCCAGGGCGGCGCCTTCCAGGCGACCAGCGCCACGAAGCCCGCCAGCGCCAGCACGAAGTCCAGCGGCGCCAGCACCGTGCTGGTCCAGACCGGGTCGTAGAGTGCCGCGCCGAGAATGCCGACCACGGCGGCATTGGCCCCGCGCATGCCGGCCTGGGCCAGCTTCAGGCGCCGCAGCGCATCCCAGAAGGGCAAGGCGCCTACCAGCAACAGGAAACCCGGCAGGAAGATTGCCACCAGCGCAATCACCGCACCGGCAATGCCGTTCGGCGCCGTGGTGCCCGCCGCGCCGAGATAGGCGGCAAAGGTGAAGAGCGGGCCGGGCATGGCCTGCGCGGCGCCATAACCGGCCAGAAAGGCATCCCGGCTCACCCAGCCACTGGCTACCGTTTCGGCTTCCAGCAGCGGCAGCACGACATGCCCGCCACCGAAGACCAGCGCGCCGGCGCGATAGAAGGCATCAAACAGGTCAAGCCCATGCGCATTGATGGCCGAAGCCAGCACCGGCAGCCCCACGAGCAGCAGCGCAAACAGCACGAGGCTCGCCATGCCCACCGCCCGGCTCACCGGAAACCGCATGTCGGTCGCGCCCGGCGTCGCGCCATCACGACAAAAGGCCAGCCCGGCCAGCGCCCCGAGCAGGATGGCCGCCACCTGCCCCAGCGATCCGGCCAGCAGCATCGTCACCGCCACCGCGGCCACGGCAATCGCCGCGCGTTGCCGGTCCGGAGTCAGGCTCCGCGCCATGCCCCACACCGCCTGCGCCACCACGGCGACAGCCACCAGCTTCAATCCATGCAGCACGCCCTGGGCCACCGGCCCTTCCAGCAAGGCGGCGCCCAGCGCGAAGGCCAGCAGCAGCAGGGCCGAAGGCAGGGTGAAGGCAGCCCAGGCAGCAAGCGCCCCCAGCGGCCCGGCCCGATAAAGGCCCAGCGCGAAACCGACCTGGCTCGAAGCCGGCCCCGGCAGAAACTGGCACAAAGCCACGAGGTCGGCATATTCGGCCTCGCCCATCCAGCGCCGCCGCACCACGATTTCATCGCGGAAATAGCCCAGATGCGCGATGGGTCCGCCAAACGAGGTCAAGCCGAGCCTGAGGAAGGCGATAAACACCTCGCCGGCCGTACCGGTCCTCGCTGCTCTCTCCACGCCCACCCCCATTTTTGTCGCCTGTTTCAGCGGCACGGTCCCGGAGGCGCCGATATTCCGGAAGCGTGACGGTATCACGACATCGCCGGGCCTATTCGGCTTCCTGCAGGCTCAGCAGAAAGCTCCTGATGTCATTCATGTTGGCCTGCCATTGCTGATGCCAGGCATCAAGCCCATCCGGCTGGACCCGGGCTTTCACTTCAGGACGTTCGAGGCGATGCATGGGGTTGGTGAAAGACTCCGCCTGAAATTCGAGCCACCGGTCGAAATCGACAAGGGCGCCAATCATCTTTTCCGCCGAGATGGGGATGAGCGTGGCGGTCTCGAACTGCCCCTCGCCGGTTCTGACCCTCACTTCCTTGGGTAGGTCGGTGTCTTCCCGTGCCTTCCACGCCTCATAGAGGTCGGCCTTCTTGTCCTCATAATATCGCTGCAGGCCTTCACGCATGGCCGGGTCGGTAAAGGTGGAAGCCGTGATCTGCATCTTGCCTGCCCATTCTCGTATTCCCGCATTGCCGGGACATCGAAGGTCACCAAGCAATTGCCATGCCATTGCCGCACTGTAGAACACCCGCCATTGCGGGGCTGCGGCAGCGTTTCGCCGTTAATCGGGGCAGTCACATCGGCAGCAATTGCCGCCATCCGGGCAGATTATGCAGGTGCCGTCAGCCGCCCCGCGCCAGCCCGTGCTCCACCAACCGGTTGATGATCTCGCCATAGCTGACGCCGCTGGCACCCATCACTTTGGAATACATGCTGATATCGGTGAAGCCGGGAATGGTGTTGAGCTCGTTGACGAGGAATTTCAGGTCCTCGGTCACGAAGAAATCCACCCGCGCCATGCCGTCACAACCCAGCGCGCGGAAGGCCCTGGCGGCCATGGCCTGCATTTCGGCTTCCACCGCTTCGGGCAGCACGGCCGGCACGACCAGCGCCGCGCCATCGGCGTCGATATATTTGGCTTCATAAGTATAAAAGCCATGACTTTCGGCGGGCACGATCTCGCCCATGCGCGATACGAACAGGCCACCATGCCTGTCCTCCAGCACGGCGCATTCCACTTCCCGCCCGGCAATGAAGCTCTCGGCCAGCAGCTTGCCATCGTGGCGGAAGCCTTCCGAGAGCGCCCGCTCATAATCGCCTTCGGACGACACCTTGCTCACGCCCACCGACGAACCCTGCCGCGCCGGCTTGATGAACACGGGCAGGCCCAGTCGTGCGACCAGGGCGGTGAAATCGGGCACCGCCTCCGGCGTGATGGTCACCGACCGCGCGGCGGGAATGCCCGCCTCGTTCAGCAGGCGCTTGGCGAGATCCTTGTCCAGTGCATTGGCCGATCCCACGATGCCGCAGCCGACCAGCGGCACGCGCGCCACCGAAGCCAGCCCCTGCACCGAGCCATCCTCGCCCCATAGGCCATGCAGCACCGGGAAGACGATATCGATCGGCTCCAGCGCATAGGCGGCGCCATCCGGCGGCAGCGCCATGGCCCGTCCCTCCCCGCCCGGCAGCAGGCAGATTTCGGTGCCGCGCTCCGGCATGGCGGCCGTCCCATCGGCAAATTGGCTCAGCAGCCATTGCCCTTGCCGCGTCACGAAAATGGGCACGATGTCATATTTGTCGGGGTCCAGCGCGCGCAGCACGTTGGTGGCCGACAAGACCGAAACATCATGCTCGGCGGAGCGGCCCCCGAACAGGACCGCGATCCGCACCCGGCCGGGCGCCTTCATGGCATTCTCCACTATTTCGGCAGCACGATTTCGGTGTCGCCCACATTCTGGAAGCGTGACGGTATCACGATACCACCCCCGCCGCCCGGCTGGCCACCTGGCGCACCGCAGAAGTCGCGGCGATTGGCGCGGTTCACGAAGACCGCCATGCGCCGCAAGGCCTCGTCCACCGCCAGCGACTGCTCGTGCGGGGTTTCGACCAGCAGGTTATCGAGCGCGAAATCATAGCTCGAATAGCGATAGTTCAGCGCCCGCACGAACCAGTCGATAAAGGCATCGTTCTCGTATTTGCGCGCCGCCACTTCCTCGGCCAGGCGCGGCGGCAACTGGCTCCGCAGTCCGTCATAGGCAATGGCGCGCTGCCGGTCGATTTCGATCACCTTGCAGATCGCCACGAAGGTCGTCGGCAGCGTATCGATATCGGCGGTGATATGCCGGCCCACCGTCGCATAGCGCGTGCGGGAGGATTGGTAGTCGGTGGTCTTGAGCCAGTTGTAGTAGCGCTCGATGGTGAAGCTCTCGTCGCGCGGCCGCACGATGCGGGTGCGCTGCAGTTCCACGGCGCTGTCGAATTGCCAGTCCTTGGCATGGGCCGCCACCAGGAAGCGCCAGACGCGGTCATGCATCTCGTCTTCCTGATCGGTCTTGTTGAAGCTGGAAACCGGTTCGTTGCGATTGGCGGCGATGAAATCGCCGGTGGCCGGCATGGCCGTGTCATGGGTCCAGCTCGGCGCGGCGCGGCCGAAGTCCCCCACGGGGCGCGCCACGCAGCCGGCCAGCACTACGGCAAGGGCCAGTGCGCCGGCCAGGCGAATATACTTATCCACGCTTGCGCTTCGGCCGCGTAGGATCGAGCCTCTTGTTCGGCGGCTGCGACGTCCCGCGCTCATAACGCACCCCGGTGAAAATCAGGATCTGGGCGCTGCCGGGCACGCTGCGCTCAGGATTTGCGGCTTTTGTCCGCTGATCGAATTTGACGAGCTTTCCCAAGCTGTCCTCCAGTTCGCTCGCTCCTCCATTCCCATTGGAGGCCACGGTTTCGCGTTGCAAATCAGTCGCGCGACGCCCCTCGCGTGTCGGTATTAAGAGATCGTCAAGGTTAACAGTCTGCTAACGAATTGGCGGCAAGAGTGAAGGCGCATCGAATGTGATGCGATTCCGGATAGACGGTCCTTCAGATATGCTTGGTTTTCAGCCCTACGAGACGTTTCAACTGCTCATCGAGACAGGCGGCGTCGACCGTACGAATACCTTGCTGATCGCGGCCTGCGACGCCTATGCGCGGCGCGGCAAGCCGACCGCTCCCGAAATGGAACAGTTTGAAGCCCTGGCCGGGCGGCTCTTCCCCATTGCCGGCCCGCAGGCCCGCGCCAAGGGTGCCGCCATTCTGGGTCGTGCCGAAATGCTCTCCCCTGTCCTCGAACAGCTCGTCGTCGACAATATCGGGGAAGACCTCAACCAGTTCCTGGCCGGCGCTGCCGAACTCTCCGAGCCCACCATGCTCGACATCATTTCCCGCTATGACGTGCCGGCCGCCGCCACCATCGCCACCCGGGCCGACCTCTCCAATGTCGTGCTCGCCAAGCTCTTCAAGATGAATTCGCGCAAGGTGTATCGGGCCTTGGCCGCCAATACCGCGATCGTGCCGCGCGGCGCCTATCTCAGCGCTCTGGCCCGTTCGGCGCAGATGGATCACATGGTCGCCGAGGCGCTGGCCAAGCGTACCGATTTCGACGCGGCCCTCCTGGCGCCAGCCTTCTTCGATCTTTCCGACATCGATCGCGTCAAGGTCATCCAGGCCTTTGCCCATCGCGAAACGCCCAAGGCGCCGATCAGCAAGACCATCGAGCAACTCACCGTCGCCAATCAGGAACTGACCAAGGCGCTGATGAAGCTCTTCTCCGAGAATCGCCGCCCCGAAGTCACGCGCCTGCTTTCCCAGATCACCGGGCTCGATGAAGTCCGCTGCGGCCAGATCGCGCATGACGTCACCGGCGCGTCGCTCTTCGTCATCCTGCGCGCCTTTGGCTGTACCGCCTATGACGGGCTCAAGGTCTTGATCCACGCCACCAGCCACGACAGCGAGCGCTCCCGCGCTCTGGCCGATTTCGCCACGCTGTTCGGCAATGTGACGCCCGAATCCATGGCCTATCTCATGAGCGCCTGGCGCGGTGAGGTGAACCTGCTCGAACTCAACAAGCCCGAATACAAGCCCTTCGTCGAACCCGCGCCCCGCCGTGCCCCGGCTAATACGCTGGCCCCCGCCCACAATCCGGTGGTCGACCAGGCCATCGAGGCTTTGGCCCGCATCGGCGCGCGTCGCGCGAGCTAGCCGACGACCTCGATCCCCGGATCGTCGCCGCGCAGGTCGAGGCTCAGCACCCACAGGTCGGGGTCGAATTTCACTTCCTGGGCAATGCGTTCGGTTACCTTCGGCGGTTCGACACGGTGGAAGCGGCGCTGGAAGACCAGGCTCGCATCATCCTGTCGGCTGGCCATGGGGGCGGGCGTGAACAGCGAACGGGTGCCATCGAGGTGATCGACCTCGATGAAAACCTGGCCGGCAATGGGGTCGCCGCGGCGCGACACCACGCACATATTGCCCAGGTCATTGTGGCGCCGGACGAAAACCCCGCACCACAGGTCGCTGCGAAGGGCCCTCATGCTAGGGGCCGGAGAGTCATGCTGTTCATGACGGGAGCTTAGATCGCCGCGCCAGCCTGCCGCAACAGGCCCACCAGGTCAGGGCTGACCTGCCCGGTTTGCTTGTAGCTGTGGAAGTTCTCGAATTCGCGGATGGCCCTGGCCGTGGCATCGCCCGGATGGCCATCGATCGAGCCGTGATAGAATCCGAGGCTGGCAAGGCCCGCCTGAATCTGGCTGACCAGTTGCACATTGTTGGCCGGGGCCACATTCGGGCGCGCCGCCAGCGTCTGGTCGGGCACGGGTGCCGACTGCACAGCCGTTGCCGGCTGCGGCGGGGCCACGGGTTCGAGCGAGGCGACCTGCACCGGGGCGGGCATCTGCTGCTGCTGCGACACCGCCGCCAGCGGCAGCGCCGGAATGGGCTTCACCGCGGGGGCTGCCGGGGTCGTTCGGCCGTCATCGATCGCCGCCACGATGGAATCGATGGTCTGAGCCGCGGCATTGCCGATCGTATCGACCGCCTGGTCCACCGGCGACAGCGCCGGCAGCCGCGCCACGACACGGTCGGGCTGCGGCGTAGGCTGCGCCTGAACCTGCGGCGCTGGCTGCACCACAACGGCCTGCTGCACCAGCGGTGCGGCCTGGGCCACCGGCACCATCCCGGCAGCATCGGCGCGCAGGATGGCGTCGATCACATCAGGCGTCATTGCCCCGGTCGGCGTCATGCCGTTGCGTTGCTCGAAGGCGCGAATCGCATTGGCGGTCATCGGGCCGTAGAAGCCATCCACCGTGCCGTTGAACAGGCCGAGCTCGGTCAGCTTCTTCTGCACGGCAAAGGCATCTTTGTTGCCAACGGGCGCATTGGGAATCACCGGTGCGGCGGCCGGAGCCGCGACACTGCCCGTCGTTTCCTGCGCCACCGGGGCCGGCGTTACGACCGCCGTCTCGCGCACCAAAGCCGGCATGGGTTCGGGCGCAATCTGTGATTCGCTCACCGGCACGTCCATGGCCGGGGCAAAGAAGGGCGCTGGGTGGCGCGCGGTCTGGAAATAGAGGGCATTGCTCGCCGCCAGGGCGGTCAGCGTCACCAGCGCCAGCATGCCCGTCGAGGCCAGCGGCGCGCGCATATAGCGCGACATGGTCCAAAGCCCGACGCGACCCAGCGAGGTCGCAACGGCGGTGCCCGCCAGCAGAGGCAGGCGGGAGAAGGTGGTTGCCGTCATTGCGCTTTTCTTTTTTCGTCTTGCCATGAATGAACAGGAGCGGCGGCTGGCTCTTTGCGGAGAGGAGTGACCGACGCAGTTTCTTCGGTCTTTATTGCCGGACCGTTTATAGGCAGCAAAACAGTCACCGTTGTCCCCGCCCCGATTTCGGACATGGCCCGCAACGTGCCCTCATGCAGGTCCACCAGTCCCTTGACGATGGAGAGGCCGAGCCCCGTGCCTTCATAGCGGCGCGCCAGGCCGTCCTGCACCTGGAAGAAGGGTTCCCCGATTCGGGTCAGCGCTTCGGGGGCCATGCCGACACCCTGGTCGTTGACCGAGATATTGAGGCTCTGGCCCTGGCGCTTGAGGCTCACCGTCACGCGGCCACCGGGATGGCTGAACTTGATGGCATTGGACAGGAGGTTGAGCAGGATCTGCCGGCAGGCGCGTTCATCGGCCACCAGCATGGGCAGCGGACGCACGATATCGATGGCGAGCGTCACCTGCTGCTTGGCGGCCATGGTCTCGAGCATGCTGAAGCAGGGTTCGACCAGGTCTTCGATCATGAAGGCCTCGGTCTGCAATTCGAACTTGCCGGCCTCGATCTTGGACATGTCGAGCAGCATGCGCACCACTTCGAGCAGGTGCTTGCCGCTCTGGTGGATCAGGCCGGCATATTCGCGATGCGTCGGCGAGAGTTCGCCGCCAATGCCCGATGTCATCATTTCCGAGAAGCCGACCACGGCGTTGAGCGGCGTACGCAGTTCGTGACCGATGGTGGCGAGGAACCGCGACTTGGTTTCCGATGCCTCCTCAGCCGCGCGGCGCGCCTCGGCCATAGCGATTTCGTTGTCCTTGCGGCTGGTAATGTCACGGAACAGCGCCACCACTTCGTGCCGCGGACCGACATTGTCCGCGTCCTGCACGGGGGAGAGGCTGATCTCGACCCAGATGAAGCGGGGCACGCTGGTCATGGCGCGCGGGTCGTCCTGACGCATCCGCACCTCGATCACCCGCGACTTGCCGCCCTGATTGGCGTCGGCAAAGGCGGTGAGATAGGCCGGGCGGTCCAGCACATGCAGCCGCTCGCCCAGGCCGCCGCCCGCGAGCTCGTAGCGCCGGCAGCCGAAAAGCTGCTCGGACGAGCGCGAGGCGAGCAGGATTTCGCCATCGCTGGAAAAGCGGATCACGCCATCCTGCACGTGTTCGATCAGGTGCCGATAGGCGGTCATCTGCGCCTTGTCATAGACTTCGTAGGCAGCATTGATGCGATTGGCCGTATGCGCGACGAGACCGACGCAGGTCATGAAGGCAACGATTGCCGTCGCCATCAGCACGCCGGGCTCGACCGCAATGGCGTGGCCGCCAAGCACTGCGGCCGTGACGCCCAGCGCCACGACGCCGGCCAGTAGTGCCCAGCTCTGGCGGCGCAATTGCCTGCGGCCGACAAGCGATGCCAGGATCGGCGCCATGACTGCGATGGCCAGCCCGGCATCGCCCAGGCGCGGATCGGCCAGGGTCAGGATGCAGCCCAGCGCCAGCAGGATGCAGACCTGCCCGGCCGCGGCCTCCTCGAACAACCTGCGCTGATGCAGCGACAGGGTGAGCATGCCGCCGGCAAGGCCGAGCGCAGCAACGGCGAAGGGGAACAGCGCGCCTGTCACCAGCCCATAGACGGCAAAGGGCATAGCCAGGGCACTGAGCAGGATCAGGATGCGGGAATTGTTGGCGAGGGTCTTGCGGCGCAGCATTTCCGGCCGATGGCCGGTGCCGGCAACGGCCAGGGACATCTCTTTGCTTGCGCCGAAAGAGAACAGCCTACGCATACGCATTACTCACTATCACGACGCCAGCAGTCATGGATGCCTTGGGCACCAGCTACGCCTGAATGGCTCAGGTCTTGTTGCCGTCACCCTGAAGCCCAAGAGCTAAAGGCGAGCTTAAATCAGGCGTGGTGCGAGGCCCTGTGCGCGCTCTCGGGCGGTCCTTTCTCGGGTTAGCGTAAACAAGCCGTTGCCCTCGGCGGCGCGATCGGGCGCATTTGCTTCAAATTTTATCGAAATGTCCCAGTCGCGCTTAAGAGGCCGCTCCTAGTGTGGGTAGTGCAGGGCGGGCAGTGTCCTGCCAAAGCCTTGGAAAGAAGCAATGTTTCTGGTCGTTCGTTCGGTTTTCTGGCTGACGGTCGCCTATATGGTGATCAAGCCCGGCGTCGATTTCGCCGATGCCCAGGCCGCCTCGGCGCGTGCCATGGCAGCCGGCCAGCAGGTCATTGCCGAACAGATCCAGGCGATCGAATGCGACAGTTTCCAGTGCATCGGCGGCAAGGCAATTGCCGCTGCCGCGCTCCAGTCTTCCCCGTCTGTCGGCCTCCCCATGCATGAGTTACCGACGATTGGTCCGGCCCCCATGCCTCGGCCCCGGCCGGACCGGGCGGGATAGCGGCAGCCTGCCCCGGCTGCCGATAGTGACCCCAGGGATCGCGTCACTTCCCCAAGCGACGCACTCCAGCGATCCCTGGCCT
>CBIGSA010000068.1:0-13493 GCA_966192215.1 uncultured Devosia sp. | reverse complement strand
CACGTTGACCTGCGTGCCCTCGCCATCGAAGTCGGGATAGATGATGCGCGCCGCGGCTGCCCATTCCTTCTGCTCCGGCTCGGCCTCGTTGTTGAGCATCGCGCCCATATAGTAGGTGTTGGTGATGGACAGGTCGCACGTGCCGGCCAGGATATTCTTGACGCCCTCGCGGTCGCCGCCGGTCGGCGGATAGGCCAGGTTGTCGCGCACGGCGGTCAGCCAGGTGCGGGTCTCGTCCAACCCATGCTCGGCAATGCGCTGCGCGATCAGCCCTATGTTGTAGGCGTGGTCGCCGGCGCGTGTGCAGATGCGGCCCTTCCATTCGGGCTTGGTGATATCGTCATAGCTGAGCGCGGTGGCATCGACCCGGTCCTTGGAGACGTAGAACACGCGAGCGCGCAGCGACAGCGCCGTCCAGTTGTCGTCGTCATCGCGGAAGGCCGCGGGCACGCGTTCCAGGTCGGGCGTGGTGATCGGCTGGGTGAGGCCCTGCTCCTCGGCACCCACCAGGTTGCCGATATCGACCGTCAGCACCACATCGGCGGGCGACAGCTCGCCTTCGGCGGCAACGCGTTCCAAGAGGCCATCACCGGCATAGAGCACATTGGCCTTGATGCCGGTTTCGGCACTGAACCGGTCCAGCAGCGGCTGCAGCAAGCTTTGTTCGCGATAGCTGTAGATGTTCACTTCCCCGCTCTGAGCGAAGGCAGGGGCGGTAACCCCCATCAGGACGACAGAGCTGAGCAGGGCGACAGCAAGGCGCGTGGTCTTGGTCATGTTCGTTTCTCCAACAAGGCGGGAGTCAAGGTCCCGCGGCAATCCGCCAATGCCTGCATTGCCGAAATGTGTCAATATTACTTAGGAATATCAATGACTTGCAGTCTGGAACCATTCAAATGAAGCCGGCCATAATCCAGCAAAATCAGGTGATTAGCTGATCGCGTCGATCCACTTTGGCGCCTGCGGCAAAAAGCAGCGCGGGACTTCCGGATTATTTCGCCGTTTCAGGTGTAGCGGGGCGCTCCACCAGGTCAGCCGGGATGATCAGCGTGAACAGCATGCCCTGTTCGCCGGCCGGATCGACCGATAGCGAGAAGGCATTGACCGCCAGTAGCGAGCGCGTCAGCGCCAGGCCCACGCTGGACCGGACAGGTGTCATCACCTGGCCGTCCTTGCCCACACCATCGCGGAACACCACGAACCGCTCGGCCATGTCAACGGCATTGGTCGAGCTGTCGCGCACATGCACGGCAATGCCGCCATCGTCCTCGCGCTGCGCCGAGATCACCACCGCCCCGCCTGATGGCGTCTGGTCGATGGCGCTGGCGAGCAGGTTCAGCACGGCCTGGGCGAGAGAGGCCCGGTCGGCGGTGATGCGGGGCAGGCTTTCCGAAATGGCGTTGCGCACGATCACGCGGGCGCCGCTCGCCTGCTGGCGGATGCGCACCACGCAGCTTTCCAGCAAGCCCGTCAGCTCGATGCTGGCGCGTTGCGGCAGGTAGCGCCCATCGCGCAGCCGCGCATAGTCGTCTAGTTCGTCCACCAGCGCGGCGATTTCGTGCCCCGCCGTGACGATATCCTGCGCGTAGCTTTCATAGCGTTCGTTCTGCAGTGCTCCGAAGGCCTCCGAGCGGATGAGGTCCGAAAAGCCGATAATGGTGTTGAGGGGCCGGCGCACCCCGCGGCTGATACGCGCCAGCAGCGCCGGGTCGGCTTCCGCCGGTCCGGGCAGCCGTGGCACCGCTGCTTCACGGGAGCGGATGAAGCCGAAATAACCGGTGATGACCCCGGCCTGGCCCTGGGCGAAGAGGTTGATCTCGGCCGCGCCGGAGGCAGAGCGCAGCGTCAGGCATGGCCGTGCCGTCTCGGCGAAGCGGGCGGGGCGTTCGAGGAAGGCACGCAGCCCGTCGATCTCGTCGCTGGCCACCAGCGCCGAGAGCGCCTTGCCCTCCAGCATGCCTTCGGCTCGCAGCAGCCCGGCGCCGCGCGGGGTAATGGCGCTGATGACCCCGGCGCGGGTGGCCTCGAAAAAGCCGTCGCCTCGCATATCGGCAAAGGTCTGCGCAAAGGCGCTGACCGCCGCTTCATGCCCGGTGCGCACCTCGGTCGTGCTGGCCGACAGCATCAGTGCTGGCTTGCCCTGCCAGGAAATGGATTGCAGCCGTGCCGTCACCGGCACGAGCGTGCCATCGCGCTGCACCAGATGGTTGACCGGTCCCGCATCGTGCTCGCCCGGCCCAGCGGCCGGAAACACCGCGGCCAGTCCCGCCGCGCGCAGGCTTTCCACCGAATCGTAGCCTACCATTTCGGTAATGGCCCGATTGGCGAACAGCACCTGCTGGTCGCGGAATACCAGGATCCCCAGCGGCAACCGGTTGAGCACCAGCGTTTCCCCGCCCAGGTTGATCAGCGCGCCACCACCGCGCGGCGCTTCCGCCGGTGGCTTGGGCGGCTGCGCCGGCTCGCCGACACGATCGTTGAGGATGCGCGACAGCTCGTCGAAATTGTAGCGCGACACCCGCTCGACGTCGGCCTCGGCTTCCGGCTTGGGCGCCATGGCCGTTATTTCCAGCGCCAGGCGCTCGGCTGCTTCATCCTCGCCGCCGGTCGTTTCGACCGTATCGGTTTCCGCCACGCCATCGAGCGCCGCCAGCGCGGCAAGGTCCGCTTCGGCCTCGTCCTGCTCCGGCTCGTCCGCGATGGCGGTAAAGCCCCGCCCGGTGACCTTGAACAGGGTGCCCTCAGGCTTCTTGGCCTCGGCTTCCGCCTCGTCCTCGCTCTCCGGCTCAACTGGCGCTTCGGGCGCAGCTGGCGGTGCGTCGTCGGCTTCCGTCAACGGCGTGAACAGCGCATCGTCGGAGGCAAGCCGGTCCACCAGCCGGCTCAGCCGGCTCGTGGGGGGCTCGCTCTCGGCCTCGACCGTTGCGTCGGTCTTGGCAGGCATGTCTTCGGCCACGGCCTCTTCGGGGCCGTCCCGCTCGGCCTCGCGCCAGTTTTCCAGCTCGCGCGCATAGGCATTTTCGTCGGCGCCGATCAGGCCGGCCACGCTCTCCTGGGCGGGCGGCGGCTCGGGCAGCTCCACGCTAGGCTCATCCAGTGCATCCCGTGCGGCGGCGAAATCGTCCTGCAGGGCAGGGGGCTCGTCGCGTGGCGCATCGGCCCCATCGGCCACCACCGGCGCTGCGTCGACCTCCGGCCTTGCGGCTTCGGCCGCGGCCTCCATGACGTCATCGGCAATGGGGTCCACGCCCACGATCAGCAGCACAGTCTGCCCGTCCTGCCAGATCAGCGGCGTCGTGGCACAGGTGCTCGATGCCGGCTTGTCGCCCGCGATGAACTGGATGCGCGCCAGGCTAGTGCGTCCGGTCGAGCCGAGCCGGATATTGCGCGCAATCTGCCCCTTGATCGGCACGGCAGGCGGCGCCAGCTTCAGCCCATGCTTCTTGAGCTTGGCCAGGAACAGCGGCGCGGCGGCGTTCTGCCACAGTAGCAACTGGCCGTCCTGCGACCACAGCCAGGCCGGCCGGGAATCGTCGGCATGCTGCAGGACGCGGCGGGCGCTCGGCGATGTGATCCAGTCAGCATCCATATAGGCTCAAGTCTCTCCGTTCCGGATGCGGCCGGCATTTCCGTGCCATTCCGGTACAAATTGTCCCCGGAACCTTAAGGTTTCTTCAATATAGGGTGCGTTCCCCAGGGTCCAGTGCGGCGCTGCGCCCGTGCCCGCACTTCCAATGGGATGGTTAAACCATGGCCGGGATGTGGCCTCTCGTGGAAGGGCAAAATCGGTGCTTGTCTTCGAGGGATTCTCGACCTATGTTCCGCCCGCTTTCGGGACGGGCATTTGCCCTCCCTCGTAGAGCCCTTTGCCGCCTTAGCTCAGTTGGTTAGAGCGCTAGATTGTGGATCTAGAGGTCCTCCGTTCAATCCGGAGAGGCGGTACCACTCCCTCCACCATACTCATTGGGCCAGCCGCAACGGTGCCAGGCGTGCGGCGATTTCCTTGAAGTCATCGACGAGGTCGCTCGGCGTGGCGGGGAAGAAGGCATATTCGGGCCCGGACGAGCATTCTTCCAGCATGTCCTTGAGACCTGAGGGCACGGCCAGACCAACCACATAGACGCGTATGCCGAGGTCCCGCGCTGTCTCGCAAGCGGCGAGAGTCTTGGTGTCCATGATGGCCGCCATCTCGGCCTGCGTGTCGGTATCCAGGAGCGGGCCCATCCGCTCGTTCCACTGGAAACCCCAGGAAAAATAGCCGCTGCCATTCATGTCGCTCGACCACTTGGGGTAGTTCTCGCCGTCGGTCATCACGATCAGCGCCTTGGCTACAGAATCGCTGCGCGGCAGCGCATCGGTCAGCGGTTCGGCATCTGTCAGCATGTGGACACCCCAGATTGTGCCTTGCTGGATATTGGTATTGCCGTTCGCCGTCATTTGGTTGATGCGCGTGGTCACTGTACCAGGCGTGTTGGTCAGCGGCAGGAGGGCGGTGCTGGGGCAGTCTGCATTGGTGCGGGAGTTGGAAACAGAGGTGCCGTTATATTTGCACAGCCGCTCCTGCAGTTCGCGAGGGGTCAGCAGGCTATAGGTCGTAGTGGTGATGTACTTGCTGCCGCTCCAGTACGAGGACGCGTTTCCGATCTGCGTTGCCGGGTTGGCAATGCAGGAACTGCCGACATTGGTTGTGGTGCTACCGATTTGCGTCTGGTAGGTGGTAACCGTTGCCCCCGAGCAGGAGATGCCCCACCAATTGCTTGTGCAGTTGTTGCGTTCGACGCGCTGGATACAGTTCTTGGCCTGGCAGGTTCCGCCGGTATCCGACAAGTAGCTGTTGGTCAGCCCTTGGTAAGTGTCGGGCGAGAATAGCGGCAGGAAGAGTTTTTCCGGCGTATCAGGCGCATCATCCGTCGTATCGTAGGGCGATTGCCGGGCCTCGATGCAACCGGCCCATGTCGTATTCGTCTGCGCGAAGAGGTTGGTGCGGCTTACCGGTCCCGCAAAGGGCGTGTCCTCGTCGTCGTCGTTGTCGAAATTGAGGTGCGCCAGTGGGGACGTCCCGGCCCAGTCGAGCCAGGCCTTGTTCTGGAACTGCGTACCGATATTGACCAGGAGCGTAAACGGCACCAGGCCGATCTTGACGTTCTCTTTCACTTCTGCGCCGGCCAGCGGATCGCAGGTGGCATCATCCACCGCATCGTAGAGCAGGATATGGGTGGCGCAACGCGCGGCGGTCTTGAGATTGCTGATGCGAGACCCGGCCATGGAGCCCGAATTGTCCAGCACCATAGCCACTTCGAGGTCGAGCATCATCCGCTGTGCTTCGGACGTTATGCTGGCATCGAGTTGCTGCACGCCCACCAGCGATACGAACATGGTCGGCAACTGAATTTGCGCATCAAGCCGCAGCGAACCGGTGGGCACGTCGACGACAGTGTCAGTCACCTGCGCGGTCACCCCGAAATCGCCCACGCCGTCCACCATGCCCAGCCGGTCCTGCAGCAGGTTCTGTGCCTTGGTCTTGATGTCGGCCTCATCCACCGGTTCGTTGAAGATCAGTGGCTGCAGCGCCAGCGCTGCGGCGTCGAGGGCAATCTGTGCGCGGCTGCGCGCCTGCTGCAACGCCACATAGTCCACCACCGCTCCCCCCAGCGCGATCAGTACGATGGCCATGAGGCCGAACAGCACGGCGAAGACGCCGCGCTCATCGCGCCCGAAACGGCGGACCAGGGAGAGGAAAGGGGACATGACGCGGGCACCCAATGGCTGTCTGCCCCTAGCGAGGCAGGCCGAGTGTCGTGGAAAATCCTTATTAAAGGACCACCACCTTCGTATAAAGTTGGACGCGTTCGTAGAGGTCGATCACATCTGCGTTAGTCATGCGGATGCAGCCCGACGATACATTCTGCCCGATGCTCCAGGGCTCGGTCGTGCCGTGGATGCGATAGAGGGTCGAGCCGATATAGAGCGCGCGGGCGCCCAGCGGGTTGTTTGGCCCGCCTTCCATGTGGCGCGGCAGGTCGGGTTGGCGCTTCAGCATTTCGGCCGGCGGCGTCCAGCCCGGCCATTCGGCCTTGCGGGTAATCTGGTGCGTGCCGCTCCACTCGAACCCGTCACGAGCCACTCCGATCCCGTACCGAAGCGCTCGACCATCGCCCAGGACGAAATAGAGGAAATGCGCTGATGTATCGACCACGATCGTGCCGCTGCGTTCGCTGGTCGGGTATTGCACCACCTGCCGCAGATAGACCGGGTTGACCTGCATATTGGCCTGCAGCGCCAGCGCATGGCGCGGCGTGCCCTGGGTGACGACCACGCCCGGCGGCGGCGCGAAGCGCCAACCCGGCTGCAATCCCGCGCCCTGCACCGGCAGCAGCATCGACAGCGAAACCATCAGCACCAGCAGACCCTTGCTGGCCGTATTTATCCCGATCATGGCAGCATCCACATCCTGCGCCGGCCCTCACCGGCTTCGGCTGCAAGACTGCCGCAAAATGGCCAATATGGCGTCAATCGGCATGGTTAAGCCATTGATCGCGCTGTTGGTTAGCGGATCGCTAAGGCTAGAGGAACACCGACTCGTTGCCCGCGGCCCGGCTGGCTTCGCCCAATACACGTCCCATGGCCGTGCCGAGTTGGTCCGTGGTGAACGGCTTCACCAGCACTTCGTTGACGCCAAGCTGGCGGGCTCGGGCGATATTGTCCCGGCTGGCATAGGCCGTCATCAGGATCACGGGCACCTGCTTTGCGGCGCCGAATCGCGGGTCGCGCAGCACCGTCATCACGCCCGCGCCGCTGACATCGGGCATATACCAGTCCATCAGCACGAGGTCGAAGGGTTCGCTCATCAGCGCGAGAATGGCCGCGGCTCCGCCATCGGCTTCCACGACATCGCCCACGCCCAGCTTTTTCAGGCTCGCCGCTGAAATGGCGCGCGCATAGGCGTTGTCGTCTGCCACCAGCGCTCGCAGGCGTCCCGGAATGATCACAGCTCGCGTCCCCGAAAACTGCGCCGCCAAAAGCGGGCCGATCACTTCAAAGTCTTGTGTCAAATATCGCGCGCCACGATTCCAAATCAGTGAGCGGCGGTCTAAGCATTCCCACGTCCTCGATAGTGAAGGAGCCTCGCTGATGTCAATTGAGTCGCTCGCCGACGGAATGCCGCGCTGCCCCTGGGCGGGCGATGACGCGCTTTATCGCCACTATCACGACCGCGAATGGGGGCGCCCGGTCACCTCGGACACCCGCCTGTTCGAGAAAATCTGTCTCGAAGGTTTCCAGTCAGGCCTGAGCTGGATCACCATCCTGCGCAAACGCGAACGCTTCCGCGAAGTCTTCCACGGCTTCGATATCCCAAAAGTCGCGGCCATGACCGAGGCCGATATCGAGGCCCTGTTGCAGGACCCGGGCATCATCCGCCATCGCGGCAAAATCGCCGCCACCATCAACAATGCCCGCCGCACGCTCGAAATCCAGCGCGAATTCGGCTCGCTCGCCGCCTATGTCTGGCGCTTCGAGACTCGCCCCGAGCATCGCCCCGACGACCTGAGCTGGGAAAACCTGCGCCGCCTCGCCCAGACCGAGGCCTCCGTCCGCCTCAGCAAGGATTTGCGCAAGCGCGGCTTCAATTTCGTCGGCCCCACCACCTGCTACGCCTTCATGCAGGCCATGGGGCTGGTCAACGACCACATAGATGGCTGCTTCTGCCGCGCCGAGGTCGAGGCGGAACGCGACGCTTTGGTGCGCCCGCGATAACCTGTTGCTTTCTCGCAACAATCCAGCCTGTCTGCGACAAGCCGCCACATCATCGCTTGCGGATCACGAAAACGCGAGCTAGAAGCCGATCGTCCATAAACGCCAACCCGAGGGAGGCACTGCATGACTGCTGTTTTTGTTCTCCGCCAGGGTCCCAATCCGCGACATTGCCACTGGGCCTGAGGGCCAGTCTCCGTCGCTCCGGCACACCCCGTGCCTCCGGACAATCCTAGCTTCCCAACCGTGATGTTCTGAACCGGGCCGTTCCGCGTCTCCGATTCCGCCATCGCCCACCCAAACCCAACAGAGGCCGGTCTGCGTCTTGGCGCGTCCGGAAACCGTCATGTCTTACAATTCCCTGCCCCAGGGCAGCATCGTTCTGCGCCTCGAATTCTCCATCGCCGATGCCGTGCATCAGCGCGGTCTGCTTGCCGTCATTGCAGCGGCGATCGGCGCCTGGTGGACCCGTCCGCAATTGCCGCCGCATCTGCCCGCCTATCTTCGGGCCGATCTCGGCCTGCCCGCGGAAGCAACGCCCGCTCACTGGCTCGATATTTCGGCCAGCAAGAGCATACCCGCTCCCCTGCGGAGGCCTGGCATGTAGCCCAGGGGAGGCTGGACCCGTCCGGTCTCCCCATTCCCGCCTCGTTTCGAGGCAGCCCAATTTCAGAAGGCCGGCTGGTGACATCACCGCCGGATCCCTTGATGTCGATCAATGTTCATGACGATGGCAGCGTCCTGCTGCGCCTTGAATTCTATGCCGTGAGGGCCGTTCACCAGCGCGGTCTCGCCGCCGTTTTGCGCGTCGTTCTCGCCGCCTGGTGGAATCGCCCCCGCCTTCCCCCCGGCCTGCCGGACCGCCTGCGGGCCGATATGGGCCTGCCGGTCGATACCAGCCGGAAGCACTGGCCGGAGCAGGTTCCCCTGATTCTGTGGCGGCCTGGCCTGTGAATGGTTGGAGGCCGGGACATGCTCCCGGTCTCCGGCCATCTCTATCGGCCCTGACTGTTGTCTCAATCTCCCCGATCCGCTAGGAACGGCGCGACTTTCTTCAGGTTCTCCCAATGTCCGAAAAGACCAAGCTCATCACGCCGCGCCTGCCGCGTGGCTTCGAAGACCGCACTCCCGGCGAAATCGCCGCGGTGGGCGCCATGATCGACAAGATCAAAGCGGTCTATGAGCGCTATGGCTTCGACCCGGTCGAAACCCCGCTCTTCGAATATACCGAGACCCTGGGCAAGTTCCTGCCCGATACCGACCGGCCCAATGCCGGCGTCTTCTCCCTGCAGGACGATGACGAGCAGTGGATGAGCCTGCGCTACGACCTCACCGCGCCGCTCGCCCGCTATTTCGCCGAGAATTTCGAGACCCTGCCCAAGCCCTACCGATCCTATCGGCAGGGCTATGTCTTCCGCAACGAAAAGCCCGGCCCCGGCCGCTTCCGCCAGTTCCTGCAGTTCGACGCCGATACCGTCGGGGCAGGGGGGCCCGAAGCCGACGCCGAAATGTGCATGATGATGGCCGATGTGATGGATGCGCTGGGACTGGCGGGGAAGTACGTGGTTCGCGTCAACAACCGCAAGGTGCTCGACGGCATCATGGAAGCGGCTGGCATCGCCGACGATAACCAAAAGATCACTGTGCTTCGGGCTGTCGACAAACTCGATAAATTTGGCGTCGAAGGCGTTCGCCAACTGCTCGGCAAAGGGCGCAAGGACGAAAGCGGTGACTTCACCAAAGGCGCTGAATTGTCAGCAGCCCAGATTGATAGTTTCGAATACTTGTTCGCGTGTTTTGAGGGCCGGACTGTTGCCGAGGTGACAGAAACGCAAGACGGTATTCGCTATATTCGTCCCAATGCTCTGCACTTCGAGGTGGCCAAACAGCAACTGGCTGGCATCTATTCCCTGCCGCTTGGTGTGTTGAACTCAGCGTTCTATCGATTTGGCGGCGATGCCAGTGCAACTGCTTCAGGTCGCGATGGTTATCTAGAGCTCCTGGAAATGGGAAAGGCGTTTGACCGCCTGGGCTATGATGACCGCATCAAGATCGATCCCTCCGTGGTCCGAGGCCTCGAATATTATACCGGCCCGGTCTTCGAGATCGAACTGACCTTCAAGGTGCAGAACGAGAAGGGCCAGGACGTGGTGTTCGGCTCGGTCGGTGGTGGCGGCCGTTACGATGGCCTCGTGTCCCGCTTCCGCCGCGAGCCTGTCCCGGCCACCGGCTTTTCCATCGGCGTGTCGCGCCTCGCCAATGCGCTCAAGCTCACCGGCAATCTCGGCGCAACCGAACCCGCCGGTCCGGTCGTCGTCCTCGTCATGGACAAGGACCAGACAGCCTCCTACCAGGCCATGGTGTCCGAACTGCGCAATGCGGGCATTCGCGCCGAAATGTTCCTCGGCAACACCAAGAATTTCGGCAAGCAGGTCGCCTATGCCGACAAGCGCAACTCGCCCATCGTCATCATCGAAGGCAGCCAGGAGCGCGAGCAGGGCATTCTCCAGATCAAGGACCTGATCGCCGGCAAGCAGGCTGCTGAGGCGATTACCGACAATGCCGAATGGAAGGCCGCGCGGCCGGGTCAGTTCGAGGTCGCGCGCGAAGAGCTGGTCACCGCGGTCAAGACGTTGCTGAGCGAGCAATGACCGGCGCCGCCCTCCGTCGTGCCAATCTCGAAGCCTTGGTGGAAGCCCAGGGCGCCTGCCGCGCCACGCCGCCGCTGCTGCTTTCGGCCGATCCCTATTTTGACCTTGCTGGCGAGGAATTCGGCCGCCGCCTGCTGCTGACCACGGACACGACGGGCGCCGAATATTGCCTGCGCCCCGATTTCACCCTGCCCATCGTCGCCTCCTATATCGAGGACGGCGTCGGCGAGCCGGCGGCCTTCTCCTATATGGGGCCCATCTTCCGCCAGCGTGAAAGCGGCCCCGCCGAATTCGATCAGGCCGGCATTGAGCTTTTGGCCCAGCCCGATGGCGATGTGGCACTCGATCAGGTGTTGACCTTCGCCCGCGCCGCACTTTCCATTTTCGGCGTCGTCCCCGATATCCGCCTTGGCGGTGTCGGCCTGTTCGAAGCCCTGCTGGTCCAGGCCGATATGCCCGATGCCTGGCGCCCGCGCATCCGCAACCGCTTCGGCCATATCGAGGCGATGGACCGCCTGCTGACCCGACTCGAAGCCGCCCCCGACGCGCCGCGCGAAAAGCAGCCCAGCCGCAAGGCTTTGGTCGAAGATATCACCGAGCAGATGGTGGCCGCCGGCCTCAGCCTCTCGGAAAGCCGCTCTCCCGAGGAGATCGCCGATCGTTATCTCGAACAGCAGGCGCTCGATGCCGCCCAGGTGCCGCCTGCCACGCTGAAGCTCCTGCGCGACTACCTCGCCATATCCGGCCCGGTGCTCCAGGCGCTGACGCAGATCGAAGCGCTGGCCGCCCGGCACAAGCTGATGCTCGGCGCGCCCATCCGCAGCATCCGCCGCCATCTGGATGGCCTGGGCGAAGCCCGCGTCACCTTCGATGCCGGCTTCTCGCCGCGCCTCGATTATTACACCGGCATCGTCTTCGAGATGACCGGTCCCAACGGCGAAGTGCTGGCCTCCGGCGGCCAATATGACCGCCTGCTGGAACGCCTCGGCGCCACCGCCCCCATCGCCGCCTCCGGCTGCTCGGTCTGGGTCGACCGCCTCGAAGCGGAGGTTGCCCAATGACCGGCATCACCCTGGCCGTGCCCTCCAAGGGGCGCCTTGAAGAACTCACACGCGAATGGTTCGCCTCTAACGGCATGGTCATCACGCGGCCGGGCGGCGCACGCTCCTATCTCGGCGCCATCGAGGGCCTGCCCGACGTCACCGTACGCTTCTTCCCGGCCTCCGAAATCGCCCGCGAACTCATTCGTGGCACGATCGATTTCGGTGTTACCGGCCGTGACCTGATCCACGAGACCAGCGAAAGTGGCCCGGCCTCGGTTTCCATCGTCAAGCCGCTCGGCTTCGGCAATGCCGACGTCGTCGTGGCCGTGCCCGATGCCTGGATCGACGTGACCCACATGCACGACCTGGCCGACGTCGCCTCCGATTTCCGTAGCCGCCACGGCCGCTGGCTGCGCATCGCGACCAAATATATCACCATCACGCGCCAGCATTTCGCCAAGGCCGGCATTGCCGAATATCGCACGGTCGAAAGCCTGGGCGCCACCGAAGCGGCCCCGGCCTCCGGCGTAGCCGATATCGTGGTCGATATTACCAGCACCGGCTCGACCCTCGCCGCCAACGGCCTGCGCGTGCTGGAAGATGGCGTGATGCTGCAAAGCGAAGCCTGCCTCATCGTCTCGCGCACCGCCAAATGGCCGGCCAGGCGCAAGGCCAGGCTCGATGCCGTATTGCAACGCCTCGGCGCCAGCGCCGGCTTCTGAGCAGCTATTGCCCGCGCTTCCGATTCACGACACAAGCGGATCAGGCTCAAGGGGAGGGCCACACGTGGCCGACGAACTCGAACTCACCATCCTGATGCCGTGCCTCAACGAAGCCGAAACGCTCGCCGCCTGCATCGGCAAGGCGCAGGGCTTCCTTGATCGCACCGGCATTGCCGGCGAAGTCGTCATTGCCGACAACGGCTCCACCGATGGCTCGCAGGATCTGGCCCGCGGCCTAGGCGCCCGCGTCGTTGACGTGCCGGAGCGCGGCTATGGCGCGGCCCTTGCCGGCGGCATCCAGGCGGCGCGCGGGCGCTTCGTCATCATGGGCGATGCCGATGACAGCTACGATTTCGCCAATCTCGACGCCTTCGTCGCCGAACTGCGCGACGGGGCCGACCTGGTCATGGGCAACCGCTTCGCCGGTGGCATCGCCCCCGGTGCCATGCCCTGGCATCACCGCTATATCGGCAATCCGGTGCTGAGCGCCGTCGGGCGCCTGTTCTTCCGCACATCGATCGGCGATTTCCACTGCGGCCTGCGCGGCTTTTCGCGCGCCGCGATTGTCGGGCTCAATCTGCGCACGTCAGGCATGGAATTCGCCTCCGAAATGGTGGTCAAGGCCACCCTGGCCCAGCTCGACCTGCGCGAAGTTCCCACCACGCTCGACAGGGACGGCCGCTCCCGCCGCCCGCATCTGCGCTCCATCCGCGATGGCTGGCGTCACCTGCGCTTCCTGCTGCTGTTCTCGCCGCGCTGGCTTTTCCTCTATCCCGGCATTGCCCTCCTGGCCGTGGGCCTCGTTGTCGGCGCCGTGCTGCTGCCTGGTCCGGCCACCTTCGGCCGTGTCTCCTTCGATGTGCACACCTTCCTCGTGGCCGCGCTCTGCATCATTGTCGGCCTGCAATCGATCTCCTTTGCCATCATCGGCCGGCGCTTCGCTTCGCGCTATGGCTTCATCCCGCGGTCCAGCACCTATGATCGCCTGCTCGAAGCCCTCACGCTCGAGCGCATCCTGCTGGTCGCCATCATCCTGATGCTGATCGGCATGGCGGCCCTGGTCTGGGGGCTGGGCGAGTGGGCCAGGCGCGATTTCGGCCACCTCAACCCGTCCAGCACCATGCGCCCGGTCATCCTGGCCATGACGGCCCTGGTCTCGGGCTTCCAGCTCATGATGAGCGGCTTCATGTCCTCGATGATCAATATTCCGATCTATGAGCGACGGCTGGCCGAGCCCGCGCGGCCCGACGACCCCACACCCTGAACCCACCGGAAATCATGCTCGATCCCCTGATTCTCCTGGCGCTTGCCGCCGTCGGCCTCGA
>CBIGSA010000067.1:0-13503 GCA_966192215.1 uncultured Devosia sp. | reverse complement strand
CGGCCCATGGCGCCGATGACAGCGATCTCACCCATTGGGCCGCCCTGGCGCAGTCAGGCCTTACCCTGGCGCTCTATATGGGCAAGTCCATCTCGGCCGATGTGGCGGCCCGGCTGATCGCCCATGGTGCGGCGTCCACCCTGCCGGTCGGCATCGTGATCAATGCGGGCCGGGCCGATAAGTCCACTTATGCGGGCACGCTGGGTGCCCTTGCCGCCGGTCAGGTTGCGTTCAGCGACGGTCCGGCAATCATTTTCGTAGGCGAGGCCATTGCGGCCGGCGATTGGGCGGACGCCGCCCGACTGGCCGCCGAGAGCTTCAAGGTAGCGTGACGACATGGAAATTCTGACAGGCAATGAGCTGGTCTCCGGCGCGACGGTCTATCTCGATGCCCACAACAGGTGGGTCGAGGACCTGCAGGCTGCGCGGCTCTTCTCCAAGGAAGAGGCTGCCGAGCGCGATGCCGCGGTGATCGCCACCAAGGGCACTGGCCGCATCCTCAGCCTCGAAATCGAGGAAGTGACGCAGGATGGCGGACGGATCGTTCCCAAGCGTCTGCGCGAACGCATTCGGGCTGCGGGTCCCACCGCGCCCCTGACTTTGAACGGCGAGATCTACGACCGCCAGCATCTGGGTGAGGACGGTCATGTATCGATATGACGAATTTGACTCGGCTTTCGTTGCAGGCCGCACCGCGCAATTTACCGACCAGGTGAACCGTCGCCTCTCGGGCGAGCTGAGCGAGGACCAGTTCCGTCCTTTGCGCCTGATGAACGGCCTATACCTGCAACTGCATGCCTATATGCTGCGCATCGCCGTGCCCTATGGCACGCTGTCGTCGCGGCAGCTGCGCAAGCTGGCCCATATCGCGCGCACTTACGATCGCGGCTATGGCCACTTCACCACGCGGCAGAACATCCAGCTCAACTGGCCCAAGCTCAAGGACGTGCCCGAGATTCTGCGCGAGCTGGGATCGGTGGAGATGCACGCCATCCAGACTTCGGGCAATTGCATTCGCAATGTCACGACCGACCAGTTCGCCGGTGCCGCGGCCGACGAGATCATCGATCCGCGTCCGGTGGCCGAAATCATCCGGCAATGGTCGAGCCTGCACCCTGAATTTTCCTATCTGCCGCGCAAGTTCAAGATCGCCATTACCGGTTCGCCCAATGACCGGGCGGCGATCCGCTTCCACGATATCGGCCTGCAGGCCGCAGCCAATGCCGCCGGCGAAATCGGCTGGGAAGTCTGGGTTGGCGGCGGGCTGGGGCGTACGCCCATCGTCGGCAAGCTCATCAACAGCTTCGTGCCCAACGAGCACCTGCTCGCCTATCTCGAATCCATCATGCGCGTCTACAATCGCTACGGCAGGCGGGACAACAAGTTCAAGGCGCGCATCAAGATTCTCGTTCACGAGGAAGGCCTCGAGACCATCAAGGGACAGGTGGAGAACGAATTCGCCCAGGTGCGCGGGGGCGTGCTGACCCTGCCGCAGGAAGAACTGGACCGCATCACCACCTATTTCGCCCCGCCCGAATTCGTCGAGCAGCAGGCCGCGAAGATCGACGTGGCCTATGAGTCCATCATCGATCCGGCCTATGGCCGCTGGCTCGACAACAACATCAATTCGCATCGCCAGCCGGGCTATGCCTCGGTCACCATCTCGCTCAAGCCCATCGGCGGGGCGCCGGGCGATGCGACCGACAAGCAGATGGATGTCGTGGCGGACCTGGCCGAGCGCTATTCCTTCGACGAATTGCGCGTCACCCACGAGCAGAATCTGGTCCTGCCCCATGTGGCTATTGCCGATCTGCGCGCGGTCTATGACGCGCTGGTGGCGGCCGAACTGGCCGAAGGCAATACCGGCCTTATCACCGACATGATCTGCTGCCCGGGCCTCGATTTCTGCGCCCTGGCCAATGCCCGCTCGATCCCGATCGCGCAGGAAATCTCGCGCAAGTTCGCCGAGCCGAAGCGGCAGGCGGAAATCGGCGATCTCAAGATCAAGATTTCCGGCTGCATCAATGCCTGCGGCCACCACCATGTGGGCCATATTGGCATTCTGGGCGTGGAGAAGAAGGGCGGCGAGCTCTACCAGATCACGCTGGGGGGCGATGCCACCGAGCAGGCTTCGGTGGGCAAGATCATCGGGCCGGGCTTCGAGGCCGAAAACGTGCCCGGCGCCATCGAGACGCTGGTCGATACCTATATTGCGCGCCGGCAGGAGGGAGAAACCTTCATCCAGGCCTATCGCCGCCTGGGCGAAGCCCCGTTCAAGGAGGCCCTCTATGGCACTGCCTAAGCTCGCCCCGGTCCAGCCGGCGCATGACAAGCTGCGCGCCCTGGGCATTGTTGCGCTCAACGGCATGTTTGACGACATGGATGCGTTGGGCGTGCTGCGCTATGCCATCAGCGAGGTCCTGCCGGGGGATCTCGCCATCGTGTCGTCCTTCGGTGCCGACTCCTCCGTGCTGCTGCATCTGGTGGCGCAGGTCGATCCGTCCATGCCAGTCTATTTCCTGGAAACCGGCAAGCATTTCCCCGAGACGCTCGACTATGTCGAGACGCTCAAGAAGCATCTCGGCCTCATCAACGTCCATGCCATCCATCCGGCCACGGGCGATATCCAGCGCTTCGATCCCAAGGGCGACCTTTGGGAAACCGACCCCGATTCCTGCTGCCATATCCGCAAGACCGAGCCGCTCGAACCTATCACCGAGATGTATGGCGGCTGGGTCACCGGACGGAAGCGCTTCCAGACCAAGGAACGTGGCGTCCTGCCGCATTTCGAGCTGACCAGCGACAACCGTATCAAGGTCAATCCTTTGGCCTACTTCTCCGACGTCGATGTCAACCAGTATAAGGTCGACCACGGCTTGCCCGAGCATCCGCTGTTCGCTAAGGGCTACAAGTCGATCGGCTGCGCGCCTTGCACCTCGGTAGTTGCGGAGGGCGAGGATCCGCGCGCCGGACGGTGGCGCGGTCTCAACAAGAAAGAGTGCGGCATCCATTTCGATTTCAACGGAGCGATTGCCTCGCCGATGACTGCCGCGACCCGCCATACGCTGTGGAAGAACGGCGCCTTCATCGCCGACCCGTTCCATGAATGGACCGAGGAGCGCGATCCGGCGTCGGCCAGCTATGTACATGTTCCCCTGCCGGTGTTTCTCGCTAACAGGGATGCGTGCCTGGCCAACCCGCATCCGCTGGGGCTGCTGGTCTCGCCGGGCGAGCGCATCGAGGACGTGGAAGCCGATGTGGGGCGCTTTGCCTCGGTGGCCATCAAGTTCCCGGCCTTCGGCGATGGCCGTGGCTATTCGACCGCGCGTCTGCTCTCTCAACGTTACCAGTACGCTAACGAGATCAGGGCCATCGGTGACGTGTTGCAGGACCAGATTCCGCTGATGCGGCGCTGCGGTTTCAACGCCTTCGTGGTCACCCACGAGCCGACGCGGCAGGCGCTGATCGAGAACCGTCTGCCCGAGGTTGCCTTGTTCTATCAGCCGGTCGGCACGACAGAAATCCCCGTCGGCACGCGCCCCTTTCTTCGCCGCGCCCACTAGGGTAAGTGGAGCGGGTTGCTCATATTAACCTGGGGTTCTTGACGCCCCGGCGAAAACGGACTTTGAGACGAAATGACCACTGAAATCACCACCGATGTCGTTGTGATCGGCGCGGGGCCCTGCGGGCTGTTCGCGGCGTTCGAGCTGGGATTGCTCGATATCAAATGTCATTTCATCGACATTCTCGACCGTCCCGGCGGGCAGTGCGCCGAGCTTTATCCCGAGAAGCCCATCTACGATATCCCCGGCTTCCCTGTGGTCACCGGCCAGCAGTTGACCGATAATCTGATGGCCCAGATCGCGCCCTTTGCGCCCGAATTCCACTTCAACCGCATGATCAACACGATCGAGAAGCAGGAAGACGGCTCGTTCAGGCTGTCGACCGATGCCGACGAAGTGTTTCATGCCAAGGTCGTGGTCATCGCGGCCGGCGGCGGCTCGTTCCAGCCCAAGCGCCCGCCGGTCGATGGCATCGAAGCCTTTGAAAACAAGTCGGTTTTCTATTCCGTCCGCAAGATGGACGATTTCCGTGGCCAGGACGTGGTCATCGTGGGCGGCGGCGATTCCGCGCTCGATTGGACGCTCAATCTCCAGCCTATCGTGCGCACCCTGACCCTGGTGCATCGCCGCGACGCCTTCAAGGCGGCTCCGGCTTCGGTCAACAAGATGAAGGAACTGGTGGCCGAGGGGAAGGTCAATTTCCAGCTCGGTCAGGTGGCCAAGCTCGATGGCGAGAATGGCCAGATCAACCATGTCCACCTCACGACAGACGCCGGCGATCTCTCAATCCCGGCAACGCGTTTGCTGCCCTTCTTCGGGCTGACCATGAAGCTGGGTCCGGTGGCTGATTGGGGCCTGGAGCTCAACGACAACACGATCGTGGTTGATACCGAGAAGTTCGAAACCTCGGTACCGGGCATCTTCGCCATAGGCGACATCAACTACTATCCCGGTAAGCTCAAGCTCATCCTTTCTGGCTTCCATGAAGCGGCGCTGATGGCCCAGGCGGCCAAGAAGATCATCTCGCCCGACGAGCGCGTGGTGTTCCAGTACACGACAAGCTCCACCAAGCTGCAGAAGAAGCTGGGCGTGGCCTAGCCTGAAGCGTGGCCTTTCCCTTGCGGGGAGGGCCTGTCCGGGGGTATGGACCGCCCCTGATGTTGAGGAAGCGCCCATGATTATCCATGTCACCGATCAGGCTGGCGAGAAGCACGAACTCGAAGGGCTCGAGGGCTGGCGTGTCATGGAGGTCATCCGTGACTGGGGCCTCAACATCAAAGCCGAATGCGGTGGCGCCTGCTCCTGCGCTACCTGCCACGTCTATGTCGATCAGGACTGGCTTGATGTCGTTGGTGCACCTAATGATGAGGAAGAGGACATGCTCGACAGCGTCGGCGACGTGAAGTCCAATTCGCGCCTCTCCTGCCAGATCTTGTGCAGCGATGCGCTGGACGGGCTCAAGCTCACCCTGGCGCCGAGCGCTGCCAAGGACTGAGCCTACTTTCCGGCCTCCCCGGCCAGATTGGTGAGTTCAGGAATGAAATCCCGCACCATGGGCTGTTTTTGAACCTCGAAGGGCAGGGGGCGGACCACGCGCATGGCGGCGATGCCGACGCGTACCGTCATCAAGCCATTGACGACGCCCTCACCCAACCGCGCGGAAAGCTTCGCCGCCAGCCCCTGACCTACGAGCTGCTCGACCACGCCATCGGTAAGCACCAGGCCGCCCGTAACCGCCAGATGCGTCAGGATGGCCCCAGTAAGCCGCCAGAAGCCGAACAGGCCCGGACGGGCCCCATAAAGCGCTGCAATCGCGCCGGCAAGGCGGATGCTCTCATAGATGACGAAGGCGATATCGACCAGCGCGCGGGGCGACACGGTGGTGACCAGCGCTACGCGACGCGCAGAGGCCGCCGTCAGGGCCTTTGCGCGTGCATCGAGCGGCGCCATCAGGCTGCGCTCGGCCAGGGCGATCATCTCGTGCCCGTCGAACATGTGTGGCAGGTTCTCGGCCACGTTCTGCCGCGCCCGCGCCAGGTCGGGCCGGCCGGCATAGATGCCTTCGAGGCTGGCCACGACATGTTTGGCCTTGCGCTCGTCATTGTCAGTGCTGGCCTGGGCCGCATCGCGCTTCAGCCCATCGAGAACGCGCAAGCGTCGCAAGGCGAAGACTTCGCGCGCGGCCAGCGCCAGCACGGCAGCGAGGAACAGGCCCAGCATGCCCAGCCCCAGCCAGCCGAGCCATTCATTGGCGGCGAAGAGGTCGCGGATCAGCCGGTCGGCGGCGAGGCCCAGCCCGGCGGAAACCAATATGCCGCCGGTCGTCCAGGCCAGTCGCCCGACCCAGCCCATGCGGCGCGGCGCAGGTGCGACCAGCGTTTCATCGGGCGCCGTCTCGAATTCGGCTTCAGCTTCCTCGACCTTGGCGGGAGCGAAAGCGCGGGGTGCGCGGAAGGGTTCGGGCAGGTCAGCGGCGGGCGTGGTCGGCCGAGCGATGGGACGTTTCATGCGAGCCAGTCTCCCACCAGATAGTCCAGCGCCCGGTCGAAACGGATATGGGGCAGCACCACATCGCCATTCGCGTTGCGGTCCAGCTTTTGCGGCGGCGTGAAGCGCAGGAAATTGAGCGCGACCGGCGCGCCATCCTCGAACAGTGAATCCGGCCGTTCCGGCAAGTCACCGGGAAACAAGGCGATTTCCGTCCTGCCGTCATAGGTCACGCCATCCAGCGCTTCGCCCTTCATCGGCGTGCCGATAATGGTCGGCAGCGTTTCGCCACCCTCATTGATCGTTCCTTCGCGCGTGGCGCGGATGCCGGCCATGGCGATGGACCTGACCTCGGCGCCGGCGAAGCGGGCCCGCTTGCTTGCATTGGCCACCAGGCGATTGAGGATGGCCTCCAGCCGGTCGTGGCTGGTGTGATGCACATGGTCGGCCTTGGTGGCCGCGAAGAGGATGCGATCGATCTTGCGTACGAAGGGCCGCAGCAGCGGATTGGTCTCGCCCTGCCGGAAGCAGGCCAATACGGATGTCAGCGCCGTTTCGAGGTCAGCCACCGCGGTCGAACCGCTATTGAGCGCCCGCAACGCGTCCACCAACACGATCTGGCGGTCCAGTCGCGCAAAATGGTCGCGGAAGAAGGGCCGCACTACCAGGTCCTTATAGGCCTCGTAGCGGTGTTCCAGCATGGCGTAGAGGCTGTTGCCGCGCACCGTTTGCCGTTGCGGCGGGAGTGGCGCAAAGGTCAGTGCTGGCGAGCCCTCCAGGTCGCCCGGCAGCAAGAATCGCCCCGGTGGCAGGGTCGAAAGCGCCTGATGCTCGCGGCTCTTGCGCAGATAGTCCGTGAAGGCGGAAGCCAGCCGCTCTGCATCCGGGTCATTGGCATCCTTGAGCGGGTCGATGCTTTCGAGCAGGTCGAGGAAAGGGCCTGCTTCCTTGCCCGAGCCGGGGCGGTCGGCGCGGTCCAGGGCTTCGGCGCTCCATTCGGCAAAGCTCAGGCCCAGCAGGGGCAGGTCGAGCAGCCATTCGCCGGGATAGTCCACGATGTCGAGATTGACCGTCGAAGGCCCGGTCAGGCCGGAATACCAGTTCTTCGACTGGAATTTGAGCACCAAGCGGAGCTGGGAAATCCGCCGCGTGCTCTCCGGCCAGGTCGGTACCTTGCCGGTCAGCGCGTCCAGATGCTGCTCATAGGCAAAGCGGGGAATGGTGGCGTCGGGATATTCGGCCAGTCTGGCGCCGATGAAGCGGCCTTCGGCCAAGGGCGCAAAGCCCGGCAGGCGGCCGCCCGTCAGCAGGTTATGCACGAGGGCGGTGATAAAAATGGTCTTGCCGGCGCGGCTGAGGCCGGTCACGCCCAGCCGCAATGTGGGGGTAAAGGCGCCCGTGGCGGCATCGGCCAGGTTGGACAGGGCAATGCCCAGTTCGTCGACGATGGTCGTGGGTGGCTGGGGCACGCTGCTGTCTCACTTGTCCCTGCGCAAGATAGGGATTTGTGGCGGCGGTTCAAGCGTTTGGGCTCCGCCGTGGCGGAGCCCAAACTGGTCAGGCGCCGGCGCCGATCTTGTCGATCTCGTAGGGGGTCGTCTGGTAGATCTCGTTGATCCAGTTCTGGAACAGCAGGTGCGCATGACTGCGCCAGCGGTTTTCTGGCGTAGCTGACGTGTCGCCGTTGGGGAAGAGATTGACCGGTGGTGGCGTGCCCAGGCCCGCTTTCTGGTCGCGCTCATATTCGTCGGCCAGCGAGCGGTTGTCATATTCCAGATGGTTGAGGAAATGCACGGCGCGGTGCTTTTCGTCGCCCAGCATGCAGACCCCGATGTCGGGATTATCGATCAGGACTTCGAGGTCCCGGCCGAGCGTGGTCCGATCGATGTCGTTATAGCGCGACACCGGCACCATGGGGCTGTCCGAGAAGCCGCGCAGGAAGGGCGAACGCGGGTTGATGACCTTGTGGCGGAATACGCCGAAAGCCTTTTCGGGCATGCGGTAACGCCTGGCGCCATGGAAATGGTGCAGGGCCGCCTGCGCACCCCAGCAGATGAACATGGTGTGGTGGACGTTGGTCTGCGTCCAATCCATGATTTCGAGCATTTCCGGCCAGTAGCGCACTTCCTCAAACGGAATGTTGGCAACGGGCGCGCCGGTGACGATGAAGCCGTCGAACTTCTTTCCCCGCACCTCTTCCCAGGTCTTGTAGAAGGTCTTGAGATAGTCCTCGGACGTGTTCTTGGACTGGTGCTCGGTGACGCGCACCAGGGTCAAGTCCACCTGTAGCGGCGTCGAGCCGATAAGGCGGGTGAACTGGGTCTCGGTGCGCTCCTTGTTGGGCATCAGGTTGAGCAGGCCGATTTCGAGCGGGCGGATGTCCTGACGCGCGGCGCGCGCGGAATCCATCACATAGACGCCCTCGTCTTCGAGGGTCTTACGGGCAGGCAGGTTATCGGGAATTCGGATAGGCATATCAGCCTCTTAGCTAAGAGTGATCGAAAAGCGATTCAAGCATTGCGCGCCCCAGCGGGGGACGCGCTAACGCATTCGCTGCTCAATCGCTGCGGCCATGAGATCGATGAATTCGTCGCCATCGCGTACCGTGGCGAGGTCCGAGGCCTCGACCACATAGCCGAAATTGTCGGCCAGCGCCTGGTAGCGCGGCAGCCTGTCATGCAGCAGCGCCTCGAAGCCCCAGGCGCCGAAGCCCAGCGGGTCGACATTGCAATCTTCCACGATGCCATTAATCAGCTTGTACTCCGCCCATTTCTCGATGAGGAAGGGCGGGCGATAGTACATGGGCTTGGGCGACTGCCGGAAGCGGCGCACCAGTTCGGTCGCGTCCTTGTCGGTGCCCCGGATGTAGAGCAGGGCAGTGGAGGCAGCCAGGGTTTTGACCACCGGGTCTTCCGGGTCGGTGGGGTCGATGACTTCGATCAGCGAGCCACCCGTATCGGCGATGAAATCGTCGTAGCCGTAGAGTGCCTTGGCCCGTTCGATGAAATGCGGCACGTCCTGCAGGGCGGCGATTTCGGCAATGCGATGCTGCTCCTGCCGGCGCTGGTATTCGGCCAACGGCAAACCGCCCTTGTCTGGGTTGCCGGGCGTGCCGAGATAGGTCGAGAGCGGGTCCAGATTGTCGAACGTGATGTTGGACGAGATGTAGATCGAATCCGAGCGCAGCAGTTCGGCGAGGAACGGCACCTTCATGGCTTCGCGCTTGAAGTTATCGACGATGTATTCGCCCATATAGCGCGTGCCGATGCGATAGTCGGCCGAGTAGTGGAACCAGTTGCTGGTGCGCAGCATGGCGCTGAGGCGCGTCTTGCCGACGCCGGCCATGCCGAACACGGTCACCGCGCGGCGCGGGGCTTTGACGAACTCATCGGCACTACTGAACAGCATGGAATGCCCCAGACTTGAGGCCCCTGCATTACTGCAAGCGCCCCGCCTTCACAAGCGGGCGGCAATTTCTGCCGCCGGCTCGGACTCAATTGCCGACATCTCGCCACATTCTGCTCTGCCGGACCGGAAAAGCTCAACAGATTCAATGTGCCAGCAAGTTGGCATCGCGTTTGCATCATCCGGGGTGAACGCGTCCGACGACGCAAACGGGTTTTACGGAGTATCACATGGGCATTTATGGCGCTCTTTCCAGTGCGGTGACCGGTCTGCGGGCCCAGGCCCACGCGCTGGAGAACATTTCGGGCAATATCGCGAACTCGCAGACCACGGGTTACAAGCGCATCGAGACCGACTTCCTCGATCTCATTCCCGATGCTCCGATCTCCCGCCAGGTTCCCGGCGCCGTGCTGGCGCAGTCGCGCGGCACCAATAATGTGCAGGGCGACATCAAGACGGTTTCGGATGAAACCTTCATCGCGCTCAATTCCAACGGCTTCTTCGTGGTCGAGCCCAAGATAGGCCAGTCGGACGGCAATTCCGTGTTTGCCGGGACCAATTTCTATACCCGCCGCGGCGATTTCGAGATCGACAAGGATGGTCTGCTGGTCAACGGGGCCGGCTACTATCTCAAGGGCCTGCCAATCGATACGCTGACCGGCAACATTTCGGGCTCGGTGCCCGAAGTCATCAAGCTCTCCAACAATTTCCTGCCTGCCCAGGCGACGACCCGCGTCAATTACCAGGCCAACCTGCCGCAACTGCCCAAGAATACCGGCTACAACCCCACCATCTACAATAGCGAGCTGCTGGAGGCCGACGACTACGTCGCCGGCTCCACTACCGCGACAATGCCGGGCGGCGCGCTGACCGGCACGAACGAGGCCAACACCGTTATGACGGCGGGCGAGTCCATTACCATCACGGTCAATGGCACGGCGGTGAAATTCGATTTCTATGACGGCGAGGCCGGGGCCTATGCCGGCACAGATATTGGCATCGACGTCCGGGACGCTACTCCGGGACCGGCTCCGACCATTGACGATGCACTGGCCGCGATGCAGGCGGGCCTGCGTTCAGCGGGTGGCCCGGCCGCTTCCTCGGCGACGGTCGGCATTGTTGCGGGCAACCTGCAAATCACCCTCGGTTCGGACTATCACGCGTCTTTCTCGGTGGCGGGCGATGCTGCTTCCATGGCCGGCCTCGGCCTGACCGCGGGCAATTCGACCGCGCCAACGCGGCCTGACGTCGATACGGTCTCGGCTGACATGGATGCCGAGTTCAAGGCCAACTCGATCGCTGGTGGTGCCATCACCGTTTACGCCGAGAATGGCGCTCCGGCCAACGTGCAGATGCGCTGGGCCAAGGTTGATAGTGCCGCCGCGGGTGGCCAGGACACCTGGAATCTCTATTACATGTCCAACAGCGCGGCGACCGGCACCTCGCCGATGTGGACCCGCGTGGACCAGGACTATGTCTTCGCCGGCGACGGCTCGCTGGTGCCTCCGGGCGTTCCTACCGCGACGATCAACAACCTCACGGTCAATGGCGTGCAGTTGGGCACCGTCGAGCTCAAGCACGACACCAACGGCATTTCCCAGTTTGCCGACGTCAACGGCACGGTGAATGTCTCCACGCTCAACCAGAACGGCTATGGCGCGGGCGAATTCGTCTCGGTGGCTATCAATGACAATGGCCGCGTCGTGGCCACCTATTCCAATGGCGAGCGTATCGACATGGCGCAGGTGGTGACGGCCGAATTCAATGCCATCAACAAGCTGAAGCGCCTGGATGGCGGCGTGTTCTCCACCACTTCGGAATCCGGCGAGGCCATTCTCGACCTTTCGGGCTCGGGCGTGATCGGCGGGGCGCTGGAAGCCTCCAACACCGACATTTCCGACGAATTCACCAAGCTGATCGTCACGCAGCAGGCCTATGCGGCGGGCACGCGCATCGTCAGCACGGCCGACGAGATGCTCCAGGAAGCGCTCAACATGATCCGCTGAGGCGGAGCAAGCCAGTAGTGGCCCGGGGCTCTGCTCCGGGCCGGTTCATCAGTGTGGAGTCCCCGTAAATGGGTCTGACGTCATCACTTACCAACGCTGTGTCCGGACTGCGGGTCAATCAGGATTCCCTCGACATCCTGAGCCGCAACATCGCCAATGCGGGTACGCCCGGTTATCACCGGCAGGCGCTCAACATTGTCGACTACAATTCGCAGGACAGCAGCTATGCCCGCTCGGTGGGCACGCAGCGCGCTTTCAACGCCAGCCTGCAGGCCTACTACACGCGGCAGGTGTCGGACACCGCCAATTCCAGCATCCAGTCGAATTATCTCGATCGCCTGCAGGGCTTTCTCGGCAAGCCCGGTACGGCCGGTTCGATCGACACCATTTTCGGCAGCTTGCAGAATGCGATGCAGGGCATTGCCACCAGCCCCGACGACTATAATTCGCGGGCCGAGGCCGTCGCGGCGGCGCAGAGCATGGTGGAAACGCTCAACCGGCTTTCCACCACGATCCAGAGCATGCGCCAGGAGACCGAGGGGCAGATTGCCTCCGACGTCCACAATCTCAATGGCATGCTGAGTTCGCTGGCCGAGGTCAACAATCGCATGCTCGACCTGGGCATGACCGACACATCGCGGGCCGCGCTGCTCGATCAGCGTGACCGCCTCGTCGCCTCGGTCGCAGAAATGATCGACGTGCGGGCCGACTATCGCCCTGACGGCACCGTGGCGCTGATGACGCGCTCGGGTGTCGGCCTTATCGACAATGGCGTTTCGACCTTCAGGTTCGAGAGCGCCGGCAGCTTGTCGCCGAATTCGGTCTTCGATCCCGATCCGGACAAGACCAAGGTCGGCAAGCTGACGCTGACGACTCCCTCGGGCCTCACCATCGACCTGGTGACGCAGGGCGTGCTGCAGGGCGGCGAACTGGGCGGGCTGGTCACTTTGCGCGACAAGACGCTGGTCGAGGCGCAGGAACAGCTCGACGAGATTGCCGCGGGCCTGGCCACGGCCTTCTCGACCAACAAGACCAATGGTGTTGCCGTCGACACGGGTACGGCCGAGGGGCTGGATCTCGATATCTCCAACCTGGCCGCGGGCAATGATGTCCTGCTCACCTATGCCGAGAATGGCGTGGAGAAGCGGGTCCGCATCGTCAATACCAGCCAGGCGCAGGATTATATCGATGCGTCGGGGCAGCGGGTCATCGGCGTGGACTTCTCGGCAGGCGCGACCGCGGTTGCCGCGGCGCTCGACGCCAAGCTACCCAATCTCGACATTACCAGCACCGGCGCCAACAACCTGCGCATTCTCGATGACGGTGCGCTCGGCAAGACCGATGTGCGCACCGCTGTCGCACGCTCGACTTCGACCGGGTTGCAGGGCACGGGGCTGGGTATCAACCTGTTCGTCGACCAGGGCAATTCCGCCTTCACGAATAATCTCGATACCGACCCGCCGCAGAAGCAAGGCTTCGCGGCCCGCATCTCGATCAATCCCGCCATCGTCGCGGACAATCGCCTGCTGGTGCAATACGAAGTGGGCGGCACGCTGGGCGATGCCGATCGCGCCGACTATGTGATCGACCAGCTCAGCAACATGCAGTTCGTGTCGGGCGGCAACCCTGCCGCCAATGCCGGGCGCTTCCAGCTCAGCGGCAATCTGGGCGAGCTGATCTCGCAGGTGGTCGGCTTCCAGGGTTCGACCATCAATGCCGCCATCTCCAAGAATGACGACCGCCAGATGACACTGGGCACCATCGTCGACCAGATGGAGTCCGATTATGGCGTCAATGTCGACGAAGAAATGGCCCGGCTAATGGAATTGCAGAATGCCTATGCCGCCAATGCGCGCGTGGTTTCCGTGGTCAAGGAACTGCTCGATGCCCTCTTGGCTTCGACCTGACACTGACAGCGTTTCCGAGCCCTCCAGCGCCATGGGCCGTGAAGGAGTAGAGTAAGATGATCGTCAACAAGTCGATGTTCCCCCTGCAGACGGGGTTCGGCGTCATCTCCAAGATGCAGGATCGCTTTGCCACGC
>CBIGSA010000066.1:0-13571 GCA_966192215.1 uncultured Devosia sp. | reverse complement strand
TGCTCTATGTCGGCTATTTCGTGCTGGCGAGCTTCGTGCTCTTCGTGCCGGGGCTGCGCTTCTTCAAGGTCGGCATTCCCGCCCTGCTGCGCGGCGCGCCGGAAATGAACTCGCTGGTCGCCCTCGGCGCGGGCGCCGCCTGGGCCTATTCGACCCTGGTCACTTTCGTGCCGGGCTTCGTGCCGCCAGGCACCGGCTATGTCTATTTCGAGGCTGCCGCCGTCATCGTCACGCTGATCCTAGTCGGCCGCTGGCTCGAGGCCCTGGCCAAGGGCCGCACCGGCGAGGCGATCCAGCGGCTGGTGCGCGAACAGGCCAAGACGGCCCGCGTGCAGCGCGACGGCAAGGCGGTGGAACTGCCCATCGAGCAGGTCGTGGCCGGCGACGTCATCCTTGTGCGCCCCGGCGAGAAGATCGCGGTCGATGGCGAGATCATCGAGGGCGCCAGCCATGTCGATGAATCGATGATTTCGGGCGAACCCCTGCCCGTCTCCAAGACTATTGGCGCGCCCGTCATCGGCGGCACGCTCAATACGTCTGGCAGCTTCAGCTTCCGTGCCACCAAGGTCGGCGGCGATACGATGCTGGCGCAGATCATCCGCATGGTCGAGGAAGCCCAGGGCGGCAAGCTGCCGATCCAGGGCGTGGTCGACCAGATCACCGCCTGGTTCGTGCCTGCCGTCATCGCCCTGGCCATCGCTACCTTTGCCATCTGGGCCATCTGGGGGCCCGAGCCGGGCGCCATCTTCGGCCTGGTCAATGCCGTGGCCGTGCTCATCATCGCCTGCCCGTGTGCCATGGGCCTGGCGACGCCGACTTCGATCATGGTCGGCACCGGACGCGCCGCCGAGCTGGGTGTACTGTTCCGCAAGAGCGAGGCGCTGCAACAGTTGCGCGACGCCAAGGTGGTCGCTTTCGACAAGACCGGCACGCTGACCGAGGGTAAGCCCGCGCTCACCGACCTCATTCTCGATGACGACTTCGAGCATGACGAGGTGCTGGCGCTGGTTTCCGCGGTAGAGGCGAAGTCCGAGCATCCCATTGCCGCTGCCATCGTGGCGGCGGCCGAGAAGGCCGGGCTCACGCTCGGCACGGTCAGCGACTTCCAGGCTCATGCCGGCAATGGCGTTACCGCCCGCGTCGATGGGCGGCTGGTCTCGGTCGGCTCGCAGCGCCATCTGGGGCACCTGGATTTCTCGGACTTCGCCGAGGCCATCGACAGGCTGGCCAATGAAGGCAAGACCCCGGTCTTTGCCGCCGTGGACGACAAGCTGGCCGCTGCCATCGTGGTTGCCGATACGATCAAGCCCACCAGCAAGGCGGTGATCGAGGCGCTGCATGCCATGGGTCTCAAGACGGCGATGATCTCGGGCGACAACCAGCGCACGGCCCAGGCCATTGCCCGCCAGCTCGGCATTGACGAGGTTCGCGCCGAAGTGCTGCCCGCCGACAAGGTGGCCACGCTCAAGGCCCTGCGCCAGCTCGGTTCGGTCGCCTATGTCGGCGATGGCATCAACGATGCGCCGGCTCTGGCCGAGGCCGATGTCGGCATTGCCGTCGGCACCGGCACCGATGCGGCCATCGAAAGCGCCGACGTCGTTCTTTTGGGTGGCGACCTCAAGGGCGTGCTCAACGCGCTCACGGTCTCCCGCGCCACGATGAAGAACATCTGGGAAAACCTGTTCTGGGCCTTCGGCTACAATGTGCTGCTGATCCCGGTCGCCATGGGCGTGCTCTACCCAGCCTTCGGTATCCTGCTCAATCCGATGATCGGGGCCGGCGCCATGGCGCTCAGCTCGGTCTTCGTGGTGGGCAATGCGCAGCGCCTGCGGGCGGTGAAAGGAGTGACAGCATGAATATCGGCGAGGCCTCCAGCGCCACGGGCGTTTCTGCCAAGATGATCCGCTACTACGAATCCATCGGCCTGATCCGCGCGCCGCTGCGCACCGGCAGCAATTATCGCGTCTATGGCGAGGACGAGGTGCATGTCCTCCGCTTCGTCAAGCGCGCCCGGACCCTGGGCTTTTCAGTCGAGGAAACCGCAACCCTGCTGGGCCTGTGGCAGGACAAGTCCCGTGCCAGCGCAGAAGTGAAGGAGGTTGCCACCAGCCACATCGCGGCGCTCGAAACCAAGATCGCAGAGTTGCAGGGCATGGTGAAGACCCTCAAGCACCTGGCCCATTGCTGCGGCGGCGACAATCGCCCCGACTGCCCCATACTCGACGACCTTGCCGGCGAGCATCCCATTACCAAAGGACACTGAACATGAGCGACAAGACAATACTCACCGTCAACGACATGACCTGCGGGCACTGTGTCGGCACCGTGCGCAAGGCGCTGCAAGACGCACTGCCGGGCGCGGAGATTTCGGTGGATCTGGCCAGCCACCGCGTGGAATTCACCGGCGATCGCGCCAAGGGCGAGGAGGCCATCCGCGAGGCGGGGTATACGCCGGAAGCGGTCTAGACTCCTTGGCCCCCGCGTGGAGCCCACCCTCAAACACAAAGGGCGCCCAATGGGCGCCCTTCGCTTGTCCGTTCCGGGAAGGATCAGAACGGGCTGGACGGGTCGAGGAATTCCTCGACATTGTCCTGAGTGATGACGGTGGAGTCGAGGATGTAGCGACCGGCCACCTGGATGCCGCCGGTGAAGTGCGAGGTGGTCAGCTCGATAGCCGTGGCGATCATGGCCGGGCTGTAGCTCACGTCGATCGGGGTCAGGGCATCGCCAGCCTGCACGCGCTGCAGGATCTGCTGCATGCCGGCGCCACCCACGATGAACATCTCGCCCTCGCGGCCCGCTTGCTTGATGGCTTCGATAGCGCCCAGGGCGATGTCGTCGTCCTGCGCCCACACGCCCTTGATGTCGGGGAAGCGGGTCAGGAAGTCCTGCATCACCTTGAAGCCGTCATCGCGGTTCCAGTTGGCGAATTCGTCGTCCAGCACCGTGATATTGGTGCCTTCGATGCCGGCCATGAAAGCGTCGAAGCGCTGCTGGTCGATCGGGATCGGCAGACCGCGCAGGATGACAATGTTGCCGCCATCGGGCATGACTTCCTTGAAATATTCGGCCGAGTTCGCGCCCAGGCCCGGATTGTCGCCGGCGACATAGAGGTTTTCCACGCCATCGATCGAGAGCTGGCGGTCAACCACGGTCACGAACTTGCCTGCGTCCTTGACCTGCTTGATGGCCGAGGTCATCGCGTCCGGATCGCCCGGCAGGATGACCAGCGCATCGATGCCGCGGGTCGAGACCATGTCCTCGATATCGGCGATCTGCTTGGGCGCATCGGCGGCCGAGGCAAAGACGAATTCGACATTGGGATAGGTCGCGCCGAGGCGTTCGATAGCCTGCTGGGCGAAGTAGTTGACGCCGCCGGTCCAGCCATGGTCGGCGGCCGGCACCGAGACGCCGATGGTCACCGTTTCGTCCTGGGCGACGGCCATGCCGCCCAGGCCGGTGGTCACCACCGCTGCCGCCATAAGGGATTTCAGCAATTTCATTTCAGTCCTCCCGTAAGTGCCCATGTTTGGGCGATGTGAAAGCTTGTCCGCTAGTTGCTGCGGCCGCCACGCTGCAGCAGCACAGCGAGAATGATGATGACGCCCTGGAAGGCCCCGTTGAGGTAGGGGCTGATGAAGCTCTGCAGGTTAAGGATGTTGCCGATGAGGCCCAGGATCACCACGCCCACCACTGTGCCCCAGATGCGGCCATAGCCGCCCTTGAGCGTTGTGCCGCCGATGATCACGCCGGCAATGGCTTCCAGTTCCCAGAGCACGCCCGTCGTGCTCGAGGCCGAGCCCAGGCGCGGCACGTAGAGCAGCACGGCTACGCCGACGAGAACGCCCTGCAGCACATAGGTCAGCAGCCGCACATTCTCGACATTGATCGAGGAATAGCGGGCCACCTGCTCGTTCGAGCCGATCGCGGCGCAGTAGCGGCCGAAAGCGGTGTAGCGCATGGCGATTTCGCCGCCGATGGCCACCAGGGCGAAGACGAGGATCGGATAAGGCACGCCGAGCAGGCCGTCGTAATAGACCGGGCGATAGACGTCGGCGACGTTGAAATTGAGCGACAGCGTGCCGCCATCGGCTAGGAACGTCACTAGCGAGCGGAAAATGCCCATCGTGCCCAGGGTCACGATGAAGGCCTCGATGCGCCCGCGGGTAATCATCAACCCGTTGAACACGCCCGCCACGCCGCCAAGCAATATGCCCGTCACCATGCCGGCCAGTACCACGCTCCAGCCGATGCCGAGGCTCGGGATCAGCCAGTTCATGACCATGATCATGATGCCGGCGATGACGGCGGCCATGGAGCCCACCGACAGGTCCAGCCCTCCGGCCGTGATGACGAAGGTGGCCCCGATGGCGATAATGCCGATGAAGCTCGACCGCGCCAGCACGTTGGTCAGGTTGTTATAGCTCAGGAAATTCTCGTTGAGCGAGATGCCGAGCAGCACCAGCAAAGCAAGGGCCAGCAACGGCCCGACCGTCTTGAGATCGAGGCGAAAGGCGCGCTTGGGCTTCGTCGTAATGTCAGGCGCTGATACGCTCATCGTGTCCACTCTGCTTGATGCCGGCGGCGTACCGCATGATTTCTGCCTCGGTGATCTCGGCGCCTTCGAGCACGCCGGCCAGGCGTCCCTCGCGCATGACCACCACGCGATGGCTGAGGCCGATCACCTCCTGCATCTCCGAGGAGATGAGGATGATGGATTTCCCTTCGGCCGCCAGCGCCGCGATGATGTGATAGATCTGCTGCTTGGTGCCGACATCGATGCCACGCGTCGGCTCGTCCATGATGATGATGTCCGGCTCGCTTTCCATGGTCTTGCCCAGCATCAGCTTCTGCTGGTTGCCGCCCGATAGCCGGCCTACGGCCACCGAAGCGTCGCGCGCGCGAATGTCGAAGCGCCGCGTGGCGCGCTCCAGCGCCCGCTCCTCGCTCGATCCGTCGAGGAAGCCCAGCCTGAGGTGGCGCTTGAGCGTCAGCAGGGTCAGGTTGGGTCGCAGACCCATATTCAGCAGCAGGCCCTTGCCCTTGCGATCCTTGGTCATATAGGCCAGCCCGGCATCGACCGACTGGGCGACGCGGGCAAAGCTCGCCGGCCTGCCATTGAGGGCAATCTCGCCCTCGCTGCGATGGGCCAGGCCCACCACCGCCTCGGCCACAGCCGTGCGGCCGGAGCCGATCAGCCCGGCAAAGCCGAGGATTCCCCCCTTGCGCAGGTCGAAGGACATGTTCCTCACCCCCGCCGCGACCAGGTTGCGCACGCTGAGCACAAGCGGCGCATCGACATCGGGTTCATGCTTGGGCGGATAAAGATTGGAGAGCTCACGGCCCACCATCATCTGGGCGATGGAGTCGGGCGTCAGCGCCTCGGTGCCCACGGTGGCGATCAGTTGCCCATCGCGCAGCACCGTGACCCGATCGGCCAGTTCCATGATCTCGTCGAGCTTGTGCGAGATGAAAATCACCGCCACGCCCCGCGCGGTGAGGCGACGGATCTGCTCAAACAGGGTCTGCGTCTCGGCCACCGAAAGCACGGCCGTCGGCTCGTCCATGATGAGCACCCGGGCGTCGCGGCTGATAGCCTTGGCGATTTCCACCATCTGCTTGTCGGCCACCGAAAGCGTATTGATGCGCGCATCGGGATCGACGCGCACATGCAGCGTCTCCATCACGGCGCGGGCCTTGTCGCGCATCTGCCTGATGTCAAGAAAGCCGAAACGCTTGATCTCGCGACCAAGGAAAATGGAGTCCGCCACCGTCAGGTGTTCAGCCAGGTTCAGCTCCTGGTGGATCAGCACGATGCCCATGGCTTCGGCCGCGCCATTGGGCGGCAGAACGACGGTCTGGCCGTCATAGCTGATCGAGCCCGATGTCGGTTGCTCGATGCCCGAGAGTATCTTGATGAGAGTGGATTTACCTGCGCCGTTCTCGCCGATGATGGCGTGAACCTCGCCCGGCTTGACGTCGAAATCGACGCTGAACAGGACCGGGATTTCGCCAAACGACTTGGACACCCTGTTGGCAGACAGGATGGCCGGCGCAGGCGTGCCTTCGGCACTGGTCATATCAGGTACCCCTCCCCGGACGCAGCGGATTTTCGATCCGTCTCTTCGTCTCCGTTCGATGATGTAAAGGTTTTCATGAATGATGTAAAGGTTTACACAATTGGAAAACGGTATAACCGTAGGGAGAGGGCCTGGCGCGTAGCGCGGCATCTGCTACAGGCAGCGAGCGCGGGCGCCAGGGGATAGGCGGGCTTAGGTTGCGTAGACAGTTTGGTCAGGACGAGCCGAAAATGGCGGTGTTCGGGAACCGGCGCGCAGCGTGCGTTCTGCACGTGAGCACCGGAAGCGCAGAAGACTGCCAATTGCAGGCCGGCATGGCCAAAATGGACGCAACCTAAAGTGCAGCACCAGAAACTGGCCACGATAGAGGACGTTGCGGCGATTGCCGGCGTATCCATCGCCACGGTCAGCCGGGCCATCAACGAGCCGACCAAGGTGGCCGACGAAACGCGCCGCCGCGTGACCGAAGCCATTGCCCGCACCGGCTACACCACCAATGCCATGGCGCGTTCGCTGCGCATGCGGCGCTCCAACATGATCCTGATTCTGGCGCCCGATGTGGGCGACCCGAACTTCTCCAACATCCTGGTGGGCCTCGAAACCGAGGCCAGCAAGCGCGGCTATGGCGTGCTGATCGGCAATACGCAGAACGATGCGACGCGCGAGACCGACTATCTGCGCTTCATCAGTTCCAACCAGGCCGATGGCCTGATCCTCTTTACGGGCCACCAGCCCTATGGCTTCGGCAATGATGCCGGCGAAGCGCGCCTGCCGCCCATGGTCGCCGTCAACGAGCCGGTCAGCAACAGTGACGTGCCCTTTGTCGGCGTCGACAATTTCGAGAGTGCCCGGGTTGCCACCGAGCACCTGATTTCCCAGGGCCACCGCCGCATTGCCTTTATCGGCCATTCGACCGGCAGGGCAATCAACCAATTGCGTGAAGAGGGCTATCGCGCCGCCCTGGCCGGGGCTGGCATAGCGATTGACCCGCGCCTGATCCTGCCCGGCGACGGCACCACCGAATCCGGCCGCCAGGCCACCGAGCACATGTTCGTGCGCGACGTGCTGCCCACTGCCTTCTTCTGCGTCAACGACGCCACGGCTCTGGGCGTCATCATCTCTCTGAATGCGAGAAAATACGACCTGCCGCGCGAATTCTCCGTCATGGGTTTCGACGATATTTCCTTCGCCAGCTTCGTGACGCCGTCGCTGACCACAATGAAGCAACCGCGCCTCAAGATCGGCGAGGAAGCCATGGACCTGCTGCTGGCTCTGCTCGAAGGCAAGCCGCCCAGGCAGAAGGAGGTACTGCTGCGGGCGGAACTGATCGTGCGGAACTCGGTGAGCCGGGTCGGGCGGGATTAGGGGCGGCACGCCCTCGTGGTGAGGTGCGAGCTCTCCGCGAGCCTCGAACCACGAGGGCGTGGCAGTGCCTCAATACCCCTTCTTCGCCAGCCAGGCCTTCATCCAGGCAATCTCCTCCTCCTGCGCGGCGATAACACCCTCGGCCAAAGCCCGTACTTCCGGGTCCGCCCCGTGCTCCAGCACGACGCGGGCCATGTCCACGGCGCCCTGGTGATGCGGGATCATGCCGAGGATGAAGTCCACATCGGCATCGCCGGTATAGGCAATGTCCATGTCGGCGTGCATGCGGGCATTGGCGTCCTTGTAGCCGGTCGTGGCAGCGCTGTCGGCTGCCATCATGGCGCCGTGGCCGGAATGGTCCTGCGCCAAAGCGGGCGTGGCGAGGCCGGCGAGCAGGACGGATGCGATCATCAGGGCTTTCATGGAGCTCTCCTTTTTGTTGATGCTTCCTCCTGCCGGATTGCCCAATGGGAAGGTCAAGCGCATTGACACCAAAGGTCCACAGTTGTTACTTAACGTCATGCTTAACCAACAGCCTAATCTCGATCTGATGTTCCAGGCGCTGGCCGATCCCACGCGCCGCGCCATGATCGACCGGCTCAGCCGTGGCCCGGCCTCGGTCAGCGAATTGGCGAAGCCCTTCGACATGTCGCTGCCCGCCGTGGTGCAGCATTTGCAGGCGCTGGAAAATTCGGGCCTGGTGACTTCGCAGAAAGTCGGTCGCGTCCGTACCGTGCAGATCCAGCCCGACACGCTGAGCCTGGCCGAACAGTGGATCAATGACCGCCGCACGGCCTGGGCCAGGCGTCTCGACCGACTGGGCGACTTCCTTGCCGAAACGGCGGACGAACCGGAGAGCAAAACGTGACGCCTCGCACCATCACCCATGGCAGCTTCACCCTGGAACGCCGCTACAAGGCCACGCCACAGCGCGTCTACAAGGCGCTGAGCGACGAGGCCAGCAAGCAGAAATGGTTCACCCCGCCCGAGACCTGGGGCAAGGATGAGCATCACCTGGATTTCCGCGTGGGCGGCATCGAGACCAGCGTGGGCGGCCCCATTGGCGGCCCGGTCCACAAGTTCCGCGCCATCTATCAGGACATCGTGCCCAACGAGCGCATCATCTATTCCTACGACATGCACCTGGACGAGACGCGCATCTCGGTCTCGCTCGCCAGCTTCGAGATCAGGCCCGATGGTGACCACACTATCCTCGTCATGAACGAGCACGGCGCCTATCTCGACGGTTTCGCCGCCGACGGCAACGACCTGCGCCGCGAGGGCACCGGGGAATTGCTCAACAAGCTGGGCCGGTACCTGGAGCGCGAAGGGATGAATTGAGGGGACACCCCCTCCTAACCTCCCCCTGGTAGGGGGAGGAACAGATTGGGGAATGGGCACGATCCTGCCCCATCCACTGCGCGACTCCTCCCCCTGACAGGGGGAGGTTGGGAGGGGACACCCCCTACTTTCCCTTCAGCCGCGCCAATATCTCGTCAAACTTCACCATGCTCACATTGGCGCCCCATTCCATGCCGGTCGCCACAATGGCGTCGCGGGTCGCGATAGAATCGACATTGCTGACCGAGCGGTAATAGGTCTTGCCGTCACGCTCCTCGAAGCGATGCTCCTCGTAGAATCGCGTGTCTTCCTCGGACTGGCCTTCGACCACGAACGTGTTGCGGATCAGCGTCTTCGGCTCGACCGCCAGATAGGTGCCGAACATGACCCAACGCGTCCCGTCGGGCGACAGGCCAACGATCCGCCATTTGCCGCCTGTGCGCACGTCGTACTCGATCACCTCATTGTTGCCGAACCCCCACCACTGGGCCACATGCTCCTTTTCGGTCCACACTTTCCAGACCAAAGCCAGCGGCGCGTCGAAAGTACGCGACATGATGATGAGCGGCTCGTCGGCGGGCAGTTCGGTCTTGAACGGGTTGGGGAAAGTCTGGGTGTCCATGGGAAATCTCCTCAGTTCCTGCTGTCGGTTTCGGGGGTCTGCAATTTCTTGAGATAGGCATCGAGCTGATCGAGGTTCTGCTCCCAGAACTTGCGATAGAACTCGACCAGGGCGGCGACGTCGCGCATCGGCGCCGCCTCCAGTTTGCAGGGGCGCCACTGCGCCTGCCTGCCGCGGCTGACCAGGCCAGCCCCTTCCAGCACCTTGATATGCTTCGAGACGGCAGCCAGCGTCATGTCGAAGGGTTCGGCCAGCTCGTTGACACTCGCCTCCCCCTGCGCCAGCCGGGCAAGGATCGCCCGTCGGGTCGGGTCGGCAAGGGCAGCGAGCGTCGTGCTCAGGGGGTCGGCCATATCATTCAACCGTTTTGTATAATACTAATTGGTTGAATACTGCCGATCAGCCTGCTTGTCAACACAACCGCATCAGGGCAAGGAACAGGATATGAAAACCATCCTCATCATCGGCATCGGCACCGGCAATCCCGAGCACCTGACGGTGCAGGCCATCAGTGCGCTCAATCGTGCCGATGTGCTGTTCATTCCCGACAAAGGGGCGAGCAAAGCCGACCTGGCCGGGCTGCGCCGCGACATCGTCGCCCGCTATGTCAGCAATCCGCAGAGCCGCATGGTGACTTATGGCGTGCCGCGTCGCGACGCCGCCAATCCGGACTACGGCTCCGGCGTCGATGACTGGCATGCCGCCCTCGCCGACATTTTTCGCGCCCTGCTGGCCGAAATTCCCGACAATGGCGCCGGGGCTTTTCTCGTCTGGGGTGATCCGGGCCTCTATGATTCCACTATCCGTATCGTCGAGCGCCTGCGCGCTGACCATGCGGTCGAAATCATCCCCGGCATCTCCTCCATCCAGGCCCTCACCGCGGCGCACGGCATCGCCCTCAACCGCATCGGTGAGCCTGTCCACATCACCACCGGCCGAAAGCTGGGCGCGGTGGAAGACGACACAATCGTCATGCTCGACGGCCAGACGGCCTTCCTCAATGCCGATCCCGATCTCGACATCTTCTGGGGCGCCTATCTCGGCACGCCGGACCAGATCATCATCGCCGGAAGGCTGGGCGAGGTGCGCGACCAGATCGTGGCCACACGCAAGGCCGCGCGGGAGCAGCATGGCTGGATCATGGATACCTACCTGCTGCGCAAGCGAGACTGAGCTTTGCTTTCTGTTCCCCCGCCTGCGCCAATCCGATAGAACCCTGTCATGTCCGTCACCCTGCCCATCGCAGCCTATCGCCGCGGCGCCTGTCCGACACTCGATGCGCCGATGCAGACCGGCGACGGTCTGTTGACCCGCTTACGCATCAGGGGTGGCCGGCTGTCACCGGTCCAACTCGGGCGCATTGCCGCGCTGGCTGCCGAGCATGGCAATGGCATCGTCGAAATCACCGATCGCGGCAATCTGCAGGTCCGGGGCCTCACGCCGGCCTCCGCCGCGCCCTTCGCCCGCGCCGTCGAATCCGTCGTCACGATCGAGCGTGGCCTCGTGATCGAGACACCGCCCCTGGCCGGCGACGATCCGACCGAGATCGACGACCCGCGCCCCCTCGCCGGCTCGATCCGCGGCGCCGCCATGCTGCTGTCGGCACGGCTTGGTCCCAAGGTCACCGTCATCGTCGACGGCAATGGCAAGCTGAACCTTTCCCCGCTCAAGGCCGATATCCGCCTCACCGCCATTGGCTCGGGCCAATGGGCCTGTTCGGTCGGCGGGCGGAGCGAGGTCATCCTGCGCAATGACGCACTGATGGTCACCCTGCGCCACCTGCGCCGGATCGCCGACCTGGGCATCACCGCCCGCGCCACCGACCTGCCCGGCGCGGCCGCCACGCCCCGCCGCATCACTGCCGTCTCGCCTATCGGGCCCCTGCCCCTCCGCGATACCACCGCCACCGGCATCGCCCTGCCCTTCGGCAGCAGCGACCACACCGCGCTCATCGCCCTTGCCGAAGCCGCCGCGCGCCATGGCATCAGCGAATTCCGCCTCGCCCCGCATCACGCCTTGCTGGCCATCGGCGCGCCGCCGGGCTTTGCCGCCGACGCCGAAGCCCTTGGCTTCGTCACCGCGCCCGACGATCCGCGCACGCGCATCAGCGCCTGCATCGGCAGCGAGGGCTGCGCCTCCGGCCACATCCCCGCCCGAGCCATTGCGGCGCAACTGGCTCCACATCTCGCCGCGGACACGACCCTCCACGTCTCGGGCTGCGCCAAGGGCTGCGCCCATCCGCGCCGCGCCGGATTGACGCTGGTGGGGCAGCCGGACGGCTACGGTCTTGTCATCGAGGGCATGGCGGGCGATACGCCACAGGCACTGCTGCGCGCGGAACAGCTTGAGTCCGCCATCGCGCACCGCCAGGGATGACGATGCACCACTATGACTACATCAAGGATGGCGACGCGATTTATCGCCAGTCCTTCGCCATCATCCGCGCCGAGGCTGATCTTTCAGCCTTCTCGGCCGATGAAGCCGAGCTCGCCATCCGCATGATCCATGCTGCCGGCTCGGTGGAGGCGGCGCAGCATTTCGAGTTCGGCCCCGGCTTCGTCGCCGCCGCCCGCACCGCCCTGGCCGCTGGCGCCCCCATTTTCTGCGATGCCGAAATGGTTGCTCGTGGCGTTACCGCCGCCCGCCTGCCCGCCGATAACGAGGTCATCTGCACCCTGCGCGATCCGGCTACCGCTGATATCGCCGCCGAAATCGGCAATACCCGCTCCGCCGCCGCGCTCCGCCTCTGGCTCCCCCGCCTGGCCGGCGCGGTCGTGGCCATCGGCAATGCGCCCACCGCCCTGTTCTTCCTGCTCGAACTGCTCCGCGACGGCGCCCCCAAACCCGCGGCCATCCTGGGCATGCCGGTGGGTTTCGTTGGCGCCGCCGAATCCAAGGCGGCTTTGGCCGAGGACTCCTATGGTGTCCCCTATGCTATCGTGCGCGGGCGCCTCGGGGGTTCCGCCATGACCGCCGCTGCGCTAAACGCCTTGGCGAGGCCGGGCATATGAGGGGCAAGCTTATCGGTGTCGGCACCGGGCCAGGCGATCCTGACCTGCTCACGCTCAAGGCCGTGCGTGCCATCGAAAGCGCCGATGTGGTCGCCTGGTTCGCCAAGCAGGGCAATGCCAGCAATGCCCGCGCCATCGTGGCTGACCTGCTGACGACACAGGTCGAGGAGCATCTGGGCTATCCGGTCACGACCGAGATCGACCGGCGCCACGACGACTACAAGGCCGCCACCACGGCCTTCTACGAAGAGGCTGCCGCCCGCGTTGCCGCCCATCTCGATGCCGGTCGGAATGTCGCCGTGCTCAGCGAGGGCGATCCGCTCTTTTACGGCAGCTACATGCACATCCATGTGCGGCTCGCTCATCGCTACGATACCGAAGTCATTCCCGGCATCACCGCCATGTCCGGCTGCTGGTCGCAGGCGGGTCTGCCGCTGGTGCAGGGCGACGACATCCTCTCAGTCCTCCCCGGTACGCTGGACGAAGTCGACCTCAGCGCCCGCCTCAACAATACCGATGGCGCCGTCATCATGAAGGTGGGCCGCAACCTGCCCAAGATCCGCCGCGCCATCGAGGTCGCCGGCCGCCTTGATACGGCCGTCTATGTCGAGCGCGGTACCATGGCCAATGGTCACGCCATCCGCCTCGCCGACAAGAAAGACGATATCGCCCCCTATTTTGCCATCGTGCTGGTCCCGGGCTGGAGCACGCGGCCATGACGGGCAAGCTGACAGTCGTCGGCACCGGCCCCGGCAACCCCGACCAGACCACGCCCGAAGCCCTGGCTGCTATTGACGCCGCCCATGTGTTCTTCGGCTACGGTCCCTATCTCGATCGCCTCACTTTGCGCCCCGACCAGCGCCGCGTCGCCTCGGACAACCGCGAGGAACTGGCGCGCGCCAAGGATGCCCTGCACACCGCCGCCTCGGGCGAACAGGTCTGCGTCGTCTCGGGCGGCGATCCCGGCGTCTTCGCCATGGCGGCCGCCATTTGTGAAGCCATCGAGGCCGGTCCGCCCGCCTGGCGCGCGGTCGATCTCGCCATTGTGCCTGGCGTCACCGCCATGCTGGCCGTCGCCGCCCGGGCCGGTGCCCCGCTGGGCCACGATTTCTGCGCCATGTCGCTGTCCGACAATCTCAAGCCCTGGACCGT
>CBIGSA010000065.1:0-13706 GCA_966192215.1 uncultured Devosia sp. | reverse complement strand
GTGGGGCCGGCGGGGCTGATAGCGTCGCCCGTCCTGGCGGGGCCGTCTTTCGATGCCTGTGCGGCGGAGGCGGCGAGCCAGTTCGAGACCGGGTTCGAGAACATCGGCCGCGAAAGCTGGGAAATCGACACGGACGCCGCTATCGCGGCCTGCACCAAAGCGCTCGAAGAGGAGCCTGGCTCGGCCCAGGTCAAGGGCTGGCTGGCCCGCGCCTACTATGCCGCCGGCGACACGCAAAGCGCCGTACCGCTGTTCGAGGAGGCCGCTGCCGCTGGCAATGTGGTGGCGCTGGCCATTTTCGGCGACATGCTGACCACGGGCGATGGCGTGGACGTGGACATGGAGCGCGGCGCGCGGCTCTTGACGCAGGGCGCCGAGGCCGGCTTTGCCCTGGCGCAGAACAGTCTGGGCTTGTCCTATGACTTTGGCGAGGGGCTGGCCCAGGACTATGTGCAGGCGGCGCGCTGGTATCGCGCGGCGGCCGAGCAGGGCATGAGCAAGGCGCAGGCCAATCTGGGCCTGATGTATCAGGAAGGCCTGGGCGTGCCGCGCGACTATGTCGCCGCTGCAGCCTGGTTCGAGCTGGCTGTGGCGCAGGGTGATGCTTCGGGCCAGGTCAATCTGGGCAAGCTTATTCAGGACGGGTTGGGCCAACCGGCCGATCCGGCACGGGCGGCAGAGCTTTATCGGCTATCGGCCGATCAAGGCGACATGTATGGCCAGAACAATCTGGGCTTCCTGCTGGAGAACGGGCTGGGCCTCGAGGCTGACGCGGCGGCAGCGGCCGAACTCTATCAGCAGGCGGCCGATCAGGGCCTGGCCCTGGCCAAGCACAACCTCGCCCTGCTTTATGAAGACGGCAATGGCGTGGAACAGGATTACGGGCGGGCGTTGGAGCTGTATCGGGAAGCCGCTGAAGGCGGGGAAATGCGCGCAGCGGTCAATCTTGGCCTGCTCTATCTCGACGGGCTGGGCACCGAGGTCGACTATGCCGAAGCGCTCAAATGGACCCAGCTTGCCGCCGATAGCGGCCAGCCCATCGCCCTCAACAATCTCGGCCATATCTATGAGAACGGGCTGGGCGTAACGGCCGACCGGGACACGGCGATCGCCTATTACCAGCAATCGGCCGACCAGGGCTATCAACTCGCCGCCGATAACCTGGCCCGCCTGATCGGGCCGGCCACGCCGAGCACAGGCAAGACCAAGACGAAGTAGGTCTCAGGCTTTCCGGTCGCGCTCCCGGCGCGCTGCGATGACGGCGGCGGAAGCCGCCGTGCGGTGGGCCGAGGAAAAGAATTCGCGGTGCGCCAGGATGAGTATGGTCACGAGGGCGGCCACGATCGGCAGCCAGTCGGCCACGAACCAGGCCACGGTCGAGACCGAAAAGTAATAGGCGCGCACGCCGCTGTTGAAATTGCGCGCGCCCAGGGCATTCATCGCCGTGATGGCCTCGACTTCGGCTTCGGATATGGGGCTCGAATGATCCAAAGCGCCGAGCATGATGCAGAAGTGGTTGAACTGGCGCAGTGACAGCGTGAAGGCGAAAAAGGCCAGCACGAACATGACCAGCATGACGACCAGGTGCAGTTGCACATCCAGCGTAGTGTAGACGCGATCCGGCGACATTGAATTGAGCGTGCCCATCAGCGCCGGCACCTGGCCGAAGACCGCGAAAATGGCCAGGACCAGCAGGACGGCGGTGGAGGCCAGGAAGCTCACCGACCCCATGATATTGCCCGACAGGATCGCGTCGAACGGGGATTCGCGCAAAGCCGCATTGGCCACCCAGCGGCGGCGCTGCATGTTCATGATCGAGGACAGCGATGGCCGCAGCCGCTCCACCAGCGGCACGATGATATTGTAGGCAAAGTAGCAGATGAGCGGGAAGAGGGTGGAAAGCAGCATTATCGACAAGGGCAACTCCCGGTCTGCAAATCAGGCATGCCGGAGTCACCCGGCAACGGGGCAGATGCTAGCAGTCTGTTAGCCGATTGTCTCAGATCGGACGTGGGTAGCGGCGGTGGATCGCATCGATTTCAGCCAGCAGGTCCGGCGACAGGGCGAGGTCGCGGGAGCCGATTGCATTGGCCAGTTGCGCGGTGCTGGTCGCCCCGATGATGACCGAAGTCATGAAGGGCCGCGTCATGGCGAAAGCGATTGCCATTTGTGCCACGTCGAGCCCATGCCGTGCGGCCAGGGCCAGGTACTGCTTGCCAGCGGCCTCGGAATGTTCGTTGAGCCGCCAGAAGCCTTTCTGATAGTCGCCGCGGCTGCCCTTGGGCATCTGCCCATCGAAGTACTTGCCAGTGATGAGACCGCCGGCCAGGGGCGAATAGGCGAGCAGGCCGACATTCTCGTGATGGCTCAGTTCGGCCAGGTCGAGATCGAAATGACGGCGCAGGAGGTTATATTCGTTCTGCACCGAAACGAGACGCGGCAGGCCTTTCTGCTCGGCAATCCGCAGCCATTGAGCTATGCCCCAGGTGGTTTCGTTGGAAACGCCGACATGGCGCAGCTTGCCTTCCTTGACCAGCGCGCCCAGCGTTTCGAGCATGTCCTCGATATTGGCCAGCGCGTCCACCGTGTCCTGTTGATGGGGCGCATAGTCCCAGGAACCGTCGAAATTGTAGCTGCCGCGACCGGCCCAGTGGATCTGGTAAAGATCGATGCGGTCGGTCTGGAGCCGCCTGAGGCTGGCCTCGAAGGCCTGGCGCAGGGTCTTGCCGGTGGTGCGGCTGCCATTGCGGATGAAATCCACCGGCCCGCCGGCGACCTTGGAGGCCAGGATCCACTGGTCGCGCTTGCCGGTCTTTTTGAACCAGTTGCCGATGATTTCCTCGGTGCGACCCGAGGTTTCGGGGCTGCGCGGCACGGCATAGATTTCGGCCGTATCCATGAAATTGAGCCCCGCTTCCAGCGCCATATCGATCTGGGCATGGCCCTCCGCCTCGGTATTCTGGCTGCCCCAGGTCATGGTGCCCAGGCAGAGTTCGGTGACCAGCAGGTCGGTGCGGCCAAGCGGCTTCAATTTCATCAGCAATCCCGGAAACTGGTATGGAAGAATGGACGGCCACCCTAGAGCATTTTGCCGTGCCAATGAAACGCTGAAATTGCTCCCGATTCCCATTTGCCGCGCGCCTGGTGCGCAAAGCCTGACGGTTTTGCCGGACGCGCGGTGGCCTCAAGCGCGGCCCGAATTGCGCAGCGCATAGGGCAGAAAATCATCGCGTCAAAAAAGCGTCATGGAGCCTGCTTTTAGGGTTGAGCTATCCGCCCCGACCCCCTATATACCCCTCACGTCGCGGCCACGGCCGCACGATTGACGCGGGATGGAGCAGCCCGGTAGCTCGTCAGGCTCATAACCTGAAGGTCGCAGGTTCAAATCCTGCTCCCGCAACCAAAAATCCCAGTTAAGCCAAGTGCTTAGCTGGGGTTTTCCTTTTTGGCTATTTGATCGTTGCGCCGTGTCCGGATCATCAGATAGGCCAGCATGACGGCGTAGATCATGGTCTGGGGCAGTATGCCGAATGTAGCATTGCTGATGCCGAGGATGAGCTGACCAGTCACCAGCAGCGCTACACCCAACACTATGGACCGATCTCCTCGGGCCTTTGGATCGAGAAGCAACAGCAGTGGGGCCGCTAGGAGCAGTATGTAGGCCACCAGGCCGAAAGTGCCGGCCATAACCGCGAAATTGGCCCAGTCGGCATGCAGGTCACCCAACTGATGCATGATTGCCTGATCGGAATATGTTTCGCGCGTCGTCTGCATGAGCTGGCCAAGACCGTGACCATAGACAGGTGATTCGATGAATGCGCGGATTGCCGAGCTGTAGAGTCCGGCGCGGATGTCGTCGATGCTGCCGGTGAACTGGAATATGTCGAAGGCGCTGGTAAAAATTCCCATGACACGCTGGTTGCCGCTGCCCACCAGCAGCGCCAGTGTCGCGGCGCTCAGACCGAAGGCAGACAGGGCAGCGATGCGGAAGAGTCGTTCCTGCCAGAGCCAGTGTATAAAGAATGGGACGGCGGCGGCGGCCATCGCGGCGGCACCCACCATGGCGCCGCGCGACCCCGAGACCGTTGCCGCGCTGAGTCCCAGGGTCGGCCCGAACAGGAAGAGGTAGCGCCACGGTGATAGGCCCGAGGCGACGCCTACCAGAGCCATGCCGCCGGCCATCACCGCGAGCGAAGCATAGTGAATGGCATTGTTACCCAACCCTGGTCGCGCGACGCCCAGGACGTAATGTTCGTAGATGCCACCGGCAGCGGCAATCGCGGCTGCGAACAGGCATATCGATGCGAATATGGTTCCGTCCGGCACGAAGCCGGCGGGCCGTGCGAGGGTCGCCAGGGCAACTGCGCTGAGCATGGGCAACAGCATGATGGGTGCAAGCAAGTCCTGGCTGCCCTGATAGACCAGGGGCAGCGTCAGCGACACAAGGACGATGGCGCCATAGATGGCAAGCGCAGGCGGAGTAACCAGGACGTCCCGCTCCCGCGAGGAAAACACCGCAATCGCAACGAACGACAGAAGGATGGTCGCATAGCTGCCGATATAGGCTGCGTAACCGGGGGGCACGATTGTCGCGACAAGAGCAGACAGCAGAAGAATAGCGGAGAAGTTTCGCAATAAATTGGCCCCTGGACTGGTCGGGAAAGGCCTACAGGACACGCGGGCGAACGGCAAGGCGAGGCGGGGTGTGGGCTTGGTGGCACACCCAGTAAGGATCGTTCTTTCGCTCTCCCCAAAACCGACTCGAATCCGGTTGACCTGTGCTGGATTTCGTGGGAGTTCGCTGCCGAGTTGCAACAAAGTCCGGCCCTCCATGATCCACATGCTTCGGATGCGTATCCTGGCGCTTCCGCGTAGCTGGAAGCGACTTCTGCTTGTCATCTTCGATGCGGCCGTGCTGTCGCTGGCCATGTGGGCAAGCTTCGCCCTGCGCTTTGGTCGGTGGGATCCGCCAAATACGACGGGCGATGTCATGATCGCACTTTCGGCTCCCCTGGTGTCGATCCCCATCTTTTTGAAAATGGGTCTGTACCGGGCTGTCGTGCGCTATCTTCCCGAGCGTGCCATCTGGCGGATGCTCCAGGCGGTCACCCTGGCCGTGTTAGTCTGGTTGCTGGTTGGCTTCATGTCGCAGATGACCGGGCGGGGCATCATTCCGAGATCGGTGCCAATCATCTTCTGGGCACTGTCTTCTGTCTGGATTGTCGGTGGACGATTTGCCGCCAAGTGGCTCTTCTGGCCGCAGGTTTCCCAGGGGCGGCTCAAAACGCAACCCATTCTCATTTATGGCGCGGGTGAAGCCGGGACCCAACTGGCGAATTCCCTGCGGCACAGCCACTTCGTCGTGGGATTTCTTGATGACGATGTCACCCTGCAACGCCGGGAAGTTGCAGGTTTGCCTGTCTATAGTCCGTCCCAGCTTCCGGCCCTGGTGCAGGATTTCCGAATTGCCGAGGTCATCCTTTCCATCCCGTCGTTGACCGTCGCTCGCAGGAAGGAAATCCTGGCCTCGATGGGCGGGCAGGGCATCAAGGTTCAGTCGCTGCCGGGTATAGCTGACCTGGTTACCGGGAAATACCTGGTGAGCCAGATTCGCGAGATCGAGATCGACGAATTGCTTGGGCGCTCTTCGGTGCCGCCCGATCTCGACCTGGTCCGCAACATGATCGTCGGGCGCTCGATAATGGTTACCGGCGCCGGTGGCTCCATCGGTTCCGAGCTTTGCCGAAAGATCGCCCAGTGGCGCCCGCGCTGCTTGGTGCTGTTCGAGGCAAACGAGTTTGCACTCTATAAGATCGACAAGGAGTTGTCAGCGATTCCCGGCCTAAAACTCGTTCCGGTCCTGGCTTCGGTTGCCGACCAGCGTCAGGTGGAGTTGGCGATCAAGAGACATGGGGTGGATGTGTTGTTCCACGCCGCGGCTCACAAGCATGTTCCGCTGGTCGAAGCGAACGCCCTGGAGGGCATGCGGAACAATGTGTTCGGGACCAAGACCGCGGTCGATGCGGCGTATCGGCTCGGAGTGAAGCATTTCGTGCTTATTTCGACAGATAAGGCCGTGCGTCCGACCAATGTCATGGGTGCCACGAAGCGGTGGGCCGAACTGATCGTGCGAGACAAGGCGGCGCTAGCACTGGCAAACGAAACTGGTCAGCGGTTCTGTGCCGTCCGATTTGGCAACGTTCTGGGATCCAATGGCTCGGTCGTGCCCTTGTTCAAGGAGCAGATTGCGCATGGCGGTCCTGTTACGCTGACCGACCCGGCCATGACGCGCTATTTCATGTCGATAGCCGAGGCGGCCGAACTGATCGTGCAGGCAGGTGCACTTTCCGAGGGGGGTGATGTATTCCTGCTGGATATGGGCGAGCCCATCCTCATTTCCGACCTCGCCGCAAACATGATCCGGCTTGCCGGTCTTACCGTTCGCTCCGACGACAACCCAGATGGCGATATCGAGATCGTGACAGTGGGCATGCGGCCGGGTGAAAAGCTCTATGAGGAGCTTTTCTATGACGAGGCTTCGGTCGTTCGGACCCGCCACCCCAAAATCCTTCGTAGCTCTGCACTCGAGACCGCTGACGACCTTATCGAGGATGGGTTGGCACGATTGACTTCTGCCCTTGCGGAAGAAAACGAAACGCTGGGCAGGGCCATTCTGTTTGACCTAGTGTCCAAGAGTGATCGGGCCGAGTCGCAGCGCGCGGAGCACCGGTGACGTTTCTTACAGCTTCACGAGTGTTTCCCTGCCGGGTGGATCGATGATGGATGAGCACCTTATTGGCAGCGATGCATCAATCCGGGATGCCTTGGCGCAGCTCAACCGGCTTCGCCTGAAACTCTGCGTGGTTGTGGATGGTGAAGGGCGGCTGGTTCAGACAGTAACGGACGGAGACGTCCGGCGCGCACTGCTCACCGATCTCAGCTTAGACGCGCCGGTTGCCAAGATGCCGCATCGTGCTCCCGTTGCCTTCGTCGAGTCGACTGAGCACTCCGTTATGGCCGAAGCGCTGAGCGATCCGGCGATTCTCGCCGTGGTAATTGTTGATGAAGAAAACCGGCCATTGCGGCTCGCGGGGCACCGCGAGTTGAGCAAAACTATCCTGCTTTCGCCACCGCATCTGGGAACCGCGGAGGCAGAGTATGTCAGGCAAGCCTTCGACGATAACTGGGTTGCTCCGATCGGGCCGAATGTCGACGCATTCGAGCTGGAGCTTCGTCGCCTGAGCGGCAGCGAGCACGCCATTGCCTTGTCGTCAGGCACGGCGGGCCTGCATTTGGCACTTCGAGCTCTCAACCTTGCCGAAGGCGCGCGTGTCTATGTGTCCGATCTGACGTTCGTGGGCAGCCTGCAGCCCATCCTTTATGAGCGGCTCGAGCCGGTATTGATCGATTGCGAGCCCCAGACGTGGAACATGTCTTCCGCAGCATTGGCGAGTCGGTTGGAACGAGATGCAGCTGCGGGCACCCTGCCGGGTGCCATCATCGTTGTGCATCTCTATGGGCAATCAGCAGACATGGACGCCATCGTCGCCATTGCTGACAAATATGATGTTCCGATCATCGAAGATGCGGCCGAGAGCCTGGGCGCCCGCTACGGCAACGCCGCCAGTGGATCGCACGGATTGATCGGGGTCTATTCATTCAACGGCAACAAGATTATCACGACGTCCGGTGGCGGTGCGCTCGTTACCAATGACGCGACAATTGCCGCCCGAGTCCGTAAACTGGCGACCCAGGGACGCGACAGCGCTGAGCACTATCAGCACTCGGAGATTGCCTATAACTACCGCATGTCCAACGTGCTGGCGGGGATCGGGCTTGGGCAAATAGAGGTCATCGGAGCACGAGTAGAAAGGCGCCGTCATATATTCAGACGGTATCAGGAGGAACTGGGGTCGATACCGGGGATTGCCTTTCAGAAAGAAGTTGATGGTTCGTATGGGAACCGTTGGCTAACGGTGGTGAGCTTCGATCCGAACCACCTGCTGATCCATCCCTATCAGTTGATGCGGCGACTGCGGGAGCGGGGTATCGAAACCAGGCCGGCCTGGAAGCCCATGCATATGCAACCCCTCTGTGCGGGCAAGACGTTCGAGCCGCATTCGGAGAGCGATGTCGTGTCGTCTGCGCATTTCCTCCGCTCGCTCTGCCTGCCGTCCGGGAGCAGCCTGTCCGATGCCGAACAGGATCGTGTCATCGCCGCTATCCGTGATATCTGCGCGGGGGCACAAGCCTGATGTGCGGGATTTTCGGCAGTTACGTGTTCGATGGCGGCCGCCCTCACGAGGAGGCTCTAGTGGCGATGGCCGGGGCGATCAGCCATCGTGGGCCTGACTCCATGGGCTACGAGATTGATGATTTTGCTGCCCTTGGTAATACGCGGCTATCCATTCTCGACCTGAGCAGCGCGAGCAACCAGCCCTTCTTGTCCGACGACGGACACACGGTCCTGGTGCAGAATGGCGAAATCTACAACTATATTGAACTCCGCGACGAGCTCAGCCGCAAAGGCGCTCGATTCAAAACGTCGGGTGACACCGAGGTTCTACTGCGGGCATTTGAATATTGGGGGCCTTCCTTCGTCGAGCGGCTCAATGGCATGTTTGCCATTGCCATCTATGATAAACGGGAACGGACCATCTGGCTTTACCGGGATCGGCTCGGCGTCAAGCCGCTCTATTTTTGGGGTGGGCGCGAGGATGGACGTATCTGGTTCGCCTCCGAGATCAAAGCAATTCTGGCTGCAGGCGTCACTGCCGTTCCTGACTATGATGCATTGAGCCAATTTCTAGCGCTCAACTATATTCCGTCACCAGCAACGGCGTTCGAGGGGATCAGCCATCTGCCACCGGGCCATCTGGCGCAAATCTCGCGCGATGGCATGGCTGTTCGCCGGTACTGGGATCTCCACGACGTTGAACCCGAAGCTGCTATGTCGGAAGCCGAGGCGAAAGCGGGCCTGCTGGGGTTGCTGGACGACGCCACGCGGATCAGGATGCGATCTGATGCACCGTTTGGGGCATTCCTGTCTGGAGGGCTCGATTCGTCTTCGGTCGTGGGTCTGATGAGCATTCACCAGGCCGACCCGGTGAAGACCTTTTCGATCGGATTCGACAACCCGCAATATGACGAAACCCGGTTCGCGCAGATGGCAGCCCGGCGCTTTGGCACGATTCATCAAAGCCGGATCATGACACATGATGCAGCTGCGCTATGGCCACGGTTCATCTGGCATGTCGACCAGCCACATGGCGATGTTTCCTTCATGCCAACGGACGAGGTTTCACGGCTGGCGGTGCAGGATGTGAAGATGGTCCTGACTGGTGATGGCGGAGATGAGTTATTCGCCGGCTACGACAAGTATCTGAAACTGTTTGAGAATGGGCGGTCCGACAACCTGCCGGTCGGCTGGGAAGAGAACTTTGTGCGCCAGTCAGGCTTGCTGCAGGACGATGAGCCCGATGCACTGCTTTCAGGTGAATTGCGTGACGCCTTCAAGACAAAGGATCCCTATCGCGCCCTTTCCACCGAGATATACCGGGCTTCTCGGCAGGATCCGATCAACCGCGTGCTGGCCGCCGAGACTTTGACACTTTTGCCGGGCAACAACCTGGTGAAGCCGGATCGGATGGCGATGGCCAACTCGCTCGAAGTGCGCTCGCCATTCCTCGACTATCGAATGGTAGAGTTTGCTTTCCGAGTTCCTGGTGCGATGAAGCTGGCAGGCGGGCAAACCAAGGCCATCTACAAAGAAGCAGTGCGTGATCTGCTGGGCGACGAGCTCACCTATCGCCGCAAACAGATGTTCACCGTCCCGGTCGGGGATTGGTTCCGGCAGGCGCTGGCCGGCTATTGCCGGGATCTCCTGCTTGATGGGCGGCTATCGGGTCGCGGCATAGTGGATGTGGGCGTGCTGGCCGGCATGATCGAAAGCCACATCTCGGGTATTGCGAATTACACGCGGCAGCTCAGGGCGTTCATATCGCTGGAAATCTGGTTCCGGTTGTTCATCGATCAGGACCCTGACTGGCTCAACCGGGCAAGAATGGAGACCATGTGAATGGGTATCAAACCGAGCGCTCTTGAGCTCGCAATCGACAAGGCAGATTTTGCTCCGGGCGCGAATAATCCGCCGCGCAAATACGGGCTGCCGGCGGATGTGGCGTTCTGCAAGCAGTGCTGCGTGTCCAATCAGCGTCCCAATTCGGCAGTAGAATTCCGCCATACCGAGAATTCGACCAAGAAGACTATTCATTTCGATGAGCATGGCGTCTGCGACGCCTGCCGGAATGCTGAGCGCAAGGCTCGAGAGATCGATTGGGAAAAGCGTGAGCGGGAATTGGTGGCGCTATGCGACAAATTCCGCAGCACCAATGGCTCCTATGACTGCCTGGTGCCGGGCTCGGGCGGCAAGGACAGCTTCTATCAGTCTTGGGTGCTCAAGTACAAATATGGAATGAACCCGCTGACGATCACCTGGGCGCCGAATATCTATACCGAGTGGGGCCGCCATAATTTCGATGCCTGGATACATTCCGGCATGGACAATTATACGATGACTGCTTCGGGGCGTTCCAAACGTCTGCTGACGCGGCTTGCGGTCGAAAATATCTTCCATCCATTCCAACCATTCATCATTGGGCAAAAATGCTTTGCACCGAAGATGGCGATTCAGTTCAATATTCCGCTGGTCTTCTACGGTGAAAACGAAGCCGAATACGGCAACCCTATTGCCGATAACGCCGAGGCGCAGCGATCCTTCGACTATTTCGCCTCTTCGGACGAGGAAGAGCTATTCATCGGAGGAGAAAGTGTCGCCAGCCTCAAGGCCAATTTCGGGTTGAGCCAGGCAGATTTGTCGCCCTATCTGCCCACGGATGTGCGGCCGCTAAAGGATATGGGGGCCGAAGTTCATTATCTCGGCTACTATCTCAAGTGGCATCCGCAGAGCGCCTATTATTTCGCAGTGGAGAATGGCGGCTTCCGTGCCTCACCCGAGCGCACGGTAGGAACCTATTCGAAGTATAATTCGATCGACGACAAGATCGACGACTTTCACTACTACACGACCTTCATAAAATTCGGCATTGGCCGCGCTACGTATGACGCCAGCCAGGAGGTTAGATCGGGCGATCTGGAGCATGAGGAAGCCTTGGCGCTGATCCGTCGCTATGATGGCGAATTCCCAGAACGCTGGGCTGAGGAGATATTCAAGTATCTCAGCATCGATGAAAAATCGTTCCCTCAGGCGCACAAAGCATTCGATCACCCCGAGATGAACCGGGCCTATTTCGATGCGTTGACCGACAAGTTCCGCTCGCCGCATCTATGGCAGTTTGCTGACGGCCAATGGTCGCTCAGGCATCGCTCGTTCGATATCTGAGCGCTGCCATGCGGAACCTGCGCCTCATTGCACGGCTTGACGTCAAGATGAACTGGCTCATCAAGGGCGTTCAGATGGAAGGTTGGCGAAAAGTCGGCGATCCTGCTGACTTCGCACGCCGCTATGCGAGCGAAGGTGCGGACGAGCTGTTGTTCATGGACGTCGTTGCGAGCCTGTACGAGCGAAACAATCTCCATGATATGGTGCAGAAAGTCGCCTCGGAGATCTTCATTCCGCTGACCGTTGGTGGTGGCGTGCGCAGCACCGAGGATGCTGGAGCCTTGCTGAGCCGGGGCGCAGACAAGGTTGCGATCAATACGGCTGCGACCCGCGATCCCGCTATCGTCACCGCTATTTCGGACCGTTTCGGTGCGCAGGCCACAGTGGTCTCGATAGAGGCCATCCGTCGTGGGCCCGGCCAATGGGAAGCCATGACCGATAATGGGCGCAACAAGACGGGTCTCGACGTACTGGAATGGGCAGGCGAAGTCGAACGCCGCGGCGCCGGCGAAATCATCCTGACCTCGATTGATACGGAGGGGACGGGGAAAGGCTATGATCTGGAACTGGTCAAGGCGGTGAGCTCGCGTGTCACCATTCCTGTCGTTGCTTGTGGCGGGCTGGGAGACAGTGGACATCTTGCGGAGCTGGTCGGACAGACGGAAGCGTCAGCCGCCGCAACGGCACAGGCGCTGCATTGGGGTAAGCTCACGCTTGGGGATCTGCGGCAGACTCTTGCGGAGGAAGGCTGTTTCGTTCGCCCGTTGCCGACGGATGCCGCATGATTTCCTTCCTGATGATCGTTAGCGATCCGGAGGTCGCACGTCAGGCGTGCGCCGCCAAGGCGGTGATGCCGTTTGTCGATCTTGAGCGGCTGGGCAAGGCCGAGCGCCAAGGACACCTCGATAGCTGGAAAAGCAGCCAGGAAGTGGAAGATGTCACTCGCATACGCGAAGCCGTTCCGGATGCCCGGCTCGTCGTACGGGTCAACCCGCTCAATGATGGGTCGCAGGCCGAGATAGACGATGTGGTGGCGCGAGGCGCGGATTTTGTCATGCTGCCTATGTTCCGCACCGGCGATGAACTCGGACGTTTCTACGATATGCTCAGGGGACGTGCACAAGGCCTGCCCCTGTTCGAGACAGCTGCCGCGGTCATAGCCATACCAAAAATGGTCGAGCAGTTGCCGATCGAGCAATTGCATATCGGCCTCAACGATCTGCATCTGGACCTGCAGCAGGACTTCATTTTCCAGCCGCTTGCCGAGGGCTTCCTCGAGGAACCGGCTGCGGCCTTGCGGGCAGCCGGCATCCGGTTCGGGATCGGTGGGTTGGCGCGCAGCAGGGAGGGGATTGTCAGCCCCGAATTTCTGCTCGGCGAGCATGTGAGGCTGGGCTCCACAGGTGCCATCCTGTCACGGACGTTCCGTCGCAGTGTGGAGGCTGAGGATGTGATATCGTCCGAAACGGACCTGGTCACAGAGGTCGAAAAGCTACAGGCGATCTATGCCGGATTTTTGGCCATGGACCGGGACCAGCTTGACCAGAACAGGCTGGCAACGGCGGATCGTATTCGCGATGTCGTGCACCTGATCCGTCGCAAGAAGGAGCATTGAACCCGATGATGAGCACACCGGCCATTGTGATCGGGCGCCGCCGCATTGCGGCAGACGAGCCGGCCTATGTCATTGCTGAAATCGGCGTCAATCATAACGGTAGCGCTGATCTAGCGCATCGGATGATCGACTCGGCAAAGGCCGCAGGAGCCGACGCCGTCAAATTTCAGACCTATCGTACCGATGCGCTGGTGGTCGCGTCGGCGGCCAAGGCCTCCTATCAGAAACAGACCACGGGCGACGGCGACCAGTCGAGCATGTTGCGTGCGCTGGAATTGCCTTTCGAGGTCTTTGCCGAACTCAAGCGTCATTGCGAGGAGGCGGGCATCGACTTTCTGTCGACGGCCTTCGACCCAGAAAGCCTGGATTTCGTTGCTTCGCTGAAGCCGGTTTCGCTGAAGTGGCCGTCAGGTGAGCTCAACAATCGGACATTGCTGGAACAGGCGCGCCGGAGCGGGCTGCCAGTTTTGCTTTCGACGGGAATGGGGACGCTGGCCGAAGTCGAGGCTGCTTTGGGCTGGCTTGGGCAGGAGGCACAGGTTGTCATCCTGCAGTGCGTATCGAATTATCCGGCGCGGATCGAAGACCAGAATCTGCGCGTGTTGCCAACCATGTCTACGGCTTTCCGGCGCCCCGTCGGCTTTTCGGATCATACGGTTGGCCCCTATGCTGCGCTGGCGGCACGGGCCT
>CBIGSA010000064.1:0-13777 GCA_966192215.1 uncultured Devosia sp. | reverse complement strand
TAGACGAAGCAGCCGTCCTGCTCCTGGTCGGACTTGTAGCCCTCATAGTCGGACAGGATGCCGTAGCTCGGGTCGGTGAACCAGATCGTGCCATCCGACTTCACCACGACATCATTGGGCGAGTTGAGCCTTTTGCCCTGATAGCGATCGACCAGCGTCGTCACCGTGCCGTCCCATTCGGTGCGCAACACGGCGCGGGCGCCATGCGAGCACGAGACGAGCCGCCCCTGCCGGTCACGTGTATTGCCGTTCACGTAGTTGGAAGGCGTGCGGAAGGCGGTTACCCCGAGGTCGGGCACCCATTTCAGCATGCGGTTGTTGGGAATGTCGCTCCAGACAAGGAAATTGCCGTCCCCGAACCAGACCGGCCCCTCGGCCCAGCGGCAGCCCTCATAGAGCACCTCGAGCGCAGCGATGCCGATAGTCAGGTCGTAGAATTTCTTGTCGATATATTCGAGTGCGTCGCCGCCAATGGCCATCATGCGTCTCCGGGTTGGCGGCATTTGAAGGGAAGGGCAGGGCGGTGGCAAGGGGCGCGTGAAAATGGCCACAAGCCCTGATCTATCCATCTTGTCCCCTCCCCCAAAATCTCCCGCATATTTCCCCCATCACCCCGCGCGGCGGCCTGCAGGCGAACAGTGGCGGAGGTGAGCCGGGTGGGGGCTTTGCCTCTCCCACAGGTTCGAGCCCGGACGGAAGCGTGTGCGCGACCGGCCCGTGCTGTTCCAAAAACCGGCATCCCGAGACGGCCAGCGTCTCAGTTTTTATTTACTCAGGGGCGTCAGCCGTCTCGGGGTCCGCCTATCCGCGGCCGCACTTGCGGTCCGCACACGACAACCGCATCTCAGGCGGAGCCTCCGCACGTCGCATTGACGACTAACATGTTAGTTGCTAGGGCAGGGCAACATTGGAGCCCGACATGGCCGCACTCGACAAAATTCTCACCGTTGACGAGATGAAGCAGAAGGCGCGCCGCAGCGTGCCCAAGATGTTCTTCGAATATGCCGATAGCGGCAGCTATACCGAAAGCACCTACCGGGAAAACGAGAGCGACTTCAACAAGATCAAGCTCCGCCAGAAGATCGCGGTCAATCTGGAGGGCCGCAATCTCAAGACCGAGATGCTGGGCAAGCCGGTCACCATGCCGGTGGCCATCGCCCCGGCGGCGACCGGCGGCATGCAGATTGCCGATGGCGAGATCAAGGCGGCGAAGGCGGCCGAGAAATACGGCATTCCCTTCACGCTCTCGACCATGGCCGTGTGCTCCATCGAGGACATTGCCGAAAACACCTCGGCGCCCTTCTGGTTCCAGCTCTATGTCATGCGTGATCGCGGCTTTATCGAGCGGCTGATCGACCGGGCCAAGGCGGCGAAATGCTCGGCCCTGGTGCTGACCATGGACCTGCAGATCCTGGGCCAGCGCCACAAGGACATCCATAACGGCCTCAGCACCCCGCCCAAATTCACGCCCTATTCCATCTGGCAGATGATGCAGCACCCGATCTGGTGCGCGCGCATGCTGGGCACGAAGCGCCGCACCTTCCGCAACATTGTCGGCCATGTCGGTGGCGACCACGACCTGGCCTCGCTCTCGGCCTGGACGTCCAGCCAGTTCGACCCGACGCTCAATTGGGGTGACGTGAAGTGGATCAAGGACCGCTTCGGCGGGCCGGTCATCGTCAAGGGCGTACTCGACCCTGACGATGCGCAGGCGGCGCTCGACAACGGGGCCGATGCCATCATCGTCTCCAACCATGGTGGCCGCCAGCTCGATGGTGCGCCCTCGACCATCAGGGTTCTGCCCGAAATCGTTGAGCGCGTCGGCCACAAGACCGAGGTCTATCTCGATAGCGGCATCCGCTCGGGCCAGGACGTGCTCAAGGCCATGGCCTATGGCGCCAAGGGTACTTTCATCGGCCGGCCAATGCTCTATGGGCTCGGCGCCGGCGGCGAAGCGGGTGTAACGCGCGTGCTCGACATCATCCGCAAGGAACTCGATACGACCATGGCCCTGTGCGGCGAGCGCGACATTCTCAATGTGGGTCTGCACAACATCTATTCCAACGACATTCCGCCCCGGAATGCGCCAACCTTACCTCTCCCCTCGGGGGAGAGGTGAAGAAGGACTAGCCCCGATAGGGCCCGCCCGCGCCCACATCGCCTTCGGTCAATTGCCGATAGACCGCGCCGGCAACGGCCTTCATCTGCTCCTCGGGCAGGGTGCCGACTACGGTGCAGGTGATGCGGGCATTGGCCCAGTAAAAAGCCTCGGCGCCGTCATGGCTGGCAAATTCATAGGCCGGCGCGCGATCGGGCAGGGCTGATGTGACATAGATGGTCACGCGATCGCTGGTGGCGTTCTCATACATCAGTTGCGCGGCGCGGCCCCCGGCATCGGGCTCGCCCGGCAGCAGGCGCCCGCCCACCAGGGTGAAGCCCTCGGCTGCAAGGTCGGGCATGCCCAAGGTGGTGTCGAGCCGGTTGGAGAGCCAGGTGCTCAGGTGCTCGCTGTCGTCGCTGCCGACCTCGACCGCGTGGCGGTTCTCGGCGACATAGACGGCATGGGCATTGACCGCATTGGCGATCAAAACCTGGCTGGCGGGCCTGGCATCGAAAAGCGGACGGGCAAACCAGCCGGTGCCCAGTCCGAGGCCGACCAGCACGACAGCCGCCGCGGCCCAGCCCCAGTTGCGACTGCGGCGGCGCGCCATTTCGGCAGCCAGCCGGGCGGGCCTGAGCCTTGCCGGCACGGCTTCGGCGCCGACGGGTTCGAACAGGGTGCGAATGGCGTCACTCTGGCGCTGCAGCAATGCCACATCGGCAGCCGCATCGGGATTGGCGGCCAGGAAGGCCTCCACGGCCGCGCGTTCATCCCCGGGCAATTGCCCGTCGGCATAGGCCATCAGCTGGTCGCGGGTGATCTCGCTCATTTGACGGTCCTGAGATGCGGCTCGGCGGGGGAACCGGTCAGCGTGCGCAGGGCAGCGCGTGCACGGCCCAGCCGGCTCATCAGCGTGCCCAGCGGAATGCCGATTATCCCCGCTGCCTCGGCATAGGGTATACCTTCCAATGTAACCAGCAGGAGTGCTTCCTTTTGCTCGGGAGGGAGTGTTTCTATCGCCCGCGCCAGTTCGGCCAGCGCGATATGCCCCGGCTGCGGGGCCGGAGTCGAAAGTTCGGGCACCGTGTCGATATCCACCGTCTCGCCCCGACGGTGCGAGGCGCGTAGGGCGTTGCGGTGCAGGTTCAGCAGGATCGTGAACAGCCAGGCGCGGACCGGTCCGGTAGGGCGGAACAGGCCGCGCCTGGAAATGGCACGTTCGAGACAGTCCTGCACGAGATCGTCGGCCAGGTCGGCATTGCGCGTCAGGGCCCTTGCATAGCGCCTCAGGGCCGGCACGCAGGCTTCGAGCTGGTCGAGGAAATCGTTCAAGACCGATCCGGGTGGTTATTCGACGGCAAGATGCCAGACGCCGCCAACGCCGTCGCCGGAAATGTCGCCGGGAGCCACGTCTTCATACCAGTAGTAGAGCGGCCAGCCCTTATAGGCCCACATGGTCGAGCCGTCGTCGCGGGTGACAAGGGTGAAGTCGCCTTCGGCAGCAACACCGGCTTCGGCCATCAGCGGGGGCCACTTCACGGCGCAATCGCCGTTGCAGACGCTCTTGCCGTCGCCATTGGTGTCCTTGTCGAAAGTGTAGAGCGTCATGCCGTTGGCATCGGTCAGCACCATCTTGCCGCCAATGTCGGTGGATTTGACGGCGCCGCCGAGGAAGTCGGTGGCAAAGGCGGGCAAGGCCAGAAGCGCAAGAGCGGCAGCGCCGGCCAGAATCGAACGGACCTTCATGGGATATTCCCTTCCATGTTACGGGGCCGTCGTCGCGGCCCTCATGGTGGTCAACACCGCCAGGGCGGGCCTAATCCCGCCGGAGAAAAAGATTCAGTCGTCCGCCATCAGCCCATGGTCGATGACATAGCGGGTGAGGCCGGCCGTGGTGGAAATGCCGAGCTTCTTCTTGATATTCTTGCGATGGGTCTCGACGGTGCGCACCGAAATGTCGAGTTCGCCCGCAACATCCTTGTTGGACCGGCCCTGGGCGAGCAGCAGCAGCACGGCCTGCTCGCGCGTGGTCAGTGGCACGACGGCACTCTGTTTCTGGCCGCGTTCCAGAATGGCTTCGGCGACGCCGGAGGAGAAATAGGTGCCATTGGCGGCCACCGCCTCGATCGCGGAGATGATTTCAGCGGGCGGCACGTCCTTGAGGATATAGCCCGACGCGCCGAACAGCACGGCCGTCGAGATATATTCCCGGCTGTCATGCATGGAGAGCATCAGCAGGCGTGTGCGTGGCAATTGCTCGCGGAAGAGTTCGATTGCGTCGAGGCCGCTGAGCTCAGGCAGGTTGATGTCCATCAGCACCACGTCGGGATTTGTCTTTGCAGCCAGTTCCAGCGCCGCATGGGCGGAGCGGACGGCGCCGACCACCTGGATATGGTCAAAGGTTTCCACCACGGCGCGAATGCCTTCGAGCACCAGGGGATGGTCGTCGCAGATCAGGACCTTGATGGGGGCGGGAGCGCTCATGCCGGCACGGGATCGGATTTCTTGGTGAGATAGGTGGATTTGGGAAGATGCGCCTTGAGCACGGTGCCCTTTGCAGTGGTGCGGACTTCCAGCGAGCCGCCGAAATGTTCCATGCGCTCCTGCATGTTGCGCAGGCCCAGGCCGCTCCTGCTTCGGGTGGCGGGCAGGTGGGCAAAGCCCTGGCCGTCGTCCTCGATCAGCATTTGCGGGCCATTGCCGCCGCTGGTGATGATGACGCTGACCCGCGTGGCATTGGCGTGGCGCTCGATATTGGTCAGCGCCTCCTGCGCCACGCGATAGAGGGCCGTGCGTGCCTCGGGCAGGATAAGGTTCTTGAAGGCGACCGACTTGAGTTCGACGGCAATGCCGGTGCGTTCCGCGAAACTGCCGGTCAGGGCTTCCAGCGCCGCGGTGAGGCCCAGATCGTCCAGCATGCCGGGTCGCAGGTCGTGCGAGATGCGGCGCACCTCCTTGATCGCGTCATTGAGCCCGCGGGCCCCGCGCTCGATGACATCAGCGGCGTCGGCTGCGCCCGATCGCACCTTGGTCGCGGCAAGGTCGAGCATGTAGCGGGCGCCTACCATGGTCTGGGAAATGCCGTCATGCAGTTCCCTGGCGATACGGGCGCGCTCCTCTTCCTGCGTGTCGACGACACGTTGGGTCAGCTCCTTGAGCTTGCCGTCGGCCAGGCGCCGCTCATGCAGGGTGATGAGGAAACTGGCGAGAAACACCGCAAAGACGATAGGCACGGTGATGGCTGCCACGATGACGAATGTCGTGTTGATATGGCTGCGCAGGTCGTTCTCGGCTGCTGCCGTCTGGGCGAAGACGTCGTCGAGATAGACGCCCGTGCCCAGCATCCAGCGCCATTTGTCGAGCCCCACGGCCCAGGAGAGCTTGTCGGCGATCTCGCCTGTGGAGGGCTTTTCCCACTTGTATTGATGGAGCCCGCCACCTTCCTTGGCGCGCTCGATCAGGTTGTAGATGACGCGGTTGCCGTCCGGATCGGTCATGTTGATCCAGTTCTGGCCGTGGCGGAACGCCTGGCGGGGATGGACGATGTTCACGCCGTCATAATCGTAGGCGAAGAAGTAGCCGTCCGGGCCATAATCCAGTTCGGAGAGGATAGCCTGCACCTGCACCTTGGCCGCTTCGTCATCGGCATCGGCGGCCTGGTAGATATCGGCTATGGCCGACATGGCCATGTTGGTCAGGTTGAGCAGTTCGTTTTCCTTGGCCCGCAGCAGGTTGCGCTCAAAGGTGGCAATGCTGGCCCGCGCCAACTGGGTGGACTGGAAGGTCACCAGTGCCGTGATGGCCAGAATGGCGAGCACCAGCGGCAGCACGGACAGGATAAGGATTTTCTGTCTGAGGTTCATGCGATAGCGAGGCTCCCCACACCTTGGCGGAACCAGTCTAGCATGTCCTGCAGCACGCGGTTCTGCGTAATAGTGGGTAGGCAGGCGATCACGGCGCCGTCCTGCGGTCCGCCTCTACTGGACAGAAACCGCAGTCGGACTACTCTGACGCCGGCACGAGTCCGCCCTCGCGCCAGTAGTGGAGTAGGCGGCAAGCACCGGCGGCCTTGATGCCGCATCCTGTTGGGAGGAATTATGAAAAGACGCGAATTTTTCAAGACGGCCTCGGTCGCCACGATCGGCGCCGCGGCTGCAACGACGCTGGCCGCACCGGCCATCGCTCAGGGCAATATCAACTGGCGCATGGTCACCACCTGGCCCAAGAACTTCCCGGGCCTGGGCGTTGGCGCACAGCGCCTGGCCGACCGCATTACGGCCGCTTCGGGCGGGCGTCTCACGATCCAGGTGTTCGCGGCCGGCGAAATGGTGCCGGGCCTGCAGGCGCTCGACGCCGTGATCGACGGTTCGGCCGAAATGAGCCATGGCGCCGCCTATTACTGGCAGAACAAGAGCCAGGGCCTGTCGTTCTTCACCGGCGTGCCCTATGGCATGACCAGCCGTGAGCTGACCGGCTGGGTCCGCCACATGGGTGGCCAGGAAATCTGGGACGAAATCTATGACCAGTTCGGTCTGCAGGGGTTCCTCTCGGGCGATACCGGTACCCAGGCCGGCGGTTGGTTCAAGAACGAGCTGACCGGCGTGGCCGACGTCCAGGGCTTGCGTTTCCGTACGCCGGGCCTCGGCGGGCAGGTCTGGGCCAAGCTGGGTGCATCGGTCACCAACCTTGCTGCCGGCGAAATCTTCGCCGCCCTGCAGTCGGGCACGCTGGACGCCGCCGAATTCGTCGGCCCCTACAATGACCTGGCGCTCGGCTTCTACCAGATTGCCAAGAACTACTATTTCCCCAGCTTCATCGAGCCGGGCCTGGCAACCGAGCTGGTCGTGGATAAGGCCAAGTATCTGGAACTGCCGGCTGACCTGCAGGCCCTGATCAAGGATGTCTGCCAGGCGGAATACGACAATGTGGCGGCCGACTTCGCGGCCAATGATCCGCGCGCCCTCCAGTCACTGATCAGCGAACATGGCGTCCAGATCAAGCAGTTCCCCGAGGAAATCCTCGAGGCCGGCGCCAAGGCGGCCACGGAACTCCTCAGCGAAATCCGCGAAGGCGGCGACGCCCTCACCAAGAAGACGGCCGAGAGCTTCATCTCCGCCCTCAACGTGGTGCGCCAGAAGACGGAAGGTACGGACTCCCTGTTCCTGGCCGCCCGTCAGAAGTATTTCACGCTGAGCTGATCGGACGTTCACCGTCACGGCTTGCAGCCCCGCCGCTTGCCGCGGCGGGGCTTTTCTTTCCGGTCCCGGCAGGCCGCGATGAAAAAGGCCCTGATGGCCGGCTAGCCATCAGGGCCTTTGTGGAAGGGCTGTACCGGCTCAGTGGTAGAGCAGCTCCGGCAGCCAGGTGATCAGCTGCGGGAACGTGAACAACAGGATCAGTCCGATCAGTTGCAGGATCACGAAAGGCACGACGCCGCGATAGATCATCCCGGTGGTTACCCGCGCGGGAGCAACGCCTCGCAGATAGAACAGCGAGAAGCCGAAAGGCGGGGTCAGGAAACTGGTCTGCAGGTTGACGCCCACCATCACCCCCAGCCAGATCGGGTCCACACCGAGCGCCAGCAGCACGGGGGCGGTGATCGGGATCACGATGAAGATGATCTCGAACGTGTCCAGGATAAAGCCGAGCAGGAACATGATGAACATCACGATGATCGTGGCGCCGATCGCTCCGCCCGGCATGGACGAGAGGAATTCATGAACCAGGTTGTCGCCGCCCATCATGCGGAACACGATGGAGAATACGGCCGCGCCGAACAGGATGATGAAGACCATCGAGGTGATGGTGGCTGTCGAGATGACCGCCTGGCGCAGGATGGTGAAGCTGATCTTGCCGCGAACCAGGGCCAGGACCATGGCGCCGACGGAGCCGACGGAAGCGGCTTCCGTTGGTGTCGCGATGCCACCCAGGATCGAGCCCAGCACCGCCACGATGAGCAGCAGCGGCGGAATGAGCGCGACCACGACCTCGCGGCCAAGGTGGGCCCTTTCGGCCTCGGGCACGGGCGTGGCAGGGGCCGACTTGGGATCGGTAATCGCCTTGAAGATCACCCAGCTGGCATAGAGCGCCACCAGCAGCAGGCCCGGAATGATGGCACCTGCGAACAGGGCGCCGACCGAAACCGGCTCGGGCGCAAAGTTGCCCTTTTCCATCTGCACCTGGGCGTTGATGCCCGAAAGCATGTCGCCCATGAAAATAAGGACCGTGGAGGGCGGGATGATCTGTCCCAGCGTGCCGGAGGCACAGATGACGCCGGTCGCCAGCTTGGGATCATAGCCGGCGCGCAACATGGCCGGCAGCGAGATCAGGCCCATGGTCACCACGGTGGCGCCGACAACGCCGGTCGAGGCGGCCAGGAGTGCTCCCACCAGGATCACCGAAAGGCCGAGGCCGCCGCGCAGGTTGCCGAACAGCTTGCCCATGGTGAGCAGGAGTTGCTCGGCGATGCCGGATCGCTCGAGCATGACGCCCATGAAAATGAAGAGCGGTACGGCCACCAGCACTTCATTGGTCATCAGGCCGATATAGCGGCCAAACAGCGAGCCGTAGTTGGATGGGTCATAGACGCCCAGGAACCCGCCCACGAGGCCGAAGATCAGCGCTGTGCCGGCCAGGGAGAAGGCAACGGGAAAGCCGAGCAGAAGCACGCCGATGACGCCCACGAACATGAGGGCGGAGAGAATTTCGCCAATGAGAACGGGATCCATCAGTGCGCTTCCTTGGCGTCATTGGCGCTGTAGCGCAGATTTTCGGGCAGGAGGTCCTCGCGACCGGCGAGGACCAGGATAGCGCGGGCAGCCATGGCCAGGCCCTGCAGGCCCACCAGGAGGCAGAACAGGATGACGAAGCTCTTGAGCACGAACAGGCCCGGCATGCCGCCAATATTAGACGAACCCTCATAGTAGCCCCATGAGCGGGCAACCGAGGTCCAGCCATAATGCGAGACCACATAGATGAAGGGCAGCAGGAAGAAGACGACCCCGAACAGGTCGGCCATGGCCTTCTTCCGCACCGGGGCCGGTCGGTAGAAAATATCGACCCGCACATGGTCATCGCGCATCAGCGCAAAGCCGGCCACGCCGGTAAACATGGCCCCGCCGAGCCAGACGTAAAGGTCCTGCACCCAAAGCGTCGACGTATTGAATACGTAGCGCTGCACCACGACCGTAAAGCAGACCAGCACGCAACCAAGGGCCAGCCACGACAACACCTCGCCCACAACGCGGTTCAAGCCGCTGATCGTGCGGACGAGCAAAGCAAGTGCTTGCATTCCTATCCTCCCCTCTCCCCGCCAAGACGTTTCCTGGCCTTTGAGCCGATTACGGCATCTGCATTCAGGTCAACACGACTGGTCGGCCGTCGCAAGGTGCTCGCGGCAATACAGCCGAACCGATAGGCGAAAGGTCCCTGCGCCACAACGGCATGACCGGCGGAAGTGAATTCGCGCCCGTATTAATGGGTAGTTGGAGATGCGCCCGCTTGCTGGGCATATGCTCACGGCGCTGGTGACAATCCCGGCAAAGATGCTATGTCGCTGCCGACTGCGCTGGGAGGCATTGCATGTTTGTCGTTGGTGGGGAAAGCCTGATCGATCTCAAGGCCGAAGTGGCGCTGCCCGGTGGCACCCTCATCGGCCGCGACGGCGAGAACCAGATCGTCATGACGGCCCATCCGGGTGGCTCGCCCTATAACTGTGCCATCGCATTGGCCAAGCTGGGCAATTCCACCGGGTTCCTCTGCCCCATTTCCGCCGATGCCTTTGGCGACTACCTGCTGGGGCCGCTCAATGAGGCCGGCGTCACGCCCCTGCTGTCCGATCGCGTCAAGGAATATACCACGCTGGCCGTGGTCAATTTCGACGCCAATCACAATGCGCGTTATGGCTTCTATCGCTCCGCCGACGGTGCGATCGAGGCGGCAAAGGGCATTGCGGCTTTGCCCGAGCAGCTCGATCTCTACCAGATCGGCGGCTTCTGCCCCATCAAACCGGATGAAGCGGCCACCTGGCTGCAGATCGTAGCAGCGGCCATTGCGAAAGGCGCGACGATTTCCATCGATCCAAATGTGCGGCCGAGCCTGGTCGACGACTTTGCCGGCTACAAGGCCCGGCTCTCAAGCTTCCTCGACCTTGCTCATGTGGTGAAGGTTTCAGAGGAAGACCTCGAAGCGCTCGATAGTGCCAAAAGCATCGAGCAGCACGCGGCGGAGCTTCTGGCTCGCCCCAATTGCCAGCTTGTCGTGGTGACCCTGGGCGACAAGGGTTCGCGCGCCTTCACCAAAGCCGGCAAGGCGACTGCCGCCATCTACAAGCCGCCGGTATTTGGTGACACGGTGGGAGCTGGCGACAGCCTCATGGCCGGCATTCTCTCCTGGCTGCATGAGCGTGGCCTGCTCAAGCCCGGCAAGCTCGACGGGCTGGGCGAAGGCGCCCTCAGCGACATGCTGCGTTTCGGTGCGGTGGTGGCCGGCATCAATTGCGGCCGCAAGGGCTGCAAGCCCCCGACGCGCGCCGAAGTTGATGCGGTGCTCGGAAAATAATCCCGGCTTCCAACCTAAAATTTCCGTAAGTTGCCAGCCCTTGCGGGCTCTGCTCTCTATGCCTCACAGGCACAGGGAGTGAGCGATGCGGCGTTGGCTAATGGTTCTGGGTGTGCTGGCTGTTATCGGCCTCGCGGCGGGCATCTATTTTTTGCGCCCGGTTGCCGGCCCGGCCCGTGATCTCACCCTTGTGGGGAACGTCGAACGCGGAAATTACCTGATCCGGCTGGGTGGTTGTGTCGCCTGCCATACCGACACGGCCAATGGCAGGGCGTTCCTCTCGGGCGGGGCGGGGCTCGAAACGCCCTTCGGAACCTTCGTGCCGCCCAACATCACCTCCGATCCCAAGGCCGGTATCGGCAGTTGGACGCTGGCGCAATTTGCCGAGGCGATGAGCAATGGCATGGGGCCACAGGGCCATCTCTACCCGGCCTTCCCCTACGAGAATTACACGCTGATGAGCGACCAGGAGATATCAGATCTCTATGCGGCGCTGATGGCAACCGAGCCGGTCAGCGAACCGGCTTCCGACAACGCGGTACCCTTCCCGTTCAATATCCGCCTCGCCATGGCGGGCTGGCAGAATCTCTTCTTCACCCCGGCCCGTTTCGTACCGGAGGCCGGGCGCTCGGATGCCTATAATCGCGGCAAATATCTCGCCTACGGCCCGGCCCATTGTGTGTCCTGCCACACACCCCGCAATGCGCTAGGCGCGCTGGATTGGAGCAAGGCTCTCGCGGGCTCGCCTGGCGGTACCGGGGGGCGCGCCCCGGCCATCACCCGCGACGCGTTGTTCGGCCAGGGCTATGACGAGGCCATCCTGGCGCAGACGCTGCTCGACGGATTCACGCCAGGCTTCGATGTATTGGGCGGTCCGATGGGCGAGGTGATCGCCGATTCCACCTCGCAATGGACCGACGCAGACCGTGCGGCGATCGCCGAATTCCTGATGGCGGAGTGATCAGGCCCCGGCGCGGATGGCCAAGGCCTCGTCGAGCGCCATCGTGGTGTGGTGTTCCCAGCTTTCGTCGATCTGCGGATAGTCGGTGCGGAAATGGCCGCCCCGGCTTTCAGTGCGCTTGAGCGCGGCCGCCGCCACGAGCGTGGCCGATGTCGTCATGTTGAGATAGGCACTGGTGACCTGTTCGGCACTGGCTTCGAGATGGGCGATGCCGCGCAGCGCCTGCCGCAGCCCGTCGGCATCCCGCTCCACGCCTACCAGATCGGTCATGATACGACGCAGATCCTGCACGGCGACGGTGCCGCGCAACACATCCTCGGCCTTCTGACCCTCGACTTCGTTCCATTCGATACCCTTGAAGGGCGCTAGTTCGCGGGTGGGTTCCAGTCCGCCGATATCCTCGGCAATGCGGGCGCCATAGACCGTGGCTTCGAGCAGGGAATTGGAGGCGAGCCGGTTGGCGCCGTGCAGGCCCGTGCAACTGGCTTCGCCGCAGACCCAGAGGCCGGGCAAGGACGAGCGCCCGCGCTCATCGACCTTGACGCCGCCCATATGGAAATGGGCCGCTGGAGTCACCGGGATCAGCCCGGTCACCGGATCGATGCCGGCATCGAGGCAGTATTTCGAGACCGTGGGGAAGCGGGTGAGGATGGCGTCCCCGAGCACCTGCCGCGTATCGAGGAACACTTTGCGGCCGGCCTGGATCTGCCGGAAATTGGCCCGGGCGACCACGTCACGCGGCGCCAGTTCGGCATCGGGGTGGATGGCCGGCATGAAGCGCTCCCCGAGGTCGTTGACCAGGATCGCGCCTTCGCCGCGCAGCGCTTCGGTGGCCAGCGGCGCCGGATCGGCGCCAGTGGCGATGGCGGTAGGGTGGAACTGAACGAATTCGGCATCGGCGACCAACGCGCCGGCGCGGGCCGCCATACCCATGGCGTGGCCGCGGACGCCGGGCGGATTGGTGGTGACGGCATAGAGCCCGCCCAGGCCACCGGCAGCCAGCACAGTGGCGCGGGCGCGGATGAAGACCGGCTCGGAATAGCGGTCGCCCAGCCGCCGGCAGAAGACGCCCACAATGCGGCCATTGTCACGGGCCAGGCTCAGCGCGGTGATGCCTTCCACCACGCGGATGGAGGGTGTGCGGCGCACTTCGGCGATGATGGCCTGCATGATGGCCCAGCCGGCCCGGTCGCCCTCGACCTTGACGATGCGATTGGCCGAATGGGCGGCTTCCTTGCCAAGTTCGTAATTGCCGAAATCGTCGCGGTCGAAGGGCGTGCCCCAGCGCGCCAGGTCCTCGATCCGCGCTGCGGCTTCGGCGGTGACGCTTTCGGCCGTACCGTGGTCGACAATGCCCGCGCCGGCCATTTCGGTATCCACCGCATGGGCATGGCTGCTGTCGCCCTGGCCCACGGCTGCCGCGACCCCGCCTTGCGCCCAGGCCGAGGACGCGCCCGTCCCCAGCGGCTTGGGCGACAAAACGGTCACCGGGCGCGGCGCGAGTTTGAGCGCGGTGAAGAGACCGGCCAGGCCCGCGCCCACGATCAGGGCGCCATCAGCATTGAGGGTGTTCTCGAAGATGGTCACTGGCCGCTCCAGACTGTTCTCAGACTCGGTAATTGCCCGTAAGGTCCTGTGCGTAACAAGACCAGGACCCTGTTGTATGGCAAGCGCGAATGGCGACGGCTTCGGGGACAGTCCGCAGGGCGGCTTTGCCGCCGGCGCGTCGCTCGATGTCTATGAGGCCATCTACCGGCTGGTGATGACCGCCTATGGCTATCGCTGCGCGCTGACCGGCGAGCAGTTCACGCCCGATATCGGGCTGGTGCATCCGCATCTTGAAGTGGTGGCGATCCGGCCGCGCGATGCCGGCGGGCCGCTGGCCATCGACAATTACCTGGCGCTTGAAGAACATGCGGCGCGGGCCTTCAGGGCCGGGCATTTCCTCATCGAGGATGATTATCGGGTGGTCCTGCCCGTCGCCGGGGCGCTCGCGCCGGCAATCCGCCCACATGCCAGCGGGCACCTGCTGGTGCCAGACGAGCGTGTGCCCGCGCACCTGCTTGCCGTGCTCGGCCGCCCAGCCGACGAGCGCGTCGGCATCCTCGAAGTCGAACCTCCCGCGCTCGGGCTGCAGGAACTGCATCTTCATCTCG
>CBIGSA010000063.1:0-13794 GCA_966192215.1 uncultured Devosia sp. | reverse complement strand
CTTGGCGAGGGCGTTGGGCGGCTCAGGACGTCTGGGCAAGATAGCGCCGGACGGTGACCCGCGAGGTGATGGCGGTGAGTGCGGCGATGACGGGGACAACGGCCAGGATGCCGACAATGCCGTCCAGGCCCAGCGCGAAGCGGCCGAACAGCACACCGACCTGAGCGCCGGCTTCGCTCGACAGCATATTGCCGGCGGCCGTGCCGATCAGGGCAAAGAACAGCAGGGCCGCGACCGTACCCAACAGGCCGCCCTGCAGGCCGATGGAGAGAAACCGGCCCTGGAATTCACCGGCAATGAAGCGGTTGGAGGCGCCGATATAGTGCAGCACATCGACGATCTCGCGGTTGCTGGCCATGGCGCCGCGCGTGGCAAAGACAATGGCCAGCACCGTAGCGGCGCCGATCAGGATCAGCACGAGCAGGCCCGACAAGACAATCGTACCCGCCATCGTGTTGAGCTGCTGCCGCCAGGCGGCGTGGGTGTCCAGGCTCGCGCCCTTGACCGCGGCGAGATTGCGACCCAGCCCCTCGATATCGGCGTCGACTGGGTCGGCCAGTTGCACGACGACGAGGCGGGGAATTTCGATGGCGGTGAGGTCGAGCCCGGTGCCGAGCCAGGGCTCGAGCAATTGCTGGCTTTCCTCGATGGTGAGGGCCCGCGCCGAGGCGACGCCGGGCGTCGATTCAGCCAGGGAAACCGCGGTGCGCAGATTGCTCTCCATCACCTCGCCCTCGACCGGCCGGATCTGGATGGTCACTTCCCGCCCGACATCGGCCGACCAGGCGATGGCCGATTTCTGCACCAGCACCACTCCGCCTAGGGTCACGGCGGAGAGAAAGCTCATGATGGTGATGAGCAGCAGCAGGGTGCGACCGGCCACGCTCTTTTCGGGAACGATGGGGGCCGCGCCCTTGCGCGAGGGCCAGAGGCGGAGAACGGCTTCAATCATGGATCACCAGCTCGCCCTTGCTGAGCAGCATGCGCGGATAGTTGAACTGGTCCAGCAGCGGCAATTCGTGGGTGGCCAGGATGATGGTCATGCCCAGGGTGCGGTTGAGTTCGGCGAAGAGATGTACCAGCCGGCTCGACAGGTCGGGGTCGACATTGCCGGTGGGTTCGTCCGCCAGCAGCACTTTGGGCCGGGCGATGACGGCGCGGGCGATGGCGGCGCGCTGTTTCTCGCCACCGGACAGCAAGGAGGGCAGGGCATTCATGCGCTCGCCCAGGCCGACCCATTCGAGGAGTTCAGTGACATTGGGGCGGTATTCGCTTTCCGGCTGCCCCAGGACGCGCAGGGGCAAAGCGACATTTTCGAAGGTCGTCAGGTGATCGAGCAGGCGGAATTCCTGGAAGACGATGCCGATATGGCGGCGCATCTGCAGCAGGCGATCCTGGCTCAGATTGCTCACATCCTCGCCGAACATGGTGACGCGGCCGCGCGATGGCTTGAGCGAGAGCAGCAGTAGGCGGAGCAGGCTGGTCTTGCCCGAGCCGGACGGACCGGTGAGGAAATGGAACGAGCCCGGCTCGACCGAAAAGGTCAGGTCCCGCAGGATCTCGGGGCCATTGCCATAACGCAGCCCGACATTGGAAAACTCGATCAAGAACAGACGCTCCCCAATTGGTGCGCGGGCGAATCAGGTGTCGGGCGCATCATAACAGCCAAGGCGACCGCATGCGCAGGCCAGCCTGCTTGGCTACATGAAAGCGGCGCGAATGTGGTGGATTAAGTGGGACGCTTGGAGGGTTTGAGGAGTTTTAACCCCCGCCCGCTAGGGTCGGTGATGACTTATTCCGTCCTCCCGTTCCGTCTGGCCCGATGATCATCACCTGCCCGCATTGCCAGACCAAGTACCAGGTGACCTACGAGGCCATTGGCTCGGCCGGTCGCAAGGTGCAGTGCGCCCATTGCCGACGGGACTGGCAGCAGGCGCCGCTGGACAAGGACGAGCCGACGCAGGAGCAGAAAGAAGCCTTCGCCGCCATCGAGGAGGATGGGCTGGACGAAGCCATGTCGGCCGAGGAAAAGGCCGTGGCTGCCGAAGTCGAGCAGCGGCTGGAGCAGGAGCGGCAGGCAGCCATGGCCGCAAGCAATGCCAAGGCCGAGGCGGCCATCTTGCGCAACCGGCAGCAGGCCTTTTCGCGCCGGCAAAGCGCTATGGCGGCCGACCTGCCGCTGGCCAGGCTTCGCCGCACGCTGCGGATTGCCGGCGCCCTATTGCTCGGCGCGGTTCTGGCAGTCGGCTATTTCGGCCGGGTCGCGGTGGTTGAACGTTTTCCCGCCATGGCTGGGGTCTATGAGGCGGTGGGGCTGGGCGTCAATGTCGTCGGGCTCGATTTTTCTAACGTGTCCAGCCTGCGCACATTGCGCGATGGCAAGGAGGTGCTGGCCGTGTCAGCACAGATTGTCGGCCTGCTGCCGCAACCCGTCCCCGTTCCCTCGGTGGTGGTGACGCTGATCGATGGCGATGGCCGGGGCATTTATGAATGGAGCGTCACCCCGTCGGTGCGTGACCTCATGGCCGGCGAACGCGCCACGTTCGATACCCAGCTCACCCTGCCGCCCGGTGAGGCGAGGCGGGTGCGCCTCAGCTTTGCCGGCGGGCAGAGCACACTTGTCGCCACGGGCGAATCCCCTGTGGTCGACCGCGCCACCGAAGCCGAGGCCAGCGAGCCGCCGGCCCCGGTGGCATCCGATACGCCTGTTCCGGAGCATTGATTGATGGCCCGCATTCTGGTTGCCGAAGACGATCCGTCCGTGCGCGCCTTCGTGGTGAGCGCCCTGACCATGAAGGGCCACGAGGTCGTTGCCGAGGAAGATGGAGGCCTGGCCGCCGAGACGGTGGATAGCGAAGAGGGCCGCTTCGACCTGCTGCTATCGGACATCAAGATGCCGATCATGGACGGTATCGGGCTGGCCCTGCATGTGGCGGCCAAATATCCTGACATCACCATCGTGCTGATGACTGGCTTTGCCGACCAGCGCGAGCGGGCGCATGGGCTCGAGGCACTGATCTATGATGTCATCACCAAGCCCTTTACCCTGGCCGACCTGATCCAGAAGATCGACGACGCGCTGGAAGGCAAGCCGGTGGAAGTGGTGTCGCTGGCCCGCCAGGCGCGGGAACAGTAATCGCGCCACGCCCTCGTGGTTCGAGGCGCTGAAGAAGCGCACCTCACCATGAGGCCTACTCTTGGCTCGGTATTCCAGTAGCCCTCATGGTGAGGCGGGAGCGTAGCGACCCTCGAACCACGAGGGCGTGACTCAAAGCCAATCAGGCACCGAATCCAGCCCGATCAACTCTTCCAGCGGCTTGCGCGGGCGGATGACGTGCCAGCGGGTGCCATCGACCAGCACTTCGGGGATCAGCGCGCGGGAATTGTAGGTCGAGGCCATGACGGCCCCATAGGCGCCGGCGCTCATTACTGCGAGCAGGTCGCCTTCCTTGACGCCCGGCATGGTGCGGCCCTTGGCGAGATAGTCGCCCGTTTCGCAGACCGGGCCGACAATGTCGGCGGTGATGGGGGCCAGATTGGAGTGATTGACCGGCTGGATGTCGTGGTGGGCTTCGTAAAGCGTGGGGCGGATCAGGTCGTTCATCGCAGCGTCGACGATGACGAAATTGCTGCTGCCTTCCTTCACATATTCCACCCTAGTCACCATTATGCCGGCATTGCCGACAAGCAGGCGCCCGGGCTCGATGACCAGCGAGCAGCCGAGCTGGCCCACCTTGTCGCGCACCACGGCGGCGTAGGCTTCGGGATGGGGCGGGGCTTCCTGGTCGTGATGATAGGGAATGCCGAGGCCACCACCGACATCGATATGCTCGATGTGATGGCCGTCGGCGCGCAGGGCGGTCACCAGTTCGGCCAGGAGGCCGAAAGCGGTGCTGAAGGGCTCGAGATCGGTCAACTGGCTGCCGATATGCATGTCGACGCCCACCGCCACGACATTGGGCAATTCGGCGATGCGGCGATAAACCTCGCGGGCGCGGGCATAGGGAATGCCGAACTTGTTTTCGGCCTTGCCGGTTGAAATCTTGGCATGGGTGCGGGCATCGACATCGGGGTTGACGCGCACCGAGACGCGCGCCGTCAGCCCCATGTCGGCGGCGACCATGGAGAGGCGCTCCAGCTCGGGCTCGCTCTCGACATTGAAGCACTTGATGCCGGCCGTCAGGCCCTGGCGCATTTCCGCCACGGTCTTGGCGACGCCGGAAAAGACGATCATGTCCGGCCTGATGCCGGCGGTGAGAGCGCGTTCGAGCTCGCCGCCCGACACGACGTCGGCGCCGGCGCCTTCAGTAGCCATGAGCTTCAGGACGGCCTGGTTGGAATTGGCCTTCATGGCATAGGCCATGAGCGTGGGGATGCCCTCGAAGGCAGCCTTCACCACGCGCACGTGCCGGCGCAGGGTGGCGCTGGAATAGACATAGAAGGGTGTGCCGACCTTGGCCGCAAGGTCGTTGAGATTGACGTCCTCGGCGAAGAGCGTGCCGTCACGATGTTCGAAATGGTGGACCATGGTCTTTCCCGATCTGCCGGCACGTCTCTACGGCAGCGCGCCGGAAAACGAAAGCAAGACTTACCGATCCGCCTCATAAGCGGCTTCGATGCGTTCGGCGACCAAAGCCTGCAATTGCCAGAGATGGGGATCGTGGATGCCCATGTCCTCCAGATGCTGGACGGTGGCATAGAGATATTCGGCCATGGAACCGCGCGAGCCGGTGGCCGTAGCCAGCACATCGGCAATGGCGTCTATGGTGAGGCCTGAAACATAGCGGCCTGAATGGCGGTCGATGCAGAAGGTCAGGGCCCGGATGGTGCGGTCGCCACTTCTGGCATTGACCCAGCGCGGCGGAAAGGGCGAGGGCAGCCAGCCCATTTCGCGCTCAAGGAGCTTGTGCATGGCTTGCTCGATCTGGCCCGGCGGCAGGCGATAGAGCACGCCATTGCAGGCGCCGCCCCGGTCCAATGCCAGCATCAGGCCGGGATTGGCGTCGGACCCACGAAAGCGGTTGTTCCAGCCCAGGCAGAAGGCGCGGTGCCAGCCATGGATGCGGCCCGTGCGCATCTCGACGAAGTCGCAGGCCGGCTTCCAGATCAGCGAGCCATAGGCGAAGATCCAGACTTCGTCATGGTCGCCAGTGGGCCCGAGCAGGTGGGTGATGGTGCGCCGATGGTCGTCCGGCGTTGCCGCGCGCATGCCGGATGGCGGTGGCGGCATGTCCTCAGACGGCGACGGAGGCTGCAGGTAGCCGACATGGCGCTGGGTGAGGCGCATCTGTCGGGGAGGTCTGGTCACCGGTTTCTCCGCTTTTCCTTCTCTCCTCGCGGGGAGAAGGTGGCGCAATGCCCGGCGCTATTCAACCCCGCCATCGCCATGGCCGGCATGCTTGTTTTTGCCAAGTGGGCGCGGTTCATGCGGCTGGCCGGTCAGCTCGGTTTTCCAGCGGGCGGCCTGAACAAGCACATTGGCCGGGGCCGTGCCGCCATAGGACTGCCGTGCTGCCACCGAGGCTTCCACGGTCAGTACCTTGTGGATGCGGCTGTCGATGCGCTGGTCGATGAACTTGAAGTCCTCGATGGTCAGCCCCTCCAGCCCGCAATTCTTCTGCTCGGCCAAAGCCACGATCTGCCCGGTAATGTGGTGGGCGTCGCGGAACGGGATGTTGAGCTCGCGCACCAGCCAGTCGGCAATGTCGGTGGCGGTCGAAAAGCCCGCCGAAGCGGAGGCGCGCATGCGTTCGCGGTTGGGCACAAGGTCGCCGACCATGCCGGTCATCGCGGCCAGCGAGAGACTCAGGGCATCGAGCGCATCGAAGGCGACTTCCTTGTCTTCCTGCATGTCCTTGGAATAGGCGAGCGGCAGGCCCTTCATCACCACGAGGAGGCTCGTGAGTGCGCCCAGGATGCGGCCGATCTTGGCGCGCACCAGTTCGGCGGCATCAGGATTGCGCTTCTGCGGCATGATGGAAGAGCCGGTGGTGAACTTGTCGGAAAGGCGCACGAAGCCGAACTGGGCGGAACTCCAGATCACCATTTCCTCGGCAAAGCGGGAGAGGTGCATGGCACAGATTGAGGCCGCGGCCAGCGTTTCCAGGATGAAATCGCGGTCAGAGACGGCATCGAGGCTATTGGCCGTGGGCCGGTCGAAGCCGAGCTTTTCGGCCGTCATGTGCCGGTCGATGGGATAGGGCGTACCGGCCAGGGCCGCCGATCCGAGCGGAGATTCATTGAGGCGCTTGCGGGCATCAAGCAGCCGCCCGGCATCGCGGCCGAGCATTTCGACATAGGCCAGCAGGTGGTGTCCGAAGGTTACCGGCTGGGCATTCTGCAAATGGGTGAAGCCGGGCATGATGGTCTCGGCTTCTTCCTCGGCTCTCTTGACCAGCGCCAGTTGCAGCGTCGTGACCTGGGTCACCAGCGTATCGATGGTGTCGCGCACATAGAGCTTGAAATCGGTCGCTACCTGGTCGTTGCGCGAGCGAGCGGTGTGCAGTCTTCCCGCAGCATCGCCGATCTTTTCCCGCAGCCTGCTTTCGACATTCATGTGAATGTCTTCGAGCGCGCGCGAGAACGTGAAACTGCCGCCCTCGATTTCGGCCAGCACCTCGTTTAGACCGGCAATGATGGCGTCGCGGTCTTCCTGCGTCAGAATGCCCGTCTCGGCGAGCATTGTCGCATGGGCGATCGATCCGGCAATATCCTGGCGGAACAGGCGCTGGTCGAACCCGATCGAGGCGTTGATCTCTTCCATGATGGCGTCGGGGCCGGTGGCGAACCGTCCGCCCCACATCTTGTTGCTCATTGCCGGAGACCTCTATGACCGATACGCAAGCACCCCGCCCCGGAAAGACGAGCCGGGTCCGGCTGTTGGTCATCCTGGGCCTTGTGGGATTGGCCGTAGCTATAGCGGCGTGGGTGTGGCTCGGCAATGCCGGAGAGGCAAAGGAATGCCCGGTCCAGGCCGACGATGCGGCGGCCATCGACGCCGCCGCCGTGGGGGAACTGGCGGCGCTCAACGGCACCGGCGAGGGCCGCGGCTATGCGACCATGGCCTTCAAGGACGCCGCGGGCCAGGACGTGACCATTGCCGATTTCAAGGGCAAGGCGCTGCTGGTCAACTTCTGGGCGAGCTGGTGCGTGCCTTGCCGCGAGGAAATGCCGGCGCTCGACGCGCTGGCCACCAAATACAATTCGGATGTTTTCATGGTGCTGCCCATCAATCTCGACATCGGGGAAGGGGGGCTCGAAAAGGCGCAGGCTTTCCTCGATGAGAACAGCTTCGCCAACCTGCCGCTTTATGCCGACAATACCTTTGCCGCCTTCGAACGTCTCAAGCAGCAGGCGGTAGCGGTCGGCCTGCCGGCGACGCTGGTACTGGATGAAAACGGGTGCGAGCTTGGCGTACTGCAAGGTCCGGCCCATTGGGACACGCCCGACGGCGAGGCAGTAGTGCAGAAGATGATCGAGCTGGTGTCCTAGACCAGCCTGTCCACGTCCGCGCCGGTATTGATGGCCGGGGGCGCGATATCGGCTTCCGGGTGCAGCAAAGCGGCCTTGTCGTGTTCGCGCTGCGCCGCCACGGTGAGATCGGCACGCAGACGGGCGACTTCGACCAGGGGATTGCCCTGTCCGGCAGCTTCGTGGGCCTTGCGGCTGATCATGACGGCGGGGCTGATACCGATGATAGCGCTCATGGAGGACCTCCCGGCGACTAGGCGAGCTTGTCGACCTTGACGCCCTGGCCGGGCGGTGGCGCCGAAAGCGCCGTCTGCATCAGCGTTTCGAGCAGGTCGGTCTGCATTTCATGCGCCTTCTTGAACACGGCGATCTGCATACTGTTCTGCAGCTTGGTCGAGTTCATCTGCATGATCTGCGTCGAGAGGTCGGTATTCATCACGGACCTCCTTTCGCTGGCAGTCCGTGGACAACTCTAGGCAGAGGGTATGAACAAAACCTTGGCCAATCGTGGCAATTTGGTGAAACTTAGCGTCCGCCCAGCAGCGCCACGCCGCGGCGCCTGAGCAGGGCGGCCAGCACCACGCCCGCGGCGAAGCCGCCCAGATGCGCCCACCAGGCCACCGGCTCGTCCGAACCGATCAGCACGTAGAAAAGCTGCGTCGCCAGCCAGAAGCCGAGCATCCAGAAAGCAGGCACCGGCAGGGGAATGGGAATGACGATGCGCGCCAGCACGAAGACGCGGGCATGAGGATAGAGCAGGATATAGGCACCCATGACGCCCGCGACGGCGCCGGAGGCGCCGATCAACGGACCATTGTCGTTGAAGTTGAACAGCAAATGGGCAAGGGCCGCGAAGACGCCGCAGGCGAGGTAAAAAGCCAGGAATTTCACATGCCCCAGCGCATCCTCGATATTGTCGCCGAAGACCCACAGGAACAGCATGTTGGAGAGCAGGTGCAGCCAGTCGGCATGGAGGAATTGATAGGTCACCAGCGTCGCCCAGTCGGGTAGCCACGGCACCGGCTGGGGATAGACATCGCGCACGACGATGGGGATCATGCCGAAATTGATGGTGGCCTGATCGAATGCCGCCTGCGGCAGCACGGCCTGCAGCAGGAAGCAGAGCGTGGTCAGCCCGATCAATCCGTAATTCACAAAGGGAAAGCGGATATGGCGGATGGTGTTGGCGTCGTGCAGCGGCAGGAACATCAGCCGCCCTTTTGCACGTCGCCGTAGTTGCCGGGGACCCAGAGCACGTCCTTGGTGCCATTGGCATTGGCCACGCGCGACAGCACGAAGAGCAGGTCCGAGAGACGATTGAGATAGCGCAGCGCTTCGGGACTGGTATCGGGCTCCGCAGCCGCGAGTTCGACCGTGATGCGCTCGGCCCGGCGCGTCACCGTGCGGGCGACGTGGAGCGCGGCGGACAGGGGCGACCCGCCGGGCAGGATGAAGCTGCGCAGCGGTTCGAGCTCGGCATTGTAGTGGTCGATCTGCTTTTCGAGGAATTCGGTCTGAACGGCGCGGACGCGCAGCGAGGGGTATTGGGCATCCGGCTCGTCGGCGCCTGGCGTCGCCAGGTCCGAACCCACATCGAACAGGTCGTTCTGGATGCGGCCGAGCAGCATGTCGATCCTGGGCATGGCGCCGGTATGGAGCCTGGCCATGCCGATTGTGGCATTGGCCTCCTCCACCGTGCCATAGGCCTCGATGCGCGGATCGTATTTCGGGCGGCGCGGACCGCGCACGAGGCCGGTCGTGCCGTCATCGCCGGTGCGGGTATAGATGCGGTTGATCTTGATCATGGTGGCCGACCTAGCCGCGCCCGCCGCCGAAGAAGAACAGCGCGCCCAGCAGCAGAATCAGCGCAATGGCTTGACCGGCGACGCGCAGGCGCATCAGGCGCTGGCTGGTATTGCCCGATCCGCCCTTCATCATGTTCCATAAGCCCATGCCCAGCACGATGACGACGAAAAGCAGCGCGAGGGCGATGGCGATATTGAGAGCGGTCTGCATGATGTCCTACCGATTGGGATGCTGGTCGTTGATATAGGCGAGCAGGCCCTCAGCCAGCGCGTCATAGATGGCACGAATCCGGTGCGACGTGAACAATTCCCTGTGCGTGGTCAGCCAGACGGGCAGTGGCGGGATGGCCAGGTCGAGCGGCAGGGCCACCATGCCCGGCGTGCGCCGCACCAGGTTCAGCTGGCCGAAGCCGATCCCGAGCCCGGCTTTCATCAATTCCCAGAGATGGGCCTGGTCGTCCGAGCGCAGGACGAAATGCTCGCGGGTGATGGAAAAGCCCAGGCTTCGCGCATGGGTCAGGATGGCGTCGGAACGGTCGAAGCCGATGAGATCGTGCTCCCACAGGTCGGCCAGTTCCAGCGGCCGGCCGCGGCGGGCGAGATAGCTTTCATGCGCGGCGGCGACCAGCGGGATATCGCCCAGATAGCGGGTGACGAGTTCGAGCTGGGTCGGGCGGAACATGCGCACGGCGATATCGGCCTCGCGCATCAGCAGGTTTTCCGCCGAATCGGAGGGCAGGGTCTCGATGGCGATGCGGGGGTGAAGCGCGCGGATGGGCACCAGCAGGCCGGGCAGCACATAGTTGGAGATCATGGCGCTGGCGGTGAGCCGCACCGTGCCACCGATATCCTCCTGCGCGCCGGCCGCGACGATGCCGGCTTCGGCCAAGGCCGCCTGGGCGCGGGTCACCGGCTCATAGAGGCGGAGCGCGGTGGCATTGGGCTTGAGGCCGTTCAAGGTGCGCTCGAACAGGCTCAGGCCCAGATCTGCCTCCAGTGTTTCCACATGCCGCCCGATCGTGGGCTGGCTGAGCCCGATGGCCCGTGCCGCGCCCGACAGCGAGCCCTCCGCCACCACGGCGGCGAAGCTGCGCCAGAGTGCCCAATCCGGTTGCCTATTCATTCTTGAATGTTGAACCTCCGAAATCTGCGAATGTTCATACGATAATGTATTCGACATGGTGGCGCCATCAGCAATTAAGGAGCACATCATGAGCAAGGGCAATGTTACCGTCCTAGGCAGCAACGGCCATCTGGGCAATGCGGCTATGGTCGCCTTTCACCAGGCCGGGTGGGCCGTCACAGGTCTGGGCCGCAGTAATCGCCGCCCGATCGCGGGCACGCAGTTCATCGCTGGGGATGCCGACGACCTTGATGTGGTCAAGGCCGCCATCGCCGATGCCGATGTCGTCGTGCATGGCCTGCATCTGCGCTATGACCGCTGGGGCAATGGCCGGGCCGAGGCGCAGCTTCAGGTGGTGCTCGACGCCGTGAAGGGCAGCGGCAAGACGCTGCTATTTCCGGGCACGATCTACAATTATCGCGCCGGGGATCGCCTGGTCCGACCGGATTTGCGGCAGGAGGCAGAGGCCCCGCGCGGCGCCATCCGCATCCGGCTCGAACAGATGCTGGCCAGGGCAGCGCGCGAGGACGGCTTCCAGGTAATCATCCTGCGGGCCGGCGATTTTTACGGGCCGGGCAATCGCGGCGAATGGTTCGAGGCCGCCATGCTGATGGATCACGCCAAGGGCAAGGTTTACCACATGGCCGATCTCGACCTGCGCCATAGCTGGGCCTATCTGCCCGATCTTGGCCGCGCCTTCGTCGCCCTGGCCGAAAAGCGCAGCGACGTCGCCCGTTTCGAGAATTTCCACTTCGCCGGTCATTGGGTGTCGCATCGCCAGATGATGACGGCCATTCGCAAAGCCGTGCCGCGGCCACTGGAGCCGGCGCCGCTGGCCTGGTGGATGCTGCGCGCGGTGGGCCTGGTCAATCCGGTCATGCGCGACATCTATCGCATGCGCTATCTGTGGCTGAACGAGATGGAACTGGTGGATAGGCGGCTCGATGCCATGCTGGGGCCGGATTTCGTGACGCCATTCGAACAGGCGGTTGCTGCCACCGTCGGTGAACTCTTGGGTGAGCAGCGCGCATTGGCGGCGTAAGGCACGTGGTGGGCGGTCAGGGAGTCATTCCTACCGCCCGCCGGACGTCCTGCGGGGTCCAGCCCTTGTCGCGCAGATCCCGCAGGCTCTCCGAACCGCGCGACTTGGCCAGCTTCTTTCCCGCGTCGTCGAGGATCAGCCGGTGGAAATTGTAGATCGGCGAAGGCAGGCCCAGCAGCATCTGCAACAGCACATGGATATCGGTCGCGGCTTCCATGTCGCGGCCCCGCGTCACATGCGTGATGCCCTGCGCCGCGTCGTCCACCACGACGCTCAGGTGATAGCTTGTGGGCGTGCCCTTGCGTTGCAGCACGACATCGCCCCAGCGCTCGGGCCGGGCATGGCGGATCTGCGGCCGGTCTGTGACGAGGGGGCCGGCCACGGTGAAGGTCAGCATGCCCACAAGGTTCATGGCCTTCTCCGTATCGAGCCGGAACTGCACCGGATCGCCACGCTCCAGCCGGGCGATCTGCTCGCCCCGGCCCAGATGCCTGCAGGTGCCGGGATAGAGCGGGGCGCCATCGGGGTCGGTTTCATCAGCGGCTTCGGCGATCTGGCTGCGTGAGCAGAAACAGGGATAGAGCAGACCATGATCGCGCAGCAGGTTGCCCGCTGCGGCGTAAGCGTCCATATGCTGGGACTGGTGCAACACTGGCTCAGGCCAGTCCAGGCCGAGCCAGTGCAGGTCCTCTGATATGGCGGCGGTGAATTCGGGTTTACTGCGCTCCGCGTCGATGTCTTCGATGCGCAAGAGGGCGGTGCCGCCGAGCAGGCCTGCCGCCTGCCAGGTATAGAGCGCCGAATAGGCGTGGCCGAGATGCAGCAGTCCGTTGGGACTGGGCGCGAAGCGAAGGACGGGATTGGATGACTGTTTTGGCACGAGGCGTTTCTACATGAGCCTGGCTACGCCGTCACCGCGCCTCGACAGCGTCGCTGCCATCGCCGCTCATATCGATGCGCTGGTGACCATCGATCCGCGGCTGGGCAAGGTGCGCGATTTTGCCGGCGAAGTGCCGCCGCGCGTGAACCGGCGCGGCTTTGCCGGCATGGCCAAGGTGATCTGCGGCCAGCAGGTGTCGGTCGCCAGCGCCAGTGCCATCTGGTCTCGCTTCGAGAACCTGCCGGGCGCGCTCGATCCGGTGACCTACCTCGGTCTCAGCGAGGAGCAGGTGCGGGCCACCGGCTTTTCCGGCGGCAAGTTCCGCACCGTGCGGGCCATCGCCGAAGCGGTTGCCGCGGGGGCGCTGGATTTCGACCATCTCGAAACATTGCCGGCCGAGGAGGCCGTTCGTGCCCTGGTGGCACACAAGGGAATCGGGCCCTGGACGGCCGAGGTCTATCTCATGTTCTGCGCCGGCCACCGGGATGTTTTTCCGGCTGGCGACCTGGCCTTGCTCAAGGCCGTGCAGCATGGCCTGGACCTGGCCGAACGCCCCACAATCCCGCAAATGGTTGACATGGCCCGATTTTGGACGCCACATCGCTCCGCGGCGGCGCTGCTGTTCTGGCGGTATTTCGCAGCCATGCGCGACCGGGAAGGTGTGCTGATCTGAGAGAGGCGGGAATGAGCGCACTCGTTGATCGTGTCTACGAGGCCGCGTTCGTGCCTGAATTATGGCCCGACGTGCTGGGCCGGATAGCAGAGGCCGGCGGCGCCCATTCCGGAGCCTTGCTGCTGATCGACCGGCGCTTGCCGCCGCTCTTCACCGCCACGCCCAATGTCGCCGAAACCCTGGCCGAGTTTTCCCAGACCCCGTTCTGGTATGAGAACCCCCCGGCCCATCGCCTGCGCAAGAAGCGGTATCCGGGCTTTCTTGAAAGAGCCGACTTCTTCACCGACGACGAGCGCAATTCGGACAATCCCTATCATGCCAACATGATCAAGATCGGCGCCGACTGGCAGGTCGGCTCGATCGTGGACATGCCCGATGGCGAAATGGCGCTTTTCACCTTCGAGCGCCAGCAGGGCCTGCCCGATTTCAGCAGAAGCGAGCTGGACCGGCTCGACAGCTTCAGGCCGCACCTGGCGCGGGCCAGCCTCATGGCCTGGCGGTTCAAGCTCGAACGCGCGCAGGCCAGTGTCGCCGCGATGGAGACGATCGGCGTGCCCGCCGCCGTCATATCGGGATCGGGCAAGGTGCTCTCCACCAATAGCCTGTTCGAGGGTCTGACCGATGTGCTTCGGCCGGCGGCGTTCGGGCGGCTGGCGGCTCTGGATCGTGCCGCCGACCGGCTGTTGCAGGCGGCGCTGGCTCCCCGCACGGGCGAGGCGGCACCCGAGATACGTTCCATTCCGATGAGGTTTCCGCAGGCCGACCGCGCCATCGTGGCGCATGTCGTGCCGCTGCATCGTA
>CBIGSA010000062.1:0-13921 GCA_966192215.1 uncultured Devosia sp. | reverse complement strand
TTGTCGGCATAGTGGAAGAAGTCGCGCACTTCCTCATAGGCAGTCTGCATGCCCGATTGCGGGTCGCGCGTCAGCGCCGCATCGACATTGGCCAACCGCTCATTGGTCTTGCGGTAGCTCTCATAGAGCTGAAGCAAGGCCCGGGCCATGTCGGGGGCATTGGTGGCCACGGTCTTGAGTTCCATAAGGTTCGGCACAGCTTCCCCAAACACCGGATCGGCCAGCGCCTCGCGCAGGTCGGCCACCAGCCGGTCGGAGGCATCGGTCATCAGTTCGGACAGGTCGAGATTGAACCCATCGGCCAGCGCCAGCATGACTGAAGCGGTCAGCGGCCGCTGGTTGGATTCGAGCTGGTTGACATAGGAGGCTGAAATATCGAGCCGCGCGGCGAGTTCGCCCTGGGTCAGCTTGTGCTGGTTGCGCAGGGCCCGCAATCGTGCTCCGGCAAAGACTTTGCGCGCGGCCATCTTCACAAATCCACAAAATCACAAAACCGATCTTGTGTGACTGTAACATGCCCGCCCTTTCCTGTCTTGGGCCGGATGAAGCAAAGCGCTAGTCTGCTGGACGACAACAGGGTGCGAGCATGCAGAAAATCATCGGCGAACTGGAAGAAAAGCGCATGCAGGCTCGCCTTGGCGGCGGTCAAAGGCGCATCGATACCCAGCATGGCAAGGGCAAGCTCACCGCCCGCGAACGGCTCGACGTCCTGCTCGATCCCGGCTCGTTCGAGGAATATGACATGTTCGTCACCCACCGGGCGACCGACTTCGGCATGGCCGAGACGATCATCCCCGGCGATGGCGTGGTCACCGGCTGGGGCACGATCGAGGGGCGGCTGGTCTATGTGTTCAGCCAGGACTTCACCGTCTTCGGCGGCTCATTGTCCGAAACCCATGCCAAAAAGATCTGCAAGATCATGGACCTAGCCATGCAGAATGGCGCGCCAGTGATCGGGCTCAACGATAGCGGCGGCGCCCGCATCCAGGAAGGCGTGGCATCATTGGGCGGTTATGCCGACGTGTTCTGGCGCAATGTGCAGGCCAGTGGGGCCGTACCGCAGATTTCGGTCATCATGGGCCCCTGTGCCGGCGGCGCCGTCTATTCGCCCGCCATGACCGACTTCATCTATATGGTGAAGGACACGAGCTACATGTTCGTCACCGGCCCGGACGTGGTGAAAACCGTTACAAATGAAACGGTTACGCAGGAAGAGCTGGGCGGCGCCTCGACCCACACGAAAATCTCCTCGGTGGCCGACGCCGCCTTCGACAACGACATCGAGACCCTGCTCGAAGTCCGCCGCCTCTTCTCCTACCTGCCGTTGGCTGCCGGGCAGAAGCCGCCGCGCCTCACCACGCATGACCCGGTGGATCGCCGCGACGACAGTCTCGACACCATCATCCCCGATAGCGCCAACAAGCCCTATGACATGCGCGAGGTGATCGAAAAGGTCGCCGACGAGGGCGAATTCCTCGAAATCCAGCGCGACCACGCCGGCAATATTCTCTGCGGTTTCATCCGGCTGGACGGTCATACGGTCGGCGTCGTCGCCAACCAGCCACTGGTGCTGGCCGGGTGCCTCGACATCAATGCATCCAAGAAAGCCGCCCGCTTCATCCGCTTCTGCGACAGTTTTGAAATTCCCATCCTGACCTTTGTCGACGTGCCCGGCTTCCTGCCCGGCGTGGCGCAGGAATATGGCGGCATCATCAAGCATGGCGCCAAGCTGCTTTTCGCCTATGCCGAAGCCACCGTCCCGCTGGTCACCGTCATCACCCGCAAGGCGTATGGCGGCGCCTATGACGTGATGGCGTCCAAGCATATCAAGGCCGACGTCAACTATGCCTGGCCGTCGGCCGAAATCGCCGTCATGGGCGCCAAGGGCGCGACGGAAATCCTCTACCGCTCGGAACTGGGCGACAAGGACAAGATCGCGCAGCGCACCGCCGACTACGAAGCCCGCTTCGCCAATCCCTTCGTCGCGGCGGAGCGGGGGTTTATCGACGACGTGATCATGCCGCACGGCACGCGACGGCGGGTGATACGGGCGTTCTCGACGCTGCGGCACAAGTCCGAGAGCATGCCGAAGAAGAAGCACGACAACATTCCATTGTGAGGAGCCACCATGCTGCGACGCCTCGTCGATAACTGGGTCTATGGCGGCTTTCTCGCCGGCCTGCTGCTGCTTGCGCTGACGCCGGTGCTGGCGCGCGACTGGCCGCTGGCGCTGACTTCAGTGTTTCTCGCCATGCCGATCTACATGCTGCATCAGTATGAGGAGCATGACGCCGACCGGTTTCATCGCAAGATCAACGACCTGTTCGGCAAAGGGCGGGATGTGCTGCCCTCGGGCGCCATCTTCATCATCAACATTCCGGTGGTCTGGGGCGTCAATGCGGCGTCCTTCGCCCTCGCCACGACCGATCTTGGTTGGGGGCTGATCGCGCTCTACACGCTGGTCGCCAATGCGGTGGTCCACATTGGGCAGGCTGCCGTGACCCGGGCCTACAATCCTGGCCTCGTCACCGCCATCGCGCTGTTCCTGCCCTTGGGGATTTTCGGCAGTCTCGAGGTAATGCGCGCCGGCCCGGTGAGCCAGACGCAGCAGGCTGTCGCGCTGCTGGTAGCCATCGGCGCCCATGTCGCCATCCAGGCCTATGTGTTTTCCAACATCCGGTGCTTGGCCAAAAATCCGGTGTCCCAATGATCACCAAACTCCTCATTGCCAATCGCGGCGAGATCGCCTGCCGGGTAATCAAGACCGCACGGAAGATGGGCATTGCCACGGTCGCCGTCTATTCCGATGCCGACAAGGAAGCCCTCCATGTCCGCATGGCCGACGAGGCGGTGCATATCGGCCCCTCGCCGGCCAAGGACAGCTATCTGCAGATCGACAGGATCATCGCTGCCTGCAAGGCAACCGGCGCCGAGGCGGTGCATCCCGGCTATGGCTTCCTCTCGGAAAATCCGAAATTCGCCGAAGCGCTGGACGCCGCCGGGATCATCTTCGTGGGTCCGCCGGTCAAAGCCATCGAGGCCATGGGTGACAAGATCACCAGTAAGAAGATTGCGGCCGAGGCCGGCGTCTCTACCGTGCCCGGCCATATGGGGCTGGTCGAGGATGCCGACGAGGCGGTGACCATCGCCAAGTCCATCGGTTACCCCGTGATGATCAAGGCCTCGGCCGGCGGTGGCGGCAAGGGCATGCGCATCGCCTGGAACGATAGCGAAGCGCGCGAGGGCTTCGAGCGCTCCAGGTCCGAGGCCGCCTCATCCTTCGGCGATGACCGCATCTTCATCGAGAAGTTCGTCACCGAGCCGCGCCACATCGAGATTCAATTGATGGCCGACGCGCATGGCAACGCGATCTATCTCAACGAGCGCGAATGTTCGATCCAGCGGCGCAACCAGAAGGTGATCGAGGAAGCGCCATCGCCTTTCCTCGACGACGCCACCCGCAGGGCCATGGGCGAGCAGTCGGTAGCCCTTGCCAAGGCCGTCGGCTACCAGAGCGCCGGCACGGTGGAGTTCATCGTCGACAAGGACCGCAATTTCTACTTCCTCGAAATGAACACCCGCCTGCAGGTCGAGCATCCGGTGACCGAATTGATCACCGGCCTCGATCTGGTGGAACTCATGCTGCGTGTCGCCAATGGCGAGAAGCTGCCGCTGACGCAGAGCCAGGTGCAGCGCCACGGCTGGGCCATCGAGTCCAGGCTCTATGCCGAGGACCCCTATCGCAATTTCCTGCCCTCCACCGGCCGGCTGGTGCGCTACCGTCCGCCCGCCGAAAGCACCAGCGAAACCCTCGTCGTGCGCAACGACACCGGCGTGTTCGAGGGCGGCGAAATCTCCACCTTCTACGATCCCATGATCGCCAAGCTCTGCACCTGGGCGCCGACTCGGATCGAAGCGGTGGATGCCATGGCGGTGGCGCTCGACAGTTTCGAGGTCGAAGGCGTCGGCAACAATCTGCCCTTCCTCTCCACCGTCATGGAACAGGATCGCTTCCGCGAGGGCCGGCTCACCACCGGCTATATTGCCGAGGAATTCCCCGACGGCTTCCACGGCGCCGCGCTCAGCGAGCAGCACCTGTTCGACGTCACCGCCGCCGCTGCCATCATGATGGCGCGCCGCGAACAGCGCCGGGGCGGCGCATTGCCGGAAACCCATTGGCATGTGCAGGCAGGCGAGATTGCAAACACCGTCACCCTGCACCAGCATGGGCTCGAAACTGTCGCCGATGTCGGCTGGCGCAGCGAAGCTGCACATCTCCACTGGCAGCCCGGCGACAAGACGGCCCGTCTCGACTGGTCCGACGGGCGAAGGAGCGTGATCAAGGTCGATCAGACCACGTCCGGCTTCCGCATCCGCTATCGCGGCACGGACCTCAAGGTGCTGGTCCTCCGCCCGCATGTCGCCGCCCTGCTCAAGCATATGCCGGTGAAGGTCCCGCCCGACATGAGCAAATTCCTGCTCTGCCCCATGCCGGGCCAAGTCGTGCGCGTGGACGTGGCCGAAGGTGATATCGTCGAGGACGGCCAGACGCTGGCCATCGTGGAAGCCATGAAGATGGAAAACGTGCTTAAGGCCGAAAAACGCGCCCGGGTCGGCAAGGTCCATGTCGTGCCCGGCGCCGTGCTGGCGGTGGATCAGGTCATGATCGAATTCGAGGCGGTGTGATGAGCCAGACGCCCAATTTCGCCCACTGGGCTGCCCTCGCCCAAAAGGAACTGCGCGACACCCCCTTGTCGTCCCTCGATCGCGACTATGGCGGCATTCCGGTCAAGCCGGTCTATCTCGGCCCCGATGGCGAAATTCCCGGCGTGGAGCCGTTCACCCGGGGCGTGCGCGCCACCATGTATGCCAACCGCCCCTGGACCATCCGCCAATATGCCGGTTTCTCCACGGCGCGGGAAAGCAATGCCTTCTATCGGCAGGCGCTGGAAAAGGGGCAGAAGGGCCTGTCGGTCGCCTTCGACCTGGCCACCCATCGCGGCTATGACAGCGACCACTCTCGCGTCGTGGGCGATGTGGGCAAGGCGGGCGTCGCCATCGATTCCGTAGAGGACATGAAAATCCTGTTCGACGGCATTCCGCTCGACCAGATGTCGGTCTCCATGACCATGAATGGCGCGGTCATTCCGGTGCTGGCCATGTTCATCGTGGCGGCCGAGGAACAGGGCGTGAAGCAGGCCCAGTTGGACGGGACCATCCAGAATGACATCCTCAAGGAGTTCATGGTCCGCAACACCTATATCTATCCGCCCGAACCCTCGATGCGGATCGTGGGCGACATCATCAGCCACACGGCGCGGCATATGCCGAAATTCAACTCCATCTCGATCTCGGGCTATCACATGCACGAGGCCGGGGCGACGGCGGTACAGGAACTGGCCTATACCCTGGCCGACGGCATGGAATATGTCCGCGCCGCCCAGAAGCGGGGCCTCGATATCGATGCCTTTGCCGGGCGGCTGAGCTTCTTTTTCGGCATCGGCATGAACTTCTTCCTCGAAGTCGCCAAGCTGCGCGCCGCGCGGCAGCTCTGGAGCGAGATCATGACCGGGCTGGGAGCGAAGGATGCGCGGAGCAAAATGCTGCGCACCCATTGTCAGACCTCGGGCGTGTCCCTCACCGAGCAGGACCCGCACAACAATATTGTGCGCACCACGATCGAGGCGCTGGCAGCGACGCTGGGCGGCACGCAGTCGCTTCATACCAACAGTTTCGATGAAGCCATTGCGCTGCCCACCGAGTTCTCGAGCCGGATTGCGCGCAATACTCAGCTTATCCTGCAGCATGAGTCGCGCATCACCGATGTGGTCGATCCGTTGGGCGGCTCATATTATGTCGAGGCGTTGACAGCGGAACTGGTCTCGGGCGCCCGCGCCCTGATCGGCCAGGCCGAATTGCAGGGTGGCATGACGCGAGCCGTGCAGACCGGCGGCCCCAAGCTCGAGATCGAAAAGGCCGCCGCCTTGCGGCAGGCCCGTGTCGATCGCGGCGAGGATGTCATTGTCGGCGTCAATCGCTACCGGCTCGATGTCGAGGAGGCCATCGAGGTGCGCGAGATCGACAATGCCGCGGTGCGCGCAGAACAGATCGCCCTGCTGAACAAAGTCCGCGCCAGCCGCGACGAGGCCCGTTGCCAGTCCATGCTCTCAGCCCTGCGCGAATATGCGGCCAAGGACGAGGGCAACCTGCTCGAAGCCGCCATTGAGGCTGCCCGCGCCCGCGCCACGCTGGGCGAGATCAGCCAGGCCATGGAAGACGTGTTCGGGCGCCACTCGGCCGTCACGCGCGTCATTTCCGGCGTCTATGCCGGAGGCTATGGCGACGATCCCGAATTTGCCGCCATCAGCGCCCGCATCGAAAGCTTCAAGGCGGCGCGGGGCCGCGCGCCTTCCATTTTCATCGCCAAGATGGGGCAGGACGGGCATGATCGCGGCGCCAAGGTCATCGCCTCGGCCTTTGCCGATCTCGGCTTTGCCGTGCATATGGGAGACCTGTTCGAAACGGCGCCGGAAGTTGCTGTCCATGTCGACGAGCTCAAGGTCGATGCCGTGGGCGTTTCCTCGCTGGCCGCAGGCCACAAGACGCTGGTGCCCGAGCTGATCGGGGCGCTCAGGGATCGCGGCCTGGGCGAGGTCACCGTCATTGTCGGCGGCGTCATTCCCGAGCAGGATTACGACTTCCTGTTCGAAGCAGGTGTGGCCGGCATTTTCGGGCCCGGCACCAATGTGCTGAGCGCCGCCTTCTCGGTGCTGAGCCAGATCGAGGGAAGGTTGAGCAATCGATGATCGGTCGCCTCAACCATATCGCCATCGCCGTCCCCGACCTGGCTGCTGCATCCGCGAAATACCGCGACCTGCTCGGCGCCCATGTCGGTCGGCCCCAGCCCCTGCCCGAGCATGGCGTCACCGTGGTCTTCATCGATACCGGCAATACCAAGGTGGAACTGCTCGAGCCCTTGGGCGACGCCTCTCCTGTTGCGGCCTTCCTCGACAAGAACCCCTCGGGCGGCATGCATCACATCTGCTTCGAGGTGCCCGATATCCTCGCCGCCGCGGCAGCGCTCAAATCGGGTGGTGCCCGCGTGCTTGGCGATGGCGCGCCCAGGAAGGGGGCGCATGGCAAGCCGGTGCTGTTTTTGCATCCGAAAGATTTCGATGGCACGTTGATCGAACTCGAAGAGGTTTGATCCGCCATGAGCGATACCACCGAACGGCACGCCGCCATCCTCGAACTGGCGCGCGTCCACAACCGGGTGACGGTCGAGCAGCTTGCCACCGCATTCGCCGTTTCGGTGCAGACCATCCGCAAGGACCTCAATACGCTCTGCGACCAGCGCCTGCTCACGCGCGTGCATGGCGGAGCCACCTTACCTTCCGGCGTCGAGAACCTCGAATATGAAGCGCGCCGCCGCATCGCCGCCGAGGCCAAGGACGCCATCGGGCGCGCCACGGCCGCGCTTATCCCCAATGATGCCTCGCTTTTCATCAATATCGGCACGACGACCGAGGCAGTGAGCCAGGCCCTGCTCGATCATTCGGGCCTGTTGGTCATCACCAATAATATCAACGTCGCCAATCGCATGCGGGTCTATCCGCGCTTCGAGGTGGTGATTGCCGGCGGCGTGGTGCGCCCCTCCGACGGCGGCATTGTCGGCGAGGCGGCGGCCGGGTTCTTTTCGCAGTTCAAGGTCGACTACGCCATTATCGGCGCTTCGGCGCTGGACGAAGAGGGGACGCTCCTCGACTATGACTATCGCGAAGTGAAGGTGGCGCAGGCCATTATCGCCAATGCGCGCCACGTCATCCTGGTGGCCGACCAGGGCAAGTTCGCCCGCTCCGCTCCGGTGCGCATTGCCCGCATCGACCAGGTCACCACCTTCGTCACCGATCATTGCCCTTCCGAGCGCTTCCGGGCGCAGTGCCGGGCGGCCGGAGTGGAACTGATCGAAGCGGAATGACGCTGATCCATTAGCCCAGCGCTAACCACGCGATCACTTCACCTATCCGATAAGCGAAACATAAACGCCCCGCGATGCAAGCTATGCTCCTTGCTGGCCAGAAGGCCGGCGACGGGTAGCAGCATTGAATTCAAACGCGTCACATTTGCCGGAGCATCGTCTGAGCTGGTTGCGGCCTATCCTGCTGCCGGCGCTGGTGGCGCTCATCGTGCTGATCGCGGGCGGCGTCTTCCTCGACAGGCAGAGCAGCGTGCTCAACGAAGAACGCATGCGCGCCGCCGTATTGTCCAATGTCTCGCTGATCCGGGCCAAGCTCGAAGGCAATATCAATGGCAATATCCAGCTCGTGCGCGGGCTGGTTTCGGTCATTTCCACCGAACCGGACATGAACCAGGAGCGCTACTCGGCGCTGGTCGCCAACCTGTTCGAGGAACAGAGCCAGTTGCGCTCCGTCGCCGCGGCGCCCGATTTCGTTATCTCCATGACCTATCCGCTCGAGGGCAATGAAGCGGCCATCGGGCTCGACTATCGCAAGAATGCGGTGCAGCGCGAGGCGGCCATGCGCGCGCGCGAGGCCGGCAGGCTCGTCCTGGCCGGACCGGTGGATCTGGTGCAGGGCGGGCGCGGCTTTGTGGGCCGCTTCCCGGTCTATACCGATACTCCGCAGGGGCGCCGGTTCTGGGGCCTGGTTTCTGCGGTAGTCGACGTCGAACGGCTCTATGCCGATAGCGGCCTGCTCGATGCGTCGCTGCCGATCGAGGTTTCCATCACCGGCAAGGACGCGACGGGCGGCGAAGGCATCCGCTTCTTCGGCCCCGACCTTGATGGGCAGAAGCCGGTTCTGGCCGTAGTGACCCTGCCGACCGGGTCATGGGAAATCGCCGCCGTGCCCAAGGGAGGCTGGGCGGCAACCCAAGGCACGAGCTGGCTGCGTGCGGCCATGGTGTTCGCCGGCGCGCTGATTCTGCTGCCCATCGTCATCACCGGGCGGCTGGTGGGCGAAAGGCAGGTGCATTTCCGCGAGCTCAAGGCACGCGAGGCCGAGCTGGAGCAGCTCTCCCGGCGGCTGACCCTGGCACTCGACACATCCCAGGTCGGCGTCTGGGAGATGAACCTGGTCGACGGGTCGCAGATCTGGGACGACCGGATAAACCTGATGTATGGGCTGCCGGCCGATGGGGGCGAGCGGACCTATGCGGATTGGGTCAATGCCCTCCATCCGGACGATCTGGCACGGGCCGAGGCGGACTTCAATCGCGGCGTCATGGCTGGCACCTTTGAATCGCAGTTCCGCATCCGCCAGCCCGGCGGCGACATCTGCCATATCCGTTCCATCGGGACGCTCTATACGGGCAAAGACGGCGATGCGCGGATGCTCGGGATCAATTGGGACGTGACAGCCGACGTGACGCTCAACGAGGAGCTGCGCCGCGCCACGCAATTGACCGAGGCACGCAATCACGAGCTGGAACTCGCCCGTGTCCGCATCGAGCACAATGCCCTGCATGACAGCCTGACCGGCCTGCCCAACCGCCGCTATCTCGACGAGATGCTGAAGCGCCATGCCGCCAAGGGCTACCAGGACAGCGCCAGCATAGCGCTGCTGCATATCGATCTCGACCGCTTCAAGCAGATCAACGACACGCTGGGCCATGCGGCGGGCGATGCCATGCTGGTCCATGCCAGCGCCGTGCTGCGCGACAATTGCAGCCATGGAGATTTCGTCGCCCGCATCGGCGGCGATGAATTCGTGGTGCTCACCGCGGCCAGCCAGGGCGACATCGCCCTCGCCGCGCTGGCCGAGCGCATCGTCAGGCAGATGCGCCAGCCGGTGACCTATGAGGGCCATGAATGCCGCTTCGGCGTCAGCATCGGCATTGCCGCCGATCGCGGCGCGGCCATCGACGTCAAGCGCCTGCTCATCAATGCCGATATCGCGCTCTACCGGGCCAAGGCGCGGGGCCGCAATCGCTTCGAATTCTTCTCGGAGGCTTTGCAGGCCGAGGTGGTCAAGACCAAGCGCGTGGCCGATGAAATCCTGAGCGGCCTCGAGCGCAACGAATTCGTCGCCTGGTTCCAGCCGCAATTCGACGCCCATACGCTTGACGTCGTGGGCGTGGAGGCGCTGGCCCGCTGGCAGCATCCCACCGAGGGTATCAAGGCGCCCGACGCTTTCATGCCCATTGCCGAAGAACTCAACGTCGTGGCCACGGTGGACCGGCTGATCCTCGAACAATCGCTCGAAGCGCTCGCCCGCTGGGACCGCATGGGGCTTAGCGTGCCGCGCACCTCGGTCAATGTGTCGCTACGCCGGCTCAATGACGAAGACCTCATCAACGGCCTGCGCCAGCTCGATATCCAGCCGGGAAGGCTGTCGTTCGAATTGGTGGAATCGATCTATCTCGACGAGGGCGACGCCGTGGTCGGCTGGAATATCGACCGCATCAAGGAACTGGGCATCGATGTCGAGATCGACGATTTCGGCACTGGCTATACCTCCATCGTGTCGCTGCAGAAGCTGCGACCCACCCGCCTCAAGATAGACCGGCAACTGGTCAATCCCATCCTGGTCGACCAGGGGCAGCGGCAGTTGCTCGCTTCCATCGTCGATATCGGCAAGTCCATGGGCATCGAAGTGGTGGCCGAGGGCGTCGAGACCATGGAACATGCCGCCATATTGCGCGACCTGGGCTGCGACATCCTGCAGGGCTATGCCTTCTGCCGCCCGCTGGCTGCGGCCGATCTCGAAAACTTCCTGCGCGCGGAAGCCTGGCGAAAGGCGTCCTGAACCCTTCTCAAAGCGGTCCCCATGATGCATTGATCTCCCAACTTGTATGGGAGATGGCCATGAGCACGGAAAACGGGCGGTTCGGAATTGGCGTGGTCGGCGCGGGCATGGGCGCCAAGCCGCATGCCATGGCACTGCAATCGCTGGCCGACAGCATCGAGGTGCGCGGCGTCTATCGCCGCAATCGGGCCGAGCTCGAAACCTTCTGCCAGAGCTATGGCTTCCCTCCCGCCGATAGCTACGAGGCCATGCTGGCCGACCCGGCGGTGGAGGCCGTCCTCATCCTCACCACGCCCAATGCGCGCGAGGCGCTCGTGGCCGCCGCGGCCCGGGCCGGCAAGCATGTGCTGATGGAAAAGCCGGTGGAGCGCACCCTGGCCGCCGCCGAGCGCATCGTCGCCACCTGCGACACCGCCAATATCAAGTTGGGCATCATCTTCCAGCACCGCTTCCGCCGTGCCTCGCGTATCCTCGCCGAAATGGTCGCCGAAAACCGCTATGGCCGGCTCGAAGCCGTGCATCTGGTCGTGCCCTGGTGGCGGCCGCAGGCGGGCTATTACGACCAGCCCGGCCGCGGCACGATTGCCCAGGACGGCGGCGGGGTGCTCATCACCCAGGCCATCCACTCGCTCGATCTGATGCTGAGCCTCTGCGGCGAGGTCGATGCCGTTACTGCCATGGCCAGGACCACGCGCCTGCACCAGATGGAGACCGAGGATTTCGTTTCGGCAGGGCTCGAATTTGCCAATGGCGCGGTGGGCGCGGTCATGGCAACCACGGCCAGCTTCCCGGGCGGGCCGGAAAGCCTGACGCTCAATTTCGCCCATGCCACCGCGACCCTCACCGCCGGCAACCTCACCATTCGCACCATGGCGGGCGAAACCATCACCGAGGGCGAGGCCAGCCAGGGTGGCGGCGGCGCCGACCCGATGGCCTTCCCTTTCGACTGGCACGCCGCCCAGATCGCCGACTTCGTCGATGCCGTGCGCAGCGACCGCCAGCCGCTCAGCAATGGCCACACGGCGCTGCTTGTGCACCGGCTGATCGACGCGATGATGGCGTCAGCGCGCGAGGGGAAGCGGGTGGTGGTTTCCGACTAACGACCCGACCACCGACCGTCACCCCTCGGGTCAGGCTCGAGGGTGACGATTGAGTGTTTGGAGTGTTTGGGGTGTTTGCGTGGCTACCCCGCCAGCGCCGCCTTCTTCGCCAACCGCTCCCTGATGCTCTCGACACTCGACTTCGGCGTCGCGGCGAACAGGGTCCGCGTATATTCATGCTGCGGGTTGCTGAAGACTTCGTCCCGGCTGCCGTGTTCTACCACGTCGCCGAAATACATCACCATCACCTCGTCGGCGATGTAGCGGACCACCGACAGGTCGTGGCTGATGAACACGTAAGTCAGCCCGAACTCGTCCTGCAGATCCTTGAGCAGGTTGAGAATCTGCGCCTGCACCGAAAGGTCCAGCGCAGAAACCGGCTCGTCCAGCACCAGGAAGCTCGGATTGAGCATCAGCGCGCGGGCGATGGCGATGCGCTGGCGCTGACCGCCCGAGAACATGTGCGGGTAGCGGTTGAAGTGCTCGGGGCCGAGGCCGACCTTGAGCAGCATGGCCATGGCCTTCTGCCGGCGTTCGTCGCTGGGCATATCGGTATTGAGCAGCAGCGGCTCGGCCAGCACTTCGCCGATCTTCTGGCGTGGATTGAGCGAACCATAAGGGTTCTGGAAGACGATCTGCACCTTCTGGCGCATCGCTCTGGTGACGCCGTGGCTTTTGTCCACCTTCTCGCCGTCGATCAGGATTTCGCCCGAAGTCTGCTGGTCGATAAGGGTGATCATGCGGGCCAGGGTCGACTTGCCGCAGCCGCTTTCGCCGACCACGGCCAGCGTCTTGCCCTTTTCGAGCTTGAAGTTCACGCCCTTGACGGCATGGACCACCCTGGCGGGTCGGAACAGGCCGCCCGCGGTCACGTAATCGCGCTTGAGATCGCGCACTTCGAGGACGGGCGTGCTCATTGGCCGGCCTCCTGCGCGAAGTTGAAGTCGGCCACGGTGGGCAGGCGATCGCCCACCGCGTTTTCCGGCAGGGCCGAGAGCAGTGCGCGGGTGTAGTTGGAGCTGGGATTTTCGAAGAGGGTCAGCACGTCGGCCTCCTCCATCTTGTGTCCCTTGTATTGCACGATGACCCGGTCGGCCGTTTCGGCCACCACGCCCATGTCATGGGTGATCATGATCAGCCCCATGCCGGTATCGGCCTGAAGCTGCACCAGCAGGTCGAGGATCTGCTTCTGGATGGTCACGTCGAGCGCCGTGGTCGGCTCGTCGGCAATCAGCAGCTTGGGGTTGCAGGCAATGGCCATGGCGATCATCACGCGCTGGCACTGGCCACCGCTCATCTGGTGCGGGAAGGCGCCGAGCCGTTCGGCGGCGTCGCGAATGCCCACGAGCTGCAGCAGTTCGATGGCACGGTTGCGCGCCGCCCGGCCCTTGAGGCCCATATGGCGGGAGAGCACTTCCTCGATCTGGAAGCCCACGGTGAAGCACGGATTGAGGCTCGCCACCGGCTCCTGGAAGATCATGGCAATGTCCTTGCCGATGATGCGGCGCTTGTCCTGCGCGCTCATGGCGAGCAGGTCCTTGCCCTCGAAGACCATCCTGTCGGCGGTCACCGTGGCGGTCGCGGGCAAAAGCCCCATCACGGCCAGCATGGCTACCGACTTGCCCGACCCGCTTTCGCCGACAATGGCCAGCACTTCGCGGGCATCGACCGCGATGTCGATGCCATCAACCGCCTTGAACAGGCCCACCGATGTATCGAAGGCTACGGTGAGATTCTTGATTTCAAGCAGGGGCATGTCTCAGCTCCTCTTGAGCTTGGGATCGAGCGCGTCGCGCAACCCGTCACCGACGAGGTTGATCGCCAGCACGGTGATGAGGATGGCCAGGCCCGGGAAGGTCACGACCCACCAGGCGCGCAGGATGAACTGGCGCGCTTCGGCCAGCATGGTGCCCCATTCGGGGGTGGGCGGCTGGGCGCCCAAGCCCAGGAAGCCAAGCGCTGCCGCGTCGAGGATAGCGCTGGAAAAGCTCAGCGTCGCCTGCACGATCAGCGGGGCGAGGCAATTGGGCAGGATGGTCTTGAACATCAGCCGCA
>CBIGSA010000061.1:0-14037 GCA_966192215.1 uncultured Devosia sp. | reverse complement strand
TTGGACAGCATGACATGCGCCGAGGCGGCGCCGATGGAGCCGGCCAGCTCGCGCTCCAGCCGTCCGATGAATTCAGGCGACGGCTCCAGCATGTCGGGCTCCACGCCGCTGACCCGCGCTTCGGTTTCGAACAGGGCCGCGGCGCGGCGCTCGCCCAACACCCGCTCGGCGACGAAGAACAGGTCGTTGGCGGTTGCCGAGCCGCGCACGAAATTGCCCCGCGTTGCCTGCCCGCGCTTGAAGACGTCGACAAAGACGCTGGCCTGTATGCGCTCAAGCGCCGACTGGCTGGTCAGCAGTGAGCCCAGGGTGAGCGTCAGGATGTTTACCAGCAGGCTCCAGAATGCGGCATGGGCCAGCGGGTCAAGGCCGTTGAGCCCGAACATGGCCTCCGGCCGCAGCCAGGAAATACCCCAGGGACCATTGGCCAGCAGCGTGGCCACTTGCGGCGACACCGACTCGAAGGACGGCAGGAAGCTGCACCAGACCCAGAACACGAAACCCGCGGCGATGGCGGCCGTCGCTGCCTTGAGCGAAGCGTCGCGCCAGAACAGGGCGGCGATCACCGCCGGGAAGAACTGGGCGATGGCGGTGAAGGAGATCAGCCCGATTGGCGCCAGGGCGTCGGAATCGCGGGTGAAAAAGAAGTAGAAAAACCCCAGCGACAGGATCAGTACGATGGAAAAGCGCCGCGCGATCAGCAGCAGGCTGGTGACCCCCTGCCCGTCCCCGCTGCCCACCGGACTGAAGCGCAGGATCAGCGGCATGACGATATGGTTGGAAACCATGATCGACAGCGCAATGGATTCCAGAATGATCATCGAGGTGGCCGACGAGAAACCACCGATAAAGGCGAAAAGCGCCAGTGCGTCCTGCCCGAAGGCCATGGGCAGGGTCAGCGCGAACATGTCGGGGTTGGAGCCCGCCGGCATCGTGGTCATGCCGAAAATGGCAATGGGCAGGATGAACAGGCTCATCAGCAGCATGTAGCCGGGAAAGGCCCAGCTCGCCACGCGCAGGTGGTTTTCGTCGGAATTCTCGACCACCGTCACCTGGAACTGCCGCGGCAGGCAGACGATTGCTGCCACCGATAGCGCCAGCGTCGTCAGCCAGCGGGAGTCGAATGTGTCGCTGGCATCCACGGTGATGCCGACCTCGGCCGCCTTGCTGAAGATATTCTCGAACCCCCCGCCGACAAAGACGACGAAGATACCGACCGCGAGCAATGCCGCCAGCTTCACGACGGCCTCGAAGGCGATGGCGGCGACGACGCCATGATGCTGTTCCTTGGCATCGACATGGCGCGTGCCGAACAGGATGGTGAAAAGGGCCATGCCCGCCGCGACGCCGAAGGCCAGGCTGACATCGTCGATGCCCTTGAGGCTGCCGCGGCCGAATTCGGACGAACCGGCCACCGCCTGGATCGACGAGGTCACCGCCTTGAGCTGCAGGGCAATATAGGGCGCGATGCCGATGACGGCGATGCAGGTGATGAGCACGGCCAGCCGGTTGGACTTGCCGAAGCGCGACGACAGCAGATCGGCCACCGAGGTGATGCGCTGGTCATGGCTGATGCGGACCAGGCGGCGCAACAGGAACCACCAGCCGACGAAAATCAGGGTCGGGCCAAGATAGATGGTGAGAAATTCCAGCCCGCTGCGCGCCGCATTGCCCACGGCGCCATAGAAGGTCCAGCTCGTGCAATAGACCGAGATGGAAAGGGTGTAGACGGCCGGCGAATGCAGGAAGGAGCGCGTATTGGCCCGTGCCCGCCGGTCGCCGAAATAGGCCAGCACGAAGAGCAGGCCCACATAGCCCACAGCGGTGGCGATGACGAAATCGGCGGACAGCATCAGCGCTCGCCCTCGCCAGGATCGGTTCCCGAACCCTCACGTGGCAGCGCGTGGGTCAGCACGGCCGTGCCGGCAATCAGGGCCAGCCACAAGGCAAACAGATACAGCACGATCTGCGGAATGCCGAAATGCGCTATGGGCTGGTCGAATACATAGACCAGCGGCGGCAGCATGAGGCATGCCCCGAATACGGTCAGCAGCAGCATGCCGCCGCGGATCCTACGGCGCCCCGCCATTTTCACCCAGTAGCTGCCGCACCGCCCCGACGACCTCGGCATTGGCATAGGGCTTGGTTACGAACACGTCCGCACCGAATTCTTCGGCAATGCGCCGGTCCTGCTGCTGCCCCTTGGCCGTGAGGATCAGCACCGGCAGGGCATGGGTCTCCACGTCCGCCCTGATCTGCTTGAGCACCTCGAAGCCGCTGCGCTTGGGCAGCATTACGTCGAGCACGAGCACGCGCGGCTTCAGGCGGCGGACCGCTTCCAGCGCCGCCTCGCCATCGGTGACCGCGCTGATCGTCCAGCCCGCGCGTCGCAGGATGAAGTCGAGCGATTCCAATATGCTCGGCTCGTCCTCGGCAATGAGTACATCGACTGCCAAAATCCCCCCAGACACACGCGGTCTCCCCTCCGCGTGTCTGCTCACTAAATCGCAATCATGCCGGATCGCCAAGGCCCAAATCGGCGGACAGCAGCGGCGCGCGGATTCCGGTGCGGCTTCCGCCGGGCGACAGCGCTTCCTCCTGCCGGCTGGCGCAGTTGCGGCGCGTGCAGAGCCGGCAGCTCGGACCGACCGGAATATCCGCCGAAAGGTCCGCGAGATCGAGCCCCGAAGCATAGATAGTCCGGTCGGCATGCAGCATGTCGCAGGCCAGCATGACCGAGGCCATGGCCGGCTGCTCGCGGAACGAATTGGGACGGCGCTGCACCGTGCGCGCCAGGAACAGGTAGCGCGACCCATCGGAGAATCGCACCACTTGCCGCAGCAGGGCATCGGGGGTGCGAAAGGCGCCATAGATGGCCCAGAGCGGGCAGGCATGCCCGCTATTAGGCAGCAGCAGGCCGGGCAGCGGGAAATGCTTGGTCAATCGTCCCGCCGGGTCCGAGCGCAGGAAACCGAAGGGAATGCCCTCTTCGCCCGGCCGCCGCAGCGTTACCAGGCGGTGGGCCACCTGTTCGAAGCTGGCATGATAGACCTGCCGCAGATGGTCGATGTCATAGGCGGAAGCCTCCGCGTCCTCCAGCATGCGCGAGTACGGAAAGACCACGGCGCCGGCCAGGTACGACCCCACGGCGCGGGAGGCCAGGCGACGCGCCGTCGGCGTCGACAGGGTGGCGCTTTCGAGCTCATGGGCTATGGCGTCGGCGGCGGCGAGCTCGCCATAAAGCCGGGCGAGCTGGAACTGCCGCGTCGCCAGCGTGGACGCGCCATGGAACCACATGATGCGCCGCGATGGGTCGAAGCGGTATTGGCCGGGAAATTCCGGCTCGGGCGGCTCGCCGCCCACCACGACAGCGATGCCGAACTTGCCAGCCAGCAGGTCGGTCAATGTAGCGATGCCGAATGGTCCTGCCTTGACGATTTCCTGCCGCAGCGCATCGGCAACCCTTTCCAGCTCGGGGAAATGGTTCTCCTGCTCGATGATGAGGTCGTCGATTTCGCGAGCCGGCGAAACGCTGCGCCGGCCACGGCTCGAGGTCTCGAATTGGCCGATAAGGTTGCGCGCGACATCAGACAGGGTCCGCGCATCGCGCCCGATGGCCGCGAGGAACCGCCGACGTTCCGCCTCGTCCAGGTCGGTCACGTCCTCAAGGATTTCCGCGCTGGAACGGACGGCCGTGATGCCCGACAGGATCTGGTGCAGCAACTGGCTCAGCAGCGGATCGGAGCGCAGCCGGTCGGCATAGGCGTCGGCATTGGCAATGGCGGCCGAATAGGCCCGATGCATGCGCGCCAGCGCCGCCGCGCTGGCGGGATATTGCGCCACCAGTTCACGCCTCTCGTCGGGCCGGAAGGGCAGCGACTCGACCATGGGGTCGGCAAAGGCCTCCTCGAGGTCCTGCAGCAGCTTCTGTTCGGCGCGGCCGGCGAGTTCATCGATGTCGATGTCCAGTTGCGCGGCCACGCGGTTCAGCAAAGCGCCACCAATATCGCGTTTGTTGTTCTCGATGAGGTTGAGATAACTGGGAGAAATCCCCAGGCTTCTTGCAAGCGAAGCCTGAGAAATCTTGAGTGATTTCCGCCTGTTGCTGATGCGAAAGCCGATTGGCGCACGCATGCCACCCTCCCCGCTTGTCAACGAATTGACTAATTCATCCCCGAATGAGAACAACAATTTACAGAATATCTGTTTAATTACAATGACCTATTGCCGTCATTTTCTTCCGAGCGCCATAATCGAGCTGCGGTGAGCTGCTGGCCATGTATCAGCCGCCCCGCGCCAAAAGGAGGAAATCAATGACACTTTTGAAGCGTGGCTTGTCTCGCCGCAGGGTCTTGCAGACCGGCATGGCCGGCATCATCGGCTCGGGCGTTGCGCCCCTTATGTTCACCAAGGGCGCCTGGGCGCAGGAATTCTGCAACAACCCAACTGGCGACACCGTTACCTTCGGCCTCAACCTGCCGCTGACCGGCACCTATGCCGAGGAAGGCGCTGACGAGCAGAAGGCTTACGAACTGGCAATCGCCCACATCAATGGTGAGGGCGATGGAGGCCTGGTCAGCGTGCTGGCTCCCACGGCCCTCAAGGGCAACGGCATCCTGGGCAAGAAGGTCGTGTACGTATCGTCCGACAGCCAGACCAAGTCCGACGTGGCCCGCGCCGGCGCCACCCGCATGATCGAGCGCGATGGTGCCATCATGATTACCGGCGGTTCGTCCTCGGGCGAAGCCATTGCCGTGCAGGGCCTCTGCCAGGAAATGGGCGTCATCTTCATGGCGGGCCTGACCCACTCCAACGACACCACCGGCAAGGATAAGCGGCGCTATGGCTTCCGCCATTTCTTCAATGCCTACCAGTCGGGCATCGGCCTGGCTCCGGTGCTTGGCCAGGAATATGGCAACGACCGCCGCGCCTATCACCTGACCGCCGACTATACCTGGGGCTGGACGCAGGAAGAATCGATCAAGAACGCCACCGAGGCCCTTGGTTGGGAAACCGTGGCCGCCGTCCGCACGCCGCTCGGTTCTACTGACTACTCGCAGTACCTGACGCCGATCCTCAATTCCGGCGCCGACGTGCTGATCCTCAATCACTATGGCCTGGACATGGTGAACTCGCTCACCCAGGCCGTACAGTTCGGCATGCGTGACCGCCAGGCCAATGGCAAGGACTTCCAGATCGTCACACCACTCATCTCCGAGCTGATGGCCAAGGGTGCCGGCGAGAATGTCAAGGGCATCTTCGGCACGTCCAACTGGCACTGGAACCTGCAGGATCCGGGCACTGTTGCCTTCACCAAGTCGTTCGGCGCAGCCTATGGTTCGCCGCCGTCCCAGGCCGCCCACACGGCCTATGTTCAGGCGCTGCTCTACGCAGACGCTGTCGAACGCGCCGGCACCTTCTATCCGCCCGAAGTCATCAAGGCCCTGGAAGGCCATGAATTCGACGGCATGGGCAATGGCCCCACGCTCTACCGCGCCGAAGACCATCAGTGCATCAAGAGCGTCCTGGTCGTCCAGGGTAACGAAAACCCGACCAGCGAGTTCGACGTGCTCAACGTCGTGCAGGAGATATCGCGCGATACCGTGGCCTACGATCCGTCGATCTTCGGCGGCGAGCTCGGGCCGGCAGAGCCCGTGCCGCTCTGCGCCTGATCTGCGTAGGTCGCAAACGACCGCCAATCTAGCGCTTGCCGCCACCGGCCAGTTCCGGTGGCGGCAAGCGATCAGGCGGCAACAGGTTACGGCAAGACCGTGTCGAACCGGAGCACACCATGTTCGAAGTCATCTTTCTTCAATTCCTCAACGGCCTGGACAAGGGCGCTGCCTATGCGCTCATCGCTCTCGGTCTCACTCTGGTGTTCGGTACGCTGGGCGTCGTCAACTTCGCCCATGGGGCGCTGTTCATGCTCGGTGCTTTCTGCGCCGTGACATTCCGGCAGTTGCTCACCCTTGAAACGGTCACGATCGACCCCGAAAAGCTGTCGCCCTGGGGGGCACCGCTGGAAGTACGCGAACCCCTGGTGCAGGCCTGGTTCGGCGATTTCGGCGCGGTGCTGGTGAATTACTCGGTGCCGTTTTCGATCATTATCACCATCCCCATCATGCTGCTGGTGGGCATCGCGCTCGAGCGCGGCATCATCAAGCACATCTACAAGCGCCCGCATGCCGAACAGATTCTGGTGACTTTCGGCCTGGCCATCGTGGCGCAGGAAGTCATCAAATCCTTCTTCGGGCCCAATCCCATTCCTCAGCCGATGCCCACCGATCTGCGTGGCGCGGCCGATATCGGCGCCTTCCTGGGCATGCAGGCCAATGTCATCACCTACCCGATCTGGCGGTTGATCTACTTCCTGTTCTCGGCGGTGCTGATTGGCGGCGTGTTCGCTTTCCTGCAATTCACCACATTCGGCATGGTGGTTCGGGCGGGCATGGCGGACCGTGAGACGGTGGGCCTGCTCGGCATCAATATCGACCGGCGCTTCACCATCATGTTCGGCCTGGCCGCCGTCGTCGCAGGAATGGCGGGCGTGATGTACACGCCGCTCCTGCCCCCGAACTATCATATCGGCATGGATTTCCTGGTCCTCAGCTTCGTGGTGGTCGTGGTGGGCGGCATGGGCTCGCTGCCCGGCGCCGTGGCCGCGGGGTTCCTGCTCGGCATCCTGCAGTCCTTCGCTTCGATGACGCAGGTCAAGGCGCTTATTCCCGGCATCGACCAGATCATCATCTATCTCGTCGCCGTCGTCATTCTGTTGGTATTGCCGCGTGGCCTGTTCGGTCGCCGTGGCGTGATGGAGGCCTGATATGCACCTCATGTCCCGCAACGACCTGCTGCTGTTCCTGGGCTTTACCGTTGCCGTATTGGCGATGCCGATCTGGCTGCACCCGTTCGGTGCAGCCTATCCGGATCTGCTGCAGCGCTTCGTGATCTTCGGCATCTTCGCCGTGGGCTTCAATATCCTGTTCGGCCTTACCGGCTATCTCAGCTTCGGCCATGCCGCCTTCTTTGGCGTGGGCTCCTATGCCGCCGTCTGGTCGTTCAAGCTGCTCAGCCTCGATGCCATTCCGGCCATGATCTTCGCCATCCTGGTATCGGGCCTGTTCGCGCTCATCATCGGCTTTGTCAGCCTGCGCCGCTCTGGCATCTACTTCTCGATCCTGACGCTCGCCTTCGCGCAGATGAGCTACAACCTGGCCTATTCGGTGCTGACGCCCATTACCAATGGCGAAACGGGCCTGCAGCTTACGCTGAACGATGCTCGCTATCTCGACCAGATGACCGGCCAGACCTTTACGGGTCAGCCGGTACCCACCCTGCTCGGTCAGTCGCTCGGCGGCTTTGCAGGCTTCTACTTCTGCGCCGGTTTCCTGATCCTGGCCTTCTTCATCGCGCAACGCATCACCAGTTCGCCTTTCGGCATGATGCTCAAGGGCATCAAGTCGAACCAGACCCGGATGAACTATACCGGCTTCAATACCAAGCCCTACACACTGGCTGCCTTTGTCATATCGGGCATGTATGCCGGCCTTGCAGGCGCGCTGCTGGCGGTTACCGATCCGCTGGCCGGCGCCGAGCGCATGCAATGGACGGCGTCGGGCGAGGTGGTGCTGATGACCATCCTGGGTGGCGCGGGCACACTCGTGGGCCCGGTGATTGGCGCCTGGCTCATCAAGTATTTCGAGAACATCTTCTCGGCCATCAACGACACGATCCTGCACCGCTTCTTCGACTTCCTGCCCGATGGCGTCGACAATGTGCTGGTCGCCATTGCCGGCAAGTTCGTCGGCGAAGGCTGGTTCCTCACGCTGGGGCTGGTGTTCGTGCTGATCGTGGTTTTCCTGCCCGGCGGTATTATGGAAGGCGTACGGCGCCTCTGGCACCTGTTCGACCGCTCGCGCAGGTCGCCGGACAAGCCCGCGAAGACCTCGCCGCACCCGCAACCCGCCGAATAGGACGCTAGAGCCATGACCACACCCAATGTCGTCCTGCACGTTGCCGATGTCCACAAGCGCTTCGGGGGGCTGCATGCCCTGGCCGATATCGACTTGCAGGTCGAGGAAGGCCAGACCCATGCCATTATCGGCCCCAATGGAGCGGGCAAGTCCACGCTGCTCAATGTCATCATCGGCAAGCTGGCACCGTCCAGCGGCCAGGTGGTGTTCGACGGCGCCATCCTGACCGGCCGCAAGCCCTACGAGATCAACCAGCTCGGCATTGCCCGCGTGTTCCAGACGCCGGAAATCTTCGCCGACCTCACCGTGCTGCAGAACGTGATGATCCCCGCTCTCGCCAAGCGTGACGGTGCCTTCAAGCTCAACCTGCTGCGCTCGCTCGATAGCGAAACGGCAATCCGCCAGGAAGCCGAGGACATGCTGGAAGATGTCGGCATGCACAATCGCCGCGACATGACGGCGGGCAGCCTCAGCCGTGGCGACAAGCGCCGCATGGAACTGGCCATGTGCCTGATCCAGCATCCGCGCCTGCTGCTGCTGGACGAGCCGACCGCCGGCATGAGCCGCCACGACACCAACACCACGATCGAACTTCTGAAGAAAATCAAGAGCCGCGGCATGACAAAGGTCATCATCGAGCATGACATGCATGTCGTGTTCTCGCTGGCCGACAAGATCTCGGTGCTGGCCCAGGGGCGGATCATCGCCGATGGCACGCCCGACCAGGTGCGCGGCAATCCCAAGGTGCAGGAAGCCTATCTCGGAGGGGCCCATTGATGAGTGCGATTGCCATGGAAACCCAGATCGTCTCCAGCAGCCAGGCCGCGTCGGTCGAAACCTCGCGGCCCTTCTTCTCCGTCCGCGACATGCATGCCTATTACGGCGAGAGCTATATCGTGCAGGGCGTGTCGCTCGATATCCGCCAGGGCGAAATCCTCGCCCTGCTCGGACGTAATGGCGCCGGCAAGACCTCGACGCTGCGCACGATCGCCCGCACCGACAGTCCGCAGATGCGGCAGGGCGAGATCTGGCTCGACGGCAAGCCGATCCACCAGATGAAGAGCTTCGAGGCAGCACGCGCGGGCATCCAACTCGTACCGGAAGACCGCCGGATCATTTCCGGCCTCACCGTCGAAGAGAATATCACCCTGGCCAAGGTGGCCCCCGGCAATGGCTGGAGCCTCGAGCAGATTTACGAGAGCTTCCCCCGTCTGGCCGAGCGCCGCAAGCAGGAAGGCGTGACCCTGTCGGGCGGCGAGCAGCAGATGCTGGCCATTGCCCGCGCTTTGGCCCGCGACCTGAAGCTCCTGCTGCTCGACGAGCCCTATGAAGGACTGGCGCCGGTCATCGTGCACGAAATCGAGCGCATCCTGCATTCGATCAAGCCGCTGGGCATTACCACCATCATTGTCGAACAGAATGCCGTGGCCGCCCTTAAGCTGGCCGACCGCGCGGTGATCCTCGATACCGGCGAAGTTGCCTTCTCCGGTACCGCCAAGGAGGTTCTCGACAATACCGAGCTTCGCCACGAATACCTGGCTATCTAGGTAGCGGCGACCCCAGCTACCCTGGGCCTTTTGGCCAAGGCATTCCGCCGATCTCACCTCTCCCTGTCGAGAGGCCCAGGGTAAGTCATTCTTCCGGCATTTCCGGCGCGCCGGCGCTGATTTCGATTCCCTCGCCTTCGAGCGCATCGCGCACGTCGCGGGCGAGATCGACTGCGCCGGGCGTATCACCATGCAGGCAGATCGAGCGTGCCGTGGATTTGAGGACCGTGCCGTCGATCGCCACAATCTCCCCTTCCCTGGCCAGCCGCAGGCAGCGGGCAATGACCGCCTCGGCGTCATGGATCACCGCGCCCTCCTGCGTGCGCGGCACCAACAGGCCCTCGGCTGTGTAGGCCCGGTCGGCATAGGCTTCGCGGATAAGCGGCATGCCCACGGCCTTGGCTGCCCGCACCTGCTGGCTGTTGTCGAGCGCAAGCACCGCCATTTTCGGGTCCATGGCCTGGATAGTGGCAAAGATACCGACGGCGAAAGCCAGTTCCTCCGCCGTCTGGTTGGCCAGCGCGCCATGCAGCTTCACATAGCTCAGCTTCACGCCAACCTCGTCGGCGATGAAGCGGACGAGAAACAACTGGCTGCGGATTTGCCCCAGCAACTGGTCGAGCGGCATGACCACGCGGAAGCGGCCGAACCTTTTCGGGTCGGCATAGCCTGGATGCGCTCCCGCCCGCACGCCGCGCGCCTTGCAGATCCTCAGGATATGCCGGATCGTCGGGGCGTCGCCGGCATGACCGCCACAGGCGATGGAGGCGCTCGATACGATATCGAGCAGGTCCTCGTCAGTCCCCATGCCCTCGCCCAGGTCGGCATTGAGGTCGATCGACGTCATGTCAGCGGCTCCGCAACAGCGCGTGGGCATGTTCCACAGTGACGGGCTCGAAGGCAACCGGGCTTCCGGGACGCAGCTGCGCAAACCTGTCGAGATCGGCGCTGATAATGGTGGCAATGCGTGGATAGCCGCCGGTCGGCTGGTGGTCGCGCATCAGCACGATCGGCGTGCCGTCGCCCAGGATCTGGATATCGCCCGGCACGATGGCATCCGACACCAGCGACAGGCTTTCCGCCCCAACAAACACGCCTGCTCCATTATCCAACCGTACGCCCATGCGGTCGAGCCGCGACGACACGGTGAACGCCGTCGCGAGAAACCGGTCTCGCAGGGCCTGCGGAAACCTGTCCGCATGCAGACCCCAGATCACCCGAATCGGTCCGGTCACAGGCTCGGGTCGAACGGAATCGACCGCCGTGCCGCCCTCCCTGCCGGCCAGGCCAATCACGTCGCCGGTTCGCAACACCCGGCCCTCCAGCCCGCCCAGCCGCGCCCGGCTGCTGGTGGCGATACTGCCCATCACTGGTTCGACTGTGATGTCCGCGTCGAACCGCAGATAGCCGTAATTCCCCCACTGCCCCGGCGTGATCGCCAGCACGTCGGCACTTTTTAGCGCCGCATGGCCAGGCCAGGCCAGAGCCTGACCATTGAGCTTCACCGTGAAGTGGCCGCCGGCAAAGCCCACACGGCACCGCCCCAGCTCCAGCCGGATTTCCAGCGCGGCCATGGTGAATTCCACGCCGCCGTGACCGCCCCCGGCGAGCGCGCCTGCCTGCGCATAGGCCCCGGCATCCATCGGCCCCGAGGCGCTGATGCCATGGCGCAGCATGCCGAAACGCCCTTCGTCCTGGATGCTGGTGAGCGGCCCCGCCCGCATTATGGTCAGCCGGGTGCTCATGGCACCACCGTGAAAGTCACGGCATCGCCCGCCCCGAGCCGTGTCGGAGGGGTTGCCGCGGCGTCGAAGTTGCGGAAATCGGTCTGCCCGATCACATGCCAGCCAGTCGGCATTTCGGTGGCCGCTATGGCCGTCTGGCCCGCCGCGAACAGCACGCTCCCCGGCGGTACGGCGGACCGAACCGTGGTCCGGCGCGGCAGGACGAGCCGGTCCGCATGTAGGCCGCAATAGACGAAGCCCGGGGCAAAACCCGTTGCCAGCACGCGCAAGGGGCCGGCATTATGCGCCGCAATGAAATCGGGCACGTCCATGCCCAGGGTGGCCGCCACCTCGTCGAGGTCAGGTCCGTCGAACCGCATGGCAATGGTCCAGCTTGCCGCCACAGGTGCGGAATCGCCCAACGCGGACAGTCGCAGGCGCAATTCGCCGGCAATCGCGGCCGGCGTCGAGACGAGCGGGTCATAGCGCAATTGCACCGACACCAGCTGCGGCACGAGCTCAATCACGCCCGCAACAGGCGCGCGATCCAGCGACAGGGCCAGCGCGATGGCCGCGCGGTTCGCAGCATCGGTCAAGGCGCTGCCGAAGCGCACCAGAAGACTGCTGTCACCGAGCGGAACGATCGTCGGCGCGGGAAATGTCATGGGGTCGGACAAGCCGGTCATGTTCAGCCCTGGGCTGGAGCATTCGGCAAGTCCTGTCGGACCCGCCCGGATCAGTCAACCCGGTCCATAAGCGGCGGAACTCTGCCGCGCTCGGAAGACCGTTCGGTTATGCCGCAACCCTTGGGGTGCAGCCGGATTGACCTGCCGGGGCGAAGCTCCGGTCAGTTCGGATCTTTGCCGTCCTGTTCGATCACGGCTTCGAAAAGCTCCCGGGCCTGCCCGACGCCGATCGCCTCGATGGCGACAGCGGCAATGGCAGCGAACAGCTCTGCGATTTCCTGGGGATCGGTGATTTCGGCGTCGTCGTCTTCGGCGTCGGCGTTAATCAGAGTGAACACAATAACGCGCCTCCAAGTTAGCCAATGGAGCGATTGTGCGGCGATTCCTGTTACGGAATAAATAATGGAAATCGGCGCCTGCCCGGTCCATGGGCAATTGCCAGAAGGGGCAGAGACGCTTACTCTTCCGGCGCTGTATTCGCCTCGAGCCAGGCCTCGATATCATCAAGGCTCGCCGAGAATGGCTTGGGCACATTTCCGTAGATGATCTTGAAGCTCTCATCGTCGCGGATGGCGTGGCCGCCGGCATGGCCAAGCACCTTCATCTTCTCGTCGGTGAGAATGGTCAGCCCGTAGCGCGCGGCAAACCGCTTTATCCGCCGCATTCGCGATGCATCAAATTCCTTCCGGCTCACTGGGCTTCCTCTTGGATCTGGCGGAAGGGGTGGGATTCGAACCCACGGATGCTTGCACATCGGCGGTTTTCAAGACCGCTGCAATCGACCACTCTGCCACCCTTCCGTCGGCTCAGCCTTTAGCCGCAGAGCGGCGGGCTGTCCAGAGTGCGCCGCCTTAGGGCAGCAGCACTACCGAGCCCGTTGTTTCGCGCGCTTCCAGCGCGCGATGGGCATCCGCCGCCTCGTCCAGCGGGTATGTCTTGCCGATTTCGACCTTGATGGCGCCGCTTTGCACCGCCGCGAACAGCAGCTCCGCCCCTTCCAGCAGGTCCTCGCGCTTGGCCAGATAGGCCGCACCGGTCGGCCGCGTCACATATAGCGAGCCCTTGCGCGCCAGCAGCGTAATGTCGGGGATTGACACCACGCCCGAGGCATTGCCGAAGCTCACCATCAGCCCGCGCGGCCTGAGGCAATCGAGCGATTTCTCGAAGGTCGCCTTGCCGACACCATCATAGACCACGTCGACGCCCTTGCCCCCGGTGATATCGCGCACGCGGGCGGCGAAATCCTCTTCGGCGTAGTTGATGACATGGTCGCAGCCATGCGCCTTGGCCAGCGCCACCTTCTCGGCACTGCCGGCCGTGCCGATCACGGTGACGCCAAGGGCCTTGGCCCATTGCGTGGCGATGAGCCCGGTGCCGCCCGCTGCGGCATGCCAGAGTATGGTTTCGCCTTTGGCGACAGGCCAGGTCTTGAACAGCAGGTACCAGGCCGTCAGCCCCTTGAGCATGATGGCGGCGGCGGTTTTGTCATCGATGCCGTCGGGAACGGGCACCATGCGATCGGCCGCAGCGAGCCGCTCGGCGGCATAGGCGCCCACCTGCCCCTGATAGGCCACGCGATCGCCGACTTTGAGCCCGGTCACGCCCTCGCCAGCCGCAGTGATGACGCCAGCGCCTTCATTGCCTGCCACGAAGGGCGTTTGCACGGGATAAAGCCCCGAACGCTGGTAGGTATCGATGAAATTGAGCCCGATGGCGGTCTGGCGCAAAGCCACCTGGCCCGGACCGGGCGCACCGATCGTCCGGTCTTCCAGTGTCAGCACTTCGGGACCACCGGTCTGGTGGACAATGACCGCCCGGCTCATTTCGGCGCCTTGGGCTTGCGCGGCGCCGATTTGGGCCGCGCCTGCGCCCGTGCTGTTGGGCTGGATTTGGGGCTCGGCCTCTTTCCGGTCACGGCGGCAACGCCGGCCGCCGCCGAAACCGAACCGGTATCGCCGGTAAACGGGGTCATCTGTGGCTTCGCGGCCGTGCCGCCCGTCCGCGCCAGCCGGCGCTGCTTGGCGATGATGTTCACCGCTTCGACCAGCACGGAGAAGCCCATGGCGGCATAGATATAGCCCTTGGGGATATGGAAACCGAGGCCGTC
>CBIGSA010000060.1:0-14065 GCA_966192215.1 uncultured Devosia sp. | reverse complement strand
GACCCCAGGGATCGCGTCACTTCCCCAAGCGACGCACTCCAGCGATCCCTGGCCTTGGCCCCAGGCACGCTGCCCCGTGCTTGGGGCATTTTCTTTGCTCGAGGGGCCTGCCTTGCTATCGACACCATATGCGCCTATATGTTCTGCATACGTTTGAGCTACATGGCTATCTGATCCCGGCTTGCCGGTTTGGTCACCCCCTGTTTTTGAGAGCGTTTTTACCCTGCCCGACATGTCGTCCGGCAGTAATGATGCTTGCTGGCCTTTGGCCTGGGCACGACCTGAGAGATTAAGCCATGATTACCGGCACCGTAAAATTCTTCAATTCCACCAAGGGCTTCGGCTTTATTTCGCCCGAAGACGGCAGCAAGGACGCTTTCGTCCATGTGTCGGCCGTCGAACGTTCCGGCCTGGCCGGGCTCTATGAAGGTGACAAGGTCACCTATGAGCTCGAAAATGGCCGTGACGGCAAGATTTCGGCGACGAACCTGACGCTCGTAAAGTAAGACTGCTCCGAGCCCGCCACCGGCGGGCTCGGATGCCGCCTCCGGCCTTGCCGGGGCACAGACAAGGCCCGCCGGCATCGCCCGGGCCCAATAGAGACAACCATGACATTCCCTGACTATCACGCTCGCGCCGAGCTTTACCTCGGCAGCGACCGACACACTGCAATTGCGCAGGGTGGCCGCACCTTTGCTACCGCCGCCCAGGCCATCCGCTTCGCCTTCGAAGAAGCCGCGCCGGTGAGCCTGCATGGCGCCATGCTCAAGATCGGCGACGCGACCTTTGCGGGTGACGATCTCGCCGCCCTTTATCGCGGCGCCGATTTTCCGCTCCCGCGCAAACGGGACATCAAGCGCTCCCGTGCGCGCCGTGCGCGCCACAATCACAGCGGCGCCCTCTATGCGGTGGCGCGCTCTGCCCCGGTTCGCCGGATGGCGATGGCCTGAGGCCGACAGAGACTCTGGTAAAGCCGGGCCGGTTTGACTAGATAGTCCGCCATGAGCGAACCCCAAGCCTTCCAGGACATTGCCGAAAACCTCTCCTTCCTCGACGATTGGGAGGATCGGCTGAACTATGTCATCGAACTGGGCCAGGCCCTGCCTGACATGCCGGAGACGGACAAGAGTGCCGAGAACAAGGTCAAGGGTTGCGTGTCCAATGTCTGGCTGGTGTCCAGCGTCGACCGGTCCGGGGGCACGCCGGTCATGACCTTCCGCGGCCAGTCCGATGCCATCATCACCAAGGGCCTCGTCGCCGTGCTCATCGCCCTTTATTCGGGCCGCCCCGCCGCCGAGATCGCCGAGACCGACGCCGTCGCCTGGTTCAAAAAGGTTGGGCTCAGCGAGCATCTGGGCATGCAGCGTTCCAATGGCCTGGTGGCCATGGTCAATCGCATCCGAGCCGAGGGCAAGGCGCTGAGCTGAACCTTCTGGTCCGTGCCAGCTTGATATGACGGCGCCCCAACCGTCCATGACTACAGTTCTCGACGTGGCTAGAGCTCCCGATCGCCTTCGGCGATCAGCGGCAGCCGGCTTTCCAGCCAGCCGCCGATGGCACTGCGAGCGGCGCCGCTGGCATGCGGTGACAGGCCGAACTGGCTTGCAACCTGATCGAGGCCGATTCGCAGTACCAGCTTGGCGCTGCGCCGGGGCCAGCGCCGTTCGGTCTCGATCAGTTGCAGCCCCTTGCCCAGCCCGCAGACGTCGAACAGCACGCCCCAGCAATCGGCCGGAAGCCTGCCGGCCAGGCGGCTGAGTCGCCGCCTGGCGTCGGCCGCGCCCTCGGAGGCCGTTTCCACGCCATTGCCTGCCCGTGCCCCGCCCACGCTGGCTGGATTGTAGGACATGGTGACCCGCGGGGCGAGTTGTGCTCGCCGGATCAGTTGCTCCAGCCTCGTTGCCGCCACCAGGTGATGCGCGTCCAGGAAAGCCGGCCCCTTCGCATCGCGGCTGGCCAAGCGCGTCAGGATATCGTCGTCGCGCGTGCTATGCGGCATGATCGAGCGCCTCCGCTTCCGCCAGGCATGCCTCGATCTGCCGTTCAAGCCCGGAGACCTCGTCGTCGAAGCGTGGATCGTCGCGCATATCCTCGATCACAGCGCAGGCATGTGAGACAGTTGTCCTATCGCGGCCGAAGGCTTCGCCGATTTCCATCAGGCTGCGGCCCAGTACGACATGAGACAGATACATGGCCAGCTGTCGTGCCCTGGCCACCGCCTTCCTATTGCGGCTTTTGTGGATAAGCAGCCGGATCGGCACGTTTTTCTGCCGTGCCACCAGGGCGATCACTTCGTCGCAGACCCGCGGCGGCGCTGGCCGCCTGCGGCCGGAAATAGTGCTATGCAGGGAAGGAAGGGAGTCGTACATGAGCAGGCCTCATCGCGTTACAGGAATTAATTCCTATATCTTGCGAGGTGTAAAGCCTGCGGGGATAAGTGTGATGCAAAAATTCAAACGGTCGCCCCTGGGGACGACCGTTTGAAGCCTAGTTGTCGCCGGGGTCCGGTTGGACGCGACGTTTCTTAGCGGAGTAGGCGCCTCAGGCGGCCTTGCGGCCCAGGCCATTGTCCTTGGCCAGCTTGGAACGCGTCGCCGAATAGTTGGGAGCAACCATCGGATAGTCGGCGGGGAGACCCCACTTCTCGCGGTATTCTTCCGGCGAGAGATTGTAGTGCGTCCGCAGGTGGCGCTTCAGCGACTTGAACTTCTTGCCGTCTTCCAGGCAGATGATGTAGTCGGCCGCAACAGACTTGCGGACGGGTACTGCAGGCTTGAGCTCTTCGACAGGAGCCTGGGTCTCGTTGGTCTGCAGGGCGCGCAGGGCCCCATGAACATCAGCGATCAGCTTGGGCAGATCGGTCACGCTCACGGAATTGTGGCTCACATAGGCTGAGACGATTTCGGTACTGAGCTCGACCAGGTCGTGCTCGTAACCGCTCGCCGCAACAGCGGTGTCACTCATATTTCAACCTTCCAATATTTCTTTATTGGGCCACGACAAGGGCAGTCACAGCCACGATATATTCCTATGACTGTTTAATGCGGTCCGCAACCCGATACGCCGCAATTAACATGTTAGAAATATGGACAATCATGCGGCGGAATTTTGGCTGTCAGTAGACTTCAAGTCATCTACTTCCAACTTTGTGTGTATTTGATCACTGGTTCTATAACTTGCTCTTGCCAGCAGATGTGCGGAGACCGGCGTGGTGAGCAAAAGGAAGATGAAACCAATTATTGCCCGCAACGATACCCCGGCATCGAAGCAAACCAGGGCGACGGCCAGCAGAATCAGGCCCCCGCCGACTGCACCGGCCTTCGAGGCGGCGTGCATACGGGTATAAAGATCGGGCAGGCGGACTACGCCGATTGCCGCGATCAGGCTGAACAGCGCGCCCAGCAACAGCAGCAGGCAGCCGGCATAGATGGCAATGGCCGCGATCATGGCGCACCCCTCCCCTTCGCGGCGGCGCGCGAGAGGATATAGCGCGCCAGGGCTACGGTGGCGAGGAAGCCCAGCAGTGCCAGCGCAATGGCGATATCGAGATAGAGCATTAGCCCCGTGCGGATGGCGATGGCGCCGACAAAGCCCATGGCGACGACGGTCATCAGGTCCAGCGCCAGCACCCGGTCGCCCAGTGTCGGACCGATAATGATGCGCACCACCGAGATGAGTAGCGCCAGGCCCAGCAGCACCAGGGCAATCAGCGTTGTCAGGTTCAAGGCATCGGCTGGTGTCATGCAAAGACCTCCCGCACCTTGGCCTCGAAACCGCCGGCAATGTCGGCGATCAGCGACTCGCGGCTGCCATAGGCCAGTGCGTGAACATAGAGGAAGCGGCGGTCCGCGCTCACATCCACGCTCAATGTGCCTGGCGTCAGCGTGATAAGATTGGCCAGCAGCGTAATTTCTGCATCCGATTTCACGCTCAGTGGAAAGGCGATGATGGCCGGCTGCAGGGCCGCCTTCAGGTTCGGGGTCAGCACCACGATGGCCACGCGCACCGCACTGGCCGCCAGTTCATAGAGAAACAGCACGGCCAGAGATGTGGCATTGCGCAACTGGCGGAGGCGGCGGGGCGGCCCGAAATTCGTTCGCAACAGCAGCACGGCGAGCACGCCGATACCTGCACCCAGCAGCAGGTTAAGCCCGCTGAACGTGCCGGTAATGGCGCCCCAGATCAGGGCCAGCACGATAACGATCATGAGCGGGTTCATGGCGTGCCTCCTGCAAGGCCGATGGCGGCGGCATAGCGTGACGGGTCAAGCAGGTCCGGCGCCCCCAGCCGCAGCGCCTCGAACAGGCCATTGGGCCATAGTCCCGCCGCAACAACCACCGCAACCAGGGCTCCGGTCGCCCCGAAGCGGAGCCAGCCGGCTGGCATCGGAAACGCCGATCCCTCCGGCGCTGGACGCCAGAAAATATGACTCCACAGCCGCGAGCCGGCAATCAGGGTCAACACCGCGTTGATGACCAGGGCCACGGCCACCAGTCCACCCATCCAGTCGCCCTCGCCCAGCCCGGCCTGCAACAGCAGCAGCTTGGGCCAGAAGCCGAGGAAGGGCGGCACGCCCGCCGTGGCCAGTACCAGCACGAAAAACAGCACGGACATCGGCGTGCTCGCCGCATAGAGTCCACCCATGCGCCGCGTGTCGGTCTGGCCGGTGCGGCTCTCGATCAGACCGGCGACGAGATAGAAGGCCGTCATGGTCAATATGGCATGGAACACGTAGAATCCGGCCCCGCTCACGCCGGCCAGCGACGGCAGGGCGATGCCCGCCAGCACGGAGCCGACGCCGCCGATGACGAAGAAGCCGATGGCCCGGCGCAAATTGGTTTCGGCAATGGCGCCCAGCGGCGCAACCAGCAAGGTCAGCACGGCAATGGCCACCAGCACCGGCTCCAGCACGTCGCGGCTGCCGGGTAGCAGGACGACGAGACTCCGTAGCATGGCATAGATGCCCACCTTGGTGAGCAGCCCGGCGAACAGCGCCGAAATCACGGCCGGCGGCGTGTGATAGGAGGCAGGCAGCCAGGCATTCACGGGAAAGGCGGCGGCCTTCATGCCGAAAGCCAGCAGCAACAAGGCGGCAATACCGGCCATTGCCGGCGGATTTGCCTGCGGCGCCACGCGCAGGATATCGGCCATGTTGAGCGTGCCGAGCATGCCGTAGAGCAGGCCCAGCGCCAGGAGGAAAAACGTCGTGGCGAGGAAATTGATGAAGCCGTATTTCACCGCGCCATCGAGCTGCGCGGGGCGCCCGCCCAGCACGATCAATCCGAAGGAGGCGATCAGCATCACCTCGAACCAGACATAAAGGTTGAACAGGTCGCCGGTGAGGAACGAGCCGGTCACGCCGGCAAGCAGCAGCAGCACCATGGAATGGAAGCCGTCGCGCCCGTCCTCGGCGCCACGCTCGCCCTGTGCATAGATCAACACTACCAGCGTCACTACGGCGGCTGTCAGCGCGAAGCCTGCCCCGAAAATGTCGGCGACAAAGCTGATGCCGAAAGGCGGCAGCCACTTGCCCATGGTCATGCTCAGCGGGCCGCTGTCCAGCACGCGCAGCAGGAGCGTCACCTCGCAGGCAATGACGGCAACAACGACCAGCACGGCGAAGACGAAGGTCAGCCCGCCTGCCCTGCGCAGCATCAGCGTCGCGGCGGCCCCCATCAGGCACAGCACCAGCGGCAGCACGACGACCCAGTCGGAGGCAGCGGTTGCGGTCTCGATCATTGCTCGGGGCAGATCCACCATGTCAGTAGCTCAGCGGCGGGTTGGGCTCGTCGACCGGCTCGGCCACGCGCATCGTGTCGGTATTGTCGGCATCGAGGGTCTGATAGGCACGGAAGGCCAGCACCAGCAGGAAGCTGAACATGGCAAAGCCGATAACGATGGCCGTGAGGATCAGCGCCTGTGGCAGCGGATTGGCGATAGGCCCGTCCGGCTGCTCCAAACCCGGCGGTACGATGGGCGCCACTTCCCGGGTCAACCGGCCGGCGGTGAAGATCAGCAGGTTCACACCATTGCCCAGAATGGTCATGCCCAGCAGCATGCGGATTACCGAGCGCGACAGCAGCAGATAGACACCCAGGGCCACGAAGCATCCGACCAGGGCGGCAAGCACGTAATCCATCAGCTCTCTCCCCCATCGCCTTCCAGCGCCAGGGCCACCGCGGCAATAGTGCCGAAGACGACCAGATAGACGCCGATATCGAAAACCATGGGCGTCGAGAGCGGCACCGTGGTCTCGCCCAGTTCGAGATAGAGCCAGATGCTGGTCATGAAGGGCGAGCCCGTGAACAGCGACAGCAGCCCGGAAAAGCCGGCGATGAACACGCCAAAACCGGCAATGGACAGCGGATCGACGCGCAGCGCCCGCCGTGCTGTCTCGGCGCCGGTGGCCATGCCCAGAATGGCGATGGAGGAGGCCGCGATCAGCCCGCCGATAAAGCCACCACCCGGCTCGTTGTGGCCCCGCAGGCAGACATAGACGGAAAACACGAACATGACCGCCACGATCAGCGGCGCGATGGTGCGGAAGATGATCGTGTTCATGGCGCCGCCTTCCGCCGCTGCTTCGGTCCTGCGCCCGGCGGGAGGGCCCGTGCTTTGGCCCGGCGGCTGCGCAGCAGCGCCATGATGGCGATGCCGGCGGCCATCACCACCGAGATCTCTCCCAGCGTGTCGAAGCCGCGATAGTCCACCAGGATAACGTTGACGATGTTGTGCCCGTGGGCGATCGGCACGCTGGTGGCGGTGAACAGGTCCGAAAGCCGCGTATCGAGCTCGCCCGACAATACGACCATCAGCAGCAGGCTCACCCCGGCCCCGCAGACCACCGCCAGCGTGCCATCGCGCGCCAGGTCTTCCAGCGGCCGATGGTCATGCTCGTCGAGCCGCAGCCGCGTCATCACCAGCGCCAGGATCACCACAGACAATATCTCCACCATGAACTGGGTGAAGGCCAGGTCCGGCGCACCGAACAGCAGGAAGGTCAGCGCCACCGCCGTGCCCTGCACGCCCAGCGCCAGGATGGCCACGAGCCGGTTGGTTGCCAGCAGCACCGCGCCGAGGCCCACCAGCGCCAGGCCGATGATGCCCCATTCATAAGGCTGCAATTGCGGCCAGGCCAGTTTGGCTGCCCAGTTGCCGAGTTCGGCCGTGGGCAGCAGCGCATTATAGCCATTGAGCGCCACCAGCGGCGCGATGAGGGCAACCGCCAGGCCGACGAATATCGTCACCAGGTAGATTTCCAGCCGTCCATGATGCAGCAGGCGCGTCACAGAGCCGGCAAAGCGGATCAGCCCGAACATGACGGTGTCGAACAAGGTATCTGCAGTCCAGCCCAGGGCCGTCGCGAAGCGCCGCAACAGCGTGCGCATGGCCGCCGCCTGCCGGTAGACGAGATAGCCCAAAGCCCAGGTCGCAATCGACAGCCAGAAGATCGGGCTGGCCGGATTGATGGCGAGTGTCAGATGGCTGGTCACGTCTTCGCCAAGAACGGCCCCCGCCCCCGGTTCGAGCAGGGTGTGACCGAGCCAGTCGGTCATGACCGACGCCACGATGCTCGCCGCGCCGAGCACGATGGGTCCGGCCAGCATGGCGAGAGGCGCTTCATGCGCTGATTTCGGCGTCGGCAGAACGGGTCCGAGGAAAGGCCGCACCAGCACCAGCATCGCTACCCCCGCCAGCAGCGCATTGCCCGCCAGCAGCACAACCAGCACCGCAATGTCGCGCCACTCTCCGCTCAGCAGGCCGAGATACATTTCCTCCTTGGCAAAATAGCCCAGGGTCAGCGGCAAGCCGATCATGGCCAGGCTCGCCAGGGCCGCGGCGATAAAGGTCACGGGCATGCGGTCGGCCAGGCCGCCCAGAATGGTGATGTCACGCGTACCCGCCTCATGATCGATGGCGCCCACGACCATGAACAGGCCTGCCTTGTAGAAGGCATGCGCCACGAAATAGAGCACCATGGCGGCAATGGCTGCTTCGGTACCCAGCCCGATCAGCAGTACCGAAAGCCCCAGCGAGGCCAAAGTGGTTTGCGCCAGCATCTGCTTGAGATCGATCTGCCGCAGGGCACCCAGGCCGCCCCAGAGCAGTGTCGCGCCGCCGAAACAGACCAGGATCCATGTCCAGGCGTCGGTGCCGCCCAGCCATGGCGTGGTTCGCGCCAGCAGGTACACGCCGCCCTGCACCATGGTCGCCGAATGCAGGAACGCCGAAACCGGCGTCGGCGCCTCCATGGCATTGGGCAGCCAGAAATGCAGTGGCACCTGCGCCGATTTGGTAAAGGCGGCCATCAGGAACAGCGCCAGGATCAGCCCGTAAAGCCCGCTGCCGCGCACCTCGTCGCCCAGCGCGCTCAACTCCCAGCTTCCAGTGAGGTGATGAACGGCAATGGCGCCGACCAGCAGGCCCATACCGCCGATATTGGTGATGACCAGCGCCTGGATGGCGCCCCGGCGCGCCGCCTGCCGTGTATGGTCGAACCCGATCAGCAGGAAGGAGGTGACCGAGGTCAGCTCCCAGAACATGAACAGCGCCAGCATGTTGTCAGCCAGCACAAGTCCCAGCATCGCTCCCATGAAGGCCAGCAGGAAGCCGAGAAACCGCCCCAGATGCGGATGGCCTTTGAGATAGGCGCCCGAATAGAGCACGATCAGCGTGCCGATGCCGGCAATGGTCAGCGCGAAGGTGAGGCTCAGTCCGTCGACCAGGAAGGAGAGGTCCAGGTTGTAGGCCGGCACCCAGCCGATGCGGGCGGAAACAGCCCCGCCGCTCACCACCGGCTCGACCAGCGTCAGCAGGAACAGGAAAATCGAAGCCGGTGCCAATGCCAGCACCCAGCCGGCATAGGGCTTTGCCAATCGATGGATGAAGGGCGCCAGCACAGCGGCAACAAATGGCGCGATCGCCACCAGCGCTATGCCTGCATCCAAGCCTGACCCCACAAGCAATTACTCCTGCCTCTCCGACTCTTTTGGCCGGTGCGCGCAAGACCTTACCGATTGATCCTCCCGCGACAAGTCAAAACGGCCGGCTGCGGGGATTTGTCCAACGAAGGTCGCAGCCCATACCTAATCATGCGCAGGACCGGCGCCGGCGGGATGCCCCTTCCCATCCCCCTCACCCCGTCCTATGTCAGTGAGCCCGCCTCCACGGAATTCCACCATGACCAAGCCCATCGCCCCCGTCGCCGCCCGGAAGTCGCATGTCGTGACCTTCCACAATATCCAGCGCGACGACCCCTACCACTGGCTGCGCGCGGACAATTGGCAGGAGGTGATGCAGAAGCCCGAGACGCTGGCGCCCGATATCCGCGCCTATCTCGAGGCTGAGAATGCTTTCTACGAAGCCGAATTCGGCACGCGCACCGAAAAGCTGCGCGAGACGATCTACAAGGAAATCCGCGGCCGCATCAAAGAGGACGATAGCGGCATCGCCTCGCCCGATGGCCCCTGGGCCTATAATTCCCGCATGCTCGAAGGCAAGCAGTACCCCCTCATCGTCCGCACTCCCCGTGAAGGCGGCCCGGAAACCATTCTGCTCGATTGCAATGTGGAGGCCGGCGACGCCTATTTCGGCTTTGCCGGCGCCGAGCATGATCGCTCCCACCGCTATCTCGCCTGGGCCGCCGACCGTGCCGGGTCGGAATATTACGACATCGTCATCCGCGATCTCGATACCGGCAAGGATAGCGCCGAAGTTATCAAGGAGACCGCTGGCTCTTATGTCTGGAGCAACGATTCCAAGGCGATCTACTACACCGAATATGACGACAATCACCGCCCCTTCCGCATTCGCCTGCACGCGATCGGCACCGATCAGGCCGATGACCCGATCATCTTCGAGGAAAAGGATCCCGGCTTCTTCGTCGGCGTCGGCCGCACGCTTTCGGACAAGTTCATCGTCATTGACGCCCACGATCACCAGACGTCGGAGTGCTGGCTGATCGATGCCGAGAAGGGCGGCGAGCCCCGCCTGGTCGCGCCCCGCCTCACCGACCGCGAATACGATATCGATGAGCGCGAGGGTCTGCTCTATATCCGCACCAATGCCGATGGCGCCGAGGACTTCAAGGTAGTCACCGCGCCGGTCGACAATCCCGGCGCCGAGAACTGGGTCGATCTCATCCCGCACCAGCAGGGCGTGCTGATCCTCGACACAATAGTCATCCGCAACCACCTGCTGCGACTCGAACGCTACGAGGGCCTGCCGCGCATCGTTGTCCGCGACCTGCGCACCGGTACGGAGGAAACCGTCAAGTTCGACGAGGAGGCCTATTCCCTCGGCATGTCTGTGGGCTACGAGTTCGACACCTCGGTCTTCCGCCTCACCTATTCGTCGCCGACCACGCCGTCGCGCACCTATGACATGGATCTCGACACCGGCGCCCGCACCCTGCTCAAGGAGCAGGAAGTGCCCTCCGGCCACAATCCTGATGACTACGAGACCCGCCGGCTCTTCGCCACTGCTCCAGATGGCGAGCAGATTCCCGTCACCGTGCTCTACCGCAAGGGCACGAAACTCGATGGCTCCGCTCCGGCCCTGCTCTACGGCTATGGCGCCTATGGCATGTCCATGCCGTCGTCCTTTTCAATTTCCGCTTTGTCACTGGTGGATCGCGGCTTCGTCCATGCCACAGCCCATATCCGTGGCGGCATGGAGAAGGGCTATCGCTGGTATGTGCAGGGCCGCCGCGAGCACAAGACCAACACCTTTACCGATTTCATCGCCGCCGCCGAAATGCTGGTCGAAAAGGGCTACTCGTCCAAGGGCCGCATCGTGGCGCAGGGCGGCTCGGCCGGCGGCATGCTGATGGGCGCCATCGCTAACCTCCGTCCCGACCTCTGGGGTGGCATCATCGCGCAGGTCCCGTTCGTCGACGTGCTCAACACCATGCTGGACGAGACGCTGCCGCTCACCCCGCCCGAATGGCCCGAATGGGGCAATCCCCTCGCCTCGCCCGAGGACTATGCCCGCATCGCCGCCTATGCGCCCTATGAACAGGTAACCGCCAAGGACTATCCGCCTATCTTCGCTTTGGCCGGTCTCACCGATCCGCGCGTCACCTATTGGGAACCGGCCAAGTGGGTGGCCAGGCTCCGCGCAACCAAGACCGGCAATGCGCCATTATACCTCAAGACCAATATGGGGGCCGGCCATGGCGGCGCCTCGGGGCGCTTCGACCGCCTCAAGGAGACCGCCGAGTGCTATGCCTTTGCGCTCAATGCGGTCGGATTGGAAGGATCGTTCAGTTCCAACTGATTGTTGTGTCGTCACAATCGGCCTATACCAGTGCCGAAATTCCTCAGCGTCTATCCAAAATCGGAGGCCACAATGTCCACGAAATTCACCCTGCCGCCCCTGCCCTACGCCTATGATGCGCTCGGCCCCTATATGTCGGCCGAAACGCTCGAATACCATCACGACAAGCACCACCAGGCTTACGTGACCAATGGCGAAAAGCTGCTGGAAGGCTCGGGGCTGGAAATCCTGCCGCTCGAGGACATCGTCAAGGAGGCCTATGGCAAGAATGCCGGCCTGTTCAACAATGCCGGCCAGCACTACAACCACGTCCATTTCTGGAACTGGATGAAGCCCAATGGCGGCGGCAACAAGCTGCCGGGCAAGCTGCAGGCGGCCATTGATTCCGACCTTGGCGGCTTCGACAAGTTCCGCGCCGACTTCATCAATGCCGGCACCACCCAGTTCGGCTCCGGCTGGGCTTGGCTTGCGGTCAAGAACGGCAAGCTCGAAGTCTCCAAGACTCCCAATGGCGAATCGCCGCTGGTCCATGGCGGCCATCCGATCCTGGGCGTCGATGTGTGGGAACACTCCTATTACATCGATTATCGCAACGCCCGTCCGAAATACCTCGAAGCCTGGTTCGACAACCTGGTGAACTGGGAACATGTCGAGCACATGTTCGAGGAAGCCACCGCCTGATTTCTGACGGATACAATGACTCCCGGAAGCCCGCCCCACAGGCGGGCTTTTTCGTGCCCGCTTTTCCCCCGCCCATTAGCCATTTCCGGAACCCGCCCCTTCTTTGCAGCATTCCCTCGTGGTAACGGTCTGTTTACTATTCGGGGGATGCCAGTGTCAGAGCCGACCAAGGTCGTTGCCATTATCGCGGCCAATACTGCGCTGTCGTCGCTTCTGGCGATGGTGGTGGCCGGCGACAGCCATCTCAAGGTGCGTCAGTTCGAGAGCGAAATCGATCTCATCGCCTATATGCGCATCGCCCCGCTCGATATGCTGGTCTGCGATTTCGACCGCGAAGGGCGCCCGGCCTATGAAATGGTCGAATCGATCCGTCTCAACAATGCCCTCATCAGCCAGGACGTGCCGGTCATTGCCCTGACGCGCACCATCACCCCGCCGATGCGCCACCAGGCCATCAGCGCCGGGATCGACGAAGTCATCATCAAGCCGATGTCGCCGCGCCACCTGCTGCAGCGCATCCAGGCCCGCCTGCGCTCCCGCAGCGTCGTCGGCGTCCTGGGCGGCTATCGCGGCCCCGACCGCCGCAACCGCGCGCCACTGCCCACGCCGCATCCGGTCCCGACCCGCCGCGCTACCGACAACGTCATTCCACTGTTCCCCGATCGCCGCAAGCCGCGGCATCCGGGGCTCGAGGGCTAGCCCAGGGCGATATGCCCAATCCCCTTGGCTGCAATCTCCGCAAAGCTCTCCTCATACCCCGCATCGGCATAGCGCATCACGCCGAGCGCCGTGTCATTGGTCAGCGCATGCGCCAGCCGCTCATCGCCCTCCGGCGTGCCATCGGCCACAACGGTCACCCCCGCTGACGTCATATAGCCGGCATAGCCGCCGCCGCCGGAATGGACGACCACCAGGTCGGCCATCGAGGAGCATAGCAACATGGCATCGAGGATCGGCCAGTCGGCAATGGCGTCCGAGCCGTCCTTCATACGCTCGGTCATGATGTTGGGATGGGCCATGGCTCCGGCATCGAGATGGTCGCGGCTGAAGGCCACCGGCCCGGCCAAAGTGCCATCCGCCACCATGGCATTGACCGCCCGCGCCAAAGCGGTCCGCTCGCCATGCCCCAGCCAGGCGATGCGCGCCGGCAGTCCCTCGAACGGCACATGTTTTCGCGCCAGCGTGATCCAGTTGGTGACGATCTTGTTGTCCGGGAACATCTCCAGCAGCTTGTCGTCAATCTTGCGGATATCTTCGGGGTCTCCCGACAGCGCCATCCAGCGGAACGGCCCGATGGCCCGCGCAAATAGCGGTCGTAGATAGGCTTCGGTGAAAATCGGGATATCGAAGGCATTCTCCACCCCGCCCGCCTTGGCATGGGTGCGGATCAGGTTGCCATTGTCGAACACTTCGCTGCCCGCCTGCTGGAAAGCCAGCATGGCCCGCACATGCTCGACGATGGAGGCCTGGCTCGCCGCCATCAGCTGCCCCGGCCCCTCGACCCGCAGGCGCCTCACCTCGTCTAGGCTCATCCCCTTGGGCACATAGCCATAGACCAGGTCATGCGCCGAGGTCTGGTCGGTCACGATATCGGGTACGATGCCGCGCCGGGCAATCTCCGGGTAAATCTCGGCCGCATTGCCCACCAGCCCGATCGAGGTCGCCCGCTTCTCCGCCACGGCCCTCTCGATCATATCAAGCGCGGTATCGAGGTCCGGCGCGATCTCCTCGAGATAGCCGATCTCCTTGCGCTTTCTTGCGCGTTCGGCATCGATATCGACACAGAGGATCGCCGCCCCCGCCATGCGCCCGGCCAGCGGCTGCGCGCCGCCCATGCCGCCCAGCCCGGCCGTGAGGATGAACCGGCCCGCCAGCGATCCGCCGAAGCGGTTCTCGGCGATGCGCATGAAAATCTCGTAGGTGCCCTGGATGACACCCTGCGAGCCAATGTACTGCCAGGCCCCTGCCGTCAGCCCGCCCCAGCAGATCAGCCCCAGCTTCTCCAGCTCGTAGAACACCTCGGCCTTGGCCCATTGTCCAACGATGTTGCAGTTGGCCATGATGACCAGCGGCGCCTTGGCGTGGGTCTTGAGCAGCCCGATCGGCT
>CBIGSA010000059.1:0-14371 GCA_966192215.1 uncultured Devosia sp. | reverse complement strand
TGCCTGGCCGCACAGGCCGGCCCGTTCGGCATCCGCGCCAATTGCGTGGCCCCCGAAACGATCCTGACCGAGAGCAACCAGCGGCGCATTCCGGCGGACCGGCAGGAAGCGATGATCCGCGATCATCCTATCCGGCGTCTCGGTACGCCGGGCGATGTCGCTGAAGCCGTGCTCTACCTCGTGTCGGACAAGGCTGGCTGGGTATCCGGCATCGTACTGGATGTGGCCGGCGGCAGCGTCCTGGCCTGATCGCGTTCCTAAGCGCCGAAGGCGGCGGGCGGCATGCCGGCCACCGGCACCTCGATGGCGAAGAGCCCGCCCGAGAACGGGGCCTCGGCCAGCACGCGTGACGGCAAGCGCACGCGGGCGGTGGTGATGTAGAGCGTCTTGAGATCCGGCCCGCCAAAGGCGACGCTGGTGGGGCGTGGCACGGGCATGCGGATTTCCCGATCTATCCGCCCATCGGGCGCATAGCGGCGAACACACCAGCCATCCCAGATGGCGCACCAGACAAAGCCTTCGCTGTCCACCGCGAGTCCGTCGGGCCGGCCGCTGCTGCCGGGTACTTCGGCAAACAGCCGCCGATTGGAGACCGCGCCGGCATCGATGTCGAAATCATACTGGTAGATGCGGCCCGGCGCGGAATCGACGAAATAGAAGGTCTTGTCGTCCGGGCTCCAGTCGAGCCCGTTGGCCACCGAAAAGCCGGTATCGGCGCGCCGCCAGCTCAGGTCGGGATCGATGACATAGAGCGAGCCGGTCGGCTTGGTCGCATCCAGCGGCATGGTGCCGGCCCAGAGCCGGCCGCGCCGGTCGCAGCGCCCGTCGTTGAAGCGATTGTCGGGAATGTCGGCTTCCGGATTCACCAGCGCCGAAATGGCGCCCTGCTCGAAATCGAAGGCGGCGACTCCGCTCTGCGTCAGGGCCGCAAAGGCGCCGTCCCGGCGCGGCACCAGCGCGCTGACCAGGCGCGGCATGACGACTTCCTTGTTATCCCCGGTTGCCGGGTCGAAACGGTGTACGGAGGGCGCCAGGATATCGACCCAATAGAGCCGCTGCTCGTCACTCGACCAGAGCGGGCCTTCGGCCAGATGCGCCCCCCAGGGCAGCACACATTGCAATGCCGGATCGGCCACCGTGTCGCTGCGCACATAGGAATTGATGTTCATCGGCGCGGCGCCGACATTGCCGGACACCTGCCGGGCCGCCGCCATGAGGTCACGGCCCCAGATATGGAGCGTGTCATTGGCGATGCGCTCGCTCGGCCCGAACACGCCGACTGCGGCAATAGCCTTGCCTGTATGGTCGAAGATCGGGGCGGCGGCCGAGGAGACGCCGGGCACATGCTCGGAAATCGAGATCGCATAGCCTCGTGCCCGCGTCAGCGCCAGCTCGGCGATCAGCGTCTCGCGGTCCGTAATGGTGCGGTCGGAATAGCGGACGAATTGCAGCCGGTCGAGCAGGGCGCGCTGCTCTTGCGGCGATGCAAAGGCCAGCAGCACCTTGCCGCCGGCCGTGCAGTGCAGCGGCGCCCGGCGGCCGACCTCGATGCGAAAGCCGAAGGCGCCGCCCCGGCTGCGATGATCGATATAGAGGATTTCCTCGCCATCGATGGAGCAGATGGCCACCGTCTCGGACATGTCGTCGGCCAGCCGATCCAGCACCGGCGCCGCCGCGCCGCGCAGATCGAACTCCTCCCAGACCCGATGAGCCAGCTCGAACAGGCGGTGCCCCAGCCGGTAGGTGGCATCGCTTTCCTCGTGTCGCACCAGGCGGAACAGCACCAGCGTGTTGAGCATGCGCGCCAGCGTGCCCTTGGACAGGCCCGTGCGGGCCTGCAGGTCCTTGAAGCGCGGCGGCGTTTCGAAATCGCCGATCACCTCGAGCAGGTAGAGGCCCTTTGCCAGTGCAGCGGCGCCGGTGGGGACGTCGCGCTCCTCCAATCCCGGCGGAGCATTCCCATCTGCAGGTCTTGGCATCGGATTACTCTGGTTAGCCGGCGATCGTCACATGTGTCTCTGCGTCGAACAGATAGAGGCGTGACGGATCAAAGGAAAGAGTGATCGGTGCCGACGGGGGAATAGCGCCGACATCCATGATGCGGGCAATGATGGAATCGCCGCGATGGTCGTCCTCGCCGCCGCGTGCCGCCACTGCCCCCTGGTTCTCGTCGGGCACGTCGATATAGAGATATTTCTCGCTACCCAGGCTTTCCACCAGTCGCGGCGTCACCGTGAAGCTCACGACGCCCTCGCCGGCTGCGAAATGCTCGGGTCGCAGCCCGACAATGACCGGCTTGCCCGCCAGCTCGGCAATGGGGCGATCGATCGGTACATCCTGGCTGAAAAGGCGCAGTTGCGGCCCTTTTTGCCCCATGGTTACGGTCGAGCGCATGAAATTCATGCCGGGCGAACCGATAAAGCCTGCGACGAACAGATTGGCCGGATGCTGGAACATCGTATCGGGGTCGGCAATCTGTTGAATGGCGCCGTCGCGCATGATGACGATGCGGTCGGCCATGGTCATGGCCTCGATCTGGTCATGGGTCACATAGATCGTCGTGACGCCCAGCCTTTTGTGCAAAGCGCCGATCTCGGCTCGCATATGCACGCGCAGCTTGGCATCGAGATTGCTCAGCGGCTCGTCCATGAGGAAGGCCTGTGGCTCGCGTACGATGGCGCGGCCCAGCGCCACGCGCTGCCGCTGGCCACCCGACAATTGCTTGGGGCGGCGGTCGAGCAGGTGTTCGACATCGAGAATCTTGGCGGCTTCGCGCACGCGGCGGTCGATCTCGGTGCGGGCCATGCCACGCATCTTGAGACCGAAGCCCATATTCCTGGCGACGGTCAGGTGGGGATAGAGCGCGTAGTTCTGGAACACCATGGCCACGTCGCGGTCGCCTGGCGCGACATCGGTCACCTCCCGGTCCCCGATCAGGATCTGACCGGATGTTGCATCGTCCAGCCCGGCAAGAATCTTGAGCATGGTGGACTTGCCGCAGCCCGAGGGGCCGACCAGCACGACGAATTCTCCATCGGCGACATCGAGCGAGAAGCCCTTGAGTACTTCCAGCACACCGAAGGATTTGCGGACATTTTCGATACGAATTCCGGCCATGTTATTTCTCCGCCCCGGCAGTCAGCCCACTGACCAGGTAGCGTTCGAGGAAAAGGTAGATGAGGAGGACGGGGATCGCGACCATGATGGCGGCCGCGGAAATCTCGTTCCAGTCCGAGACATATTCGCCCTTCATGGTGGTGAGCCCCAGATTGGCGGTCCAGTTGCCCTGGGCGCTGGTCAGGAAAGTGCGGGCATAGGCGTATTCCGACCAGGACAACACGAAGCCATAAAGGCAGGTCGCCGCGAGGCCCGGCGTTGCGACCGGCAGGATGACGCGGAACAGCGCCCCCAGCGGTGAGCAGCCATCGACCATGGCCGCCTGCTCCAGCTCGCGCGGAATGGTGTCGAAATAGCCCTTCAGCATCCAGGTGGTGAAAGGCACGATCAGTGTGGCCTGGGCCAGGATGACCGACCAGAGCGAGCCCACCAGGCCCACCGATCGGAAAATGCCAAAGAGCGGGATGACGAGCAAAGTGGCCGGCAGCATCTTGGCGGTGAGGATGAAGAGACCCAGCGACTGACCACCGCGCAGGCGGAAGCGCGAGAGGCTATAGCCGGCAAAGATCGAGACCGACATGGAGAGCGTCACCGCGCCCAAAGCGGCCAGCGCCGAATTTCCCAGCCAGAGCAGTAATGGCCTGTCGTCCAGCACCTTGGCGAAGACCTGCCATTGCGGCACTTCGGGCCAGAAATTGGGCGGCAGGACCCGCAGGTCGATGGGCTTGGACAAAGCCGTGACCACGAGCCAGTAGATGGGGAAGAGCAGGATGGCGCAAGTCAGCACCACGCCGGCATAGATCAGCACGATATTGAGGCGGCGTCTGGTCATGGTCGGTCCTCAGTAGATGCCGTCGGCTTTGCGGCCGATCATCAGCAGACTGGCCAGCACGCAGAAGATCAGCGTCACCACGCCCACGGCCGAGGCATAGCCCATCTTGAAGAAGCCGAAGGCGTGTTCGTACGTCATGATCGAAAGGGTCTGCGTCGCCTTGAGCGGGCCGCCGCCGGTCATCACATTGATGATGGAGAAATCGCGGAACACCCAGAGCAGCACCAGCACCATGGTGACGCCGAGCACCGGCATCAGCGAGGGGATGGTGATGTTGGTGAATCGGTTCCAGGCATTGGCGCCGTCGACGCGGGCGGCGTTGTAGTAATCCTCGGGAATGGATTGCAGCCCCGCCAGCGCCATGATCGAGACGAAGGGATAGCCCTTCCACACCATGGTGACGACCACGGCGACAAAGGCGGCGTTGGGGTCGGAGAACCAGTTGATGGTCTCGTTGATGAGGCCCAACCGGAAGAACAGCCAGTTCATCAGGCCAAAGGACGAGTCGAAAATCCAGGCGAAGATGACGACCGCAATGATTTCCGGCACGGCCCAGGGCAGAGCCACGAGAAGGCGAGCTACGGTGCGGCCGCGAAAGCGGTTATTGACCAGCAGGGCGGTAGCCAGACCGAGCGCCACGCAGCAGGCGGTGACAACCACAACGAGTTTCAGCGTGACCCAGCAGGCCATCCAGAATTCGGCCGAACCGAACAATTGCTGGTAATTGGCAAAGGTGAAGGCGGCGCGCCGGTCGAGCCGGACGATATCGACCTTCTGGAAGGAAATGTCGAAGGAGACGATGAGCGGATAGATGATGATCAGCGCGATCAGCACCACTGCCGGCGCCAGTAGCAGGTAGCCCAGCCAGTGCCGGCGGCTCGGGCGCGCCAGGTCGAGAAGAGGAAGGCGGCTCATGGGCGCACTCCGGTATTGCGGCCGGTCGAACGGGGTTCGACCGGCCTTGTCAGACGACTACTGGTTCTGCAGCTCTTCGGCGCGTGCCTGCATGGTGGCGGCGACAGCGGCAGGATCGAGATCCTCGATGATCATACGCTGGCTTTCTTCCATCACCATCTTGGCAAACTCGTTGTACTGGATTTCCAGCCCGGCCGGGATACGATCGACCCCCTCGGCCGACGCGGCCTGGGCGCCTTCGACCAGGAGGCCGAATTCCGGCGTCACCGCGGTGGCCTCGGTAATGTCGGCGCGCGGGCTGGGGGCCGGCGAAGCCGCCAGCGTCGCATAGCTGGACTGGAACTCGTCGCTCATGGCGAGCTGGATGAAATCCCAGACCAGCGCCTTGTGCTCGTCGGAAATATCCTTGGCCATGCCGAGCACGTTGGACGAACCGCCGACCGGCGGGCTCAGCGGATCGGCGACGATCTTGACGTCGGCCGAGGCTGCGCCCTTGGCGAGGATCGGCACCAGCCACGGGCCGTCGAGACCCACCGCGATCTTGCCGTCGGCCAGCAACTGGCGGGTTTCGCCCGAGGACAGGTCGCGCGGCATCAGCCCTTCGGTGACGATGGTCTTCCAGCGGGTGAGGCCTTCGATCACTTCGGGCGTGTTGATGGTCACCTGGCCTTCGGCATTGGTCCAGCGGCCACCGGCATCGAGCACATAGTTCAGCATTTCGGTGACATACTGGCCACCGCCCACCTTGGTGGGGTGATGCAGGCCAAACTGGTCGATGATGCCGTCGCCATTGAGGTCCTTGGTAGTCTTGCGCGCCACGTCCAGGAGCTCTTCGTAATTGGTCGGCGCGGCAAGGCCCTCAGCGTCCAGAATGGCCTGGTTATAGGCCATGATGTAACCGAAATAGAGCATCATCACACAGGCGGTTTCGCCGTTGAACTCGCAGATCTGCTGGCCGGCCCAGCCATCAAGGCCAACGCCACCCTTGTCGAACCACGGGCCGAGGTCTTCGAGCCAGCCTTCATTGGCGAAGCGCTGGAATTCGAACGAGGCCAGATGGACAATGTCCGGCGGGGAGCCACCGGCAAAGAGCGTTGTCATCGTGTCAGCGAAAGCGGCGCGCTCCACCTTGGTCCACTCCACCTCAACGCCCGGATGCTGGGCCTTGAATTCCTCGATGAGGCTTGCCCACCAGCCGCCGACACCCGGTTCGTCATTCTGCCAGGACACGAATTTCAGCGTGGTTTCCTGCGCCGCCGCCAGCATGGGCGACAGGGCGCCGGCCACCAGGGCCGTGGAAAGGGCCAGGGCCAGGCCAGCCTTGCGGAGCCCTCCCCGCGCGCGAGACAATCCTTCGAACATCAACTTATCCTCCTGATTTCAGTTCTGTTCTTTGATTAAGGCCAGTGCCTCCGCGGAGGGCTCGACGCCGAGGCCCGCCCCCGTTGGCACACTGTAGAAGCCGGCGGCACAATCCATGTCGCCGGAGACCAACCGCCGGTTGGGTTCGAAAATCGAATGCTGGTATTCGTGATCGGTTACTGCCGCCAGCGCGGCGCTGGCATGCAGGCTCGCCGCCATGAAGATGCCGGCGCCGATCGTCGCGTGCGGAATAACGCGCAGATGATTGGCCTCGGCATAGGCGCCCATGCGCATGAATTCGGTAATGCCGATATGGCCCATTTCCGGCTGCACGATGCCGCAGGCCCGCCGCTCGACCCGGTGCACCAGGTCATAGACCGTGCGCCATTCCTCGCCGGCCGCAACCGTGGTCGCCACATTTGCCGCCACATGGGCCAGGCCGGAAACGTCCTCGGTCTTGACGGGCGCTTCGGCGAACCACAGGCCATGCGGCTCCATGGCGCGGATCAGCGCCACGGCCTCTTCTGCCGTATGGGCCCAGTGCATGTCGCAGGCGATGCGGATATCGGGCCCCAGCGTCTCGCGCAGGGTGGCGATTTCCGCCACCACGCCATCATCGGCCACCGGCGAGGCGAATTTGAACGCCGAAAACCCCTTGTCGCGCCATTGTGCCGCGAAATCCGCGCGTTCGGCGCGAGTCGGCTGCGGCAGGCCCGAAATATAGGCCGGGATGCGCTCACGGCGCCTGCCGCCGAGGAGCGTCGCGAGCGGCAAGCCCACCAGCTTTCCGGCAATATCCCATAGGGCCGTATCGATGCCGGCCAGCGCATCGAGATAGAAACCGCCGGTATAGCCGCGCACGCGCATCAGGCCATAGAGATCATCATGGATGGCGGTGACATCCATCGGATCGCGCCCGATGACGAACAGAGCCAGCAATTCGTTGATGATGGCCAGCACCGCGCCGGGCGCCACGATGCCATAGGTTTCGCCCCATCCGACCACGCCATTCTCGGTCTCGATGCGCACCAGAATGCTGCGATCGACCGTGGGATAGACGGTCTGGTTGCCCTTGCGGACGAAATAACCCTGCGCATTGACCGTCTCGCCCGGCCGCAACGCGCCAAGATAGGGCGTGTCACGCGGAATGGTCAGGACATAGGGCGTAACCGATTTGACGCGATCATTCATGCGGGCTCTCCAACGCGATGGGAAATCGGTGCGAGAGTAAAGGTATCGGCGGCTTCAGCCAGCCAGCTATCGATGTCGCGCAGCGCCATCGCATCGGGCCTAGGTCCCTTGGCCCGCACGATCGCGGTGTCGATGACACCACGGCGGGTCAGCACGTGCTTGGTCAGGTGCATGCGATAGACCGCCTGCAGCAGCAGCAGCGGCAGCGACCGGGCATAGAGATTGCGCGCACGTACCTTATCGCCACTGCGCCAGGCGCGGTCGAGCTGCACATGCAGGTCCGCCAGTTCCAATGCCGGCATGGTGCCGCAGGCGCCCCGCTCATACTCGTCGATAATGTAGCGCGCGCCGCCGCCGCCGATGACGCCCGCCAGATGCGCCGGCGGATTGGCGAGCAGCGCCGAGATTGCCGGACCGGAAGGCAGGGTCTCGCCCTTTACATAGGTGATGGCCGGCACGCCGCTGACCACCGCCAGCAGCGTTTCGGGATCGAGATCGGAGCCGCGCGGCAGCGGGGCGTTCTGCAGCACGATTTCCGCGCCCGGCAGGGCAGCGGAAATGGCGCGGAAGAAAGCCGTGACCTCGCCCGCCTGCGTTCCTGCCTCCTTGGGCGCCTGGATCATCAGGTAGCCTATACCCAGGTCGAGCGCTTCCCGCCCGAAGCGGATCACGGCCTCGACCGTCGATGCGCTGGCGCCGGCAATGAGCTGCACCCGCCCGGCATTGGCCTCGACCACCAGGCGCATCAGGCTGATGCGCTCCTCGTCGCTAAGTGCCTCCACCTCGCTGGCGAAGCCGGGAAAGACCAAGCCCTGCACCCCCGCGCCGATGGCGAACTCCACCAGCGCCCGCATCGCGGCGGGATCGACGGCGCCATCTTCGCCATAGGGCGTGGGCAGGACGGGCAAAATGCCTTGCAACAACGGATAGCTCCTCGTGGTCCATATAGTGGATCATATGTTTGTTATTGTGGACCATAAGATGAAATGCTAGAGGCTGTCAACGAAGCAGACGGGAGACGGGAATGCGGGTGGTCATCGACTGGAGTGCAACCAGGCTGGAGGCGCAGTTGATTGGCGATGCCGGCGACGTCGTCGATCGCATCGGCACAGATGACGGCCTCAAGCATGCCGCAGGGCGCCACGAAGCCATCGTAACCGCGTTGCTTGCGCCCTGGCGGCAGGCCTATGGGCCCCTGCACATCCTGGCGGCGGGCATGGTGGGCGGTCGCTCGGGCTGGGTGGAAATGGGCTATGTGTCCGCCCCTGCCGGCCTTGCCGACATTGCTCGCGCCGTGCGCCAGATCACGCTCGACAGCGGCGACCGCCTGACGCTCATTCCAGGCCTGTGCGACCCTGCTGCCACGCCCTTTCCGGATGTGATGCGCGGCGAGGAAGCGCAATTGGTCGGCCATGGCCTGGACCGCGATGCGGTGGTAGTCATGCCGGGCAATAACGGCAAATGGGCCCGCATCGGCGGCGGTCAGATCCTGGGATTCCGCACCTTCGTCACCGGGGAAATGACCAGCCTGCTGCTCAAACATTCGGGCCTGGCAGGCATTGCCGACCCATCCGGAAAGCGGGATTGGCAAGCCTTCGCGCGGGGCCTCTACAGCGCTGCCAGCCCGGACGGTCATGGCCTGCTGACGCGCATCTTCAGCGCGCGGACCGGCTGGCTAGCCGGCAAGCTAACGCCGGCCGAGATCGACGGCTACCTGCGCGGCCTGCTGATCGGCTGGGAGTTCATCGAGGCGCGCCAGGCAGGCTGGTGGCAGGATGGCGGTGCGGTTGACATTGTCGGCGACGATGACCGCGTGGAAGACTATCGCCGCGCCGGCGAGGGCATGGGGCTCACCGTGCATGTGGCGCCCGACGACACCGCCCTGAGGGGTGCGCTGGCCATCGGCGCCGAATCGGCCATTCTTGCATGAGAGCCGTTCGGGGGAACCATATGCACTACGACCTGATCGTCCGAAACGGCCACCTGCTCGACCCCGCCCAGGGGCTTGACCGGCTCGGCTCCATAGCCTTTTCTGCCGGCAAGGTGGCCGCCATCGACGTGGGCGAGAGCGATACAGCTGCGTCCACGATCGATGCCGGCGGGCACTATGTGACCCCGGGCCTTATCGATCTTCATACCCATGTCTATGTGGGCGGCACCTCGCTCGGGGTCGATCCCGATGAACTGGCCCGCAGCTCGGCCGTCACGACCTTGGTCGATGCCGGCAGTGCCGGGGCGGCCAATATTGCCGGCTTCCGTGCGCATGTGATCGAGCGCGCCGATGTCCGCATCCTGGCCTATCTCAACATTTCCTTTGCCGGCATTTTCGGCTTTGGCGGCGCCCTGTCGGTGGGCGAGGGCTGGGAGCGGCGCCTTCTCGGCGTGCGCGAATGCGTGGCGGCGGTGCGCGACCATCGCGACATCATCGTGGGCATCAAGGCCCGGGTCGGCCCCAGTTCCAGCGGCGACAGCGTCATCGACCCGCTCAAGCTCGCTTTGCAGGCGGCCGATGAACTGGACCTGCCGATCATGGTGCATGTCGAAATGCCGCCACCCACGATCGACGAAATCGCCGACCTGCTGCGGCCCGGCGACGTGCTGACTCATTGCTGCCGGCCTTATCCCAATGCCGTCGTATCGCCCCGCAGCGGCGAGGTTAACCGCTCATGTCTCGTAGCGCGCGAGCGGGGCGTGCTGTTCGATACCGGCCATGGCCGGGGTTCGTTCGACTATGCCTCGTTCCGCCGTATGCAGCAGGCGGGCTTCCTACCCGACGTGATTTCGTCCGATGTGCATCTCTACAATCGGAACGGCCCGGCCATTGACCTGCTGACCACGATGAATAAGGCGCTGGCATTGGGCACCGTGCTGGCCGATGTGGTGACCATGGCGACCACCAATGCCGCCGCGGCGCTGCGCAGGCCCGAGCTGGGCACGTTGAAAGTCGGCGCCGTGGGCGATGCCAGCCTATTCTCCATCGAGGACACGCCCAGCGATCTCTTCGACAGCCTCGGCGCGCGCCTGGTTGCGCCTCGCTCGCTGCGCCCACATGGCACCATCAATGGAGGCGTCTGGCGGGAAGCTTTGCGCTAGGACCCTTGGCAGTCAGCGCCGGCCCAGAGCCTTGCGCCTTGGCCGGGCTCGCTGCCCAGCGTCAGGCACTCGCCATCGGCCGGGCACAGTGTCCACGGGCTGGGCGTCATGCCGGAGGCGGCGAGATCGAGGCTTTCGAGCGGGGGCAGCCTGGGCGCATAGGTCCAGCGTCCATCGGCCCAGACGGCATCGTCGGGGACGGCAATGCCCGCCCCCGAGCCTTCGACACTCGCAGCGACCAGCCGCAATCCGCCCTCTTCCACCGACCAGCTCTCCTGCCACTGGGTGCGCTCGACCGAGTGCGTCCAGCTCAGGGTGAAGCTCGGCGTGGCGAGGGCGGTGATGATGCCGGCCGCGGCGATGCAGAGCATCATGCCGCGCCTGCCACTGGCTGGCGGCGCATGCGCCACCAGTGCTGCGCGATCAATACCGCCGCCAGCAAGAAGCCTGCCTCGTCGGTCAGTGGCAGAGCCAGCATCAGCAGGATGGCTGCAGCAAAGGCCAGTACCCGTTCCACCAGCCTGATCGGGCCGAACAGGTAGCCCACCACCGCCACGCCCAGCAGGCCGATGGCCAGTGCGGTCTTGACGATGATGTAGACCACCTCCACCGGATAGCCGAACTGGGCGGCGATGGCCCCACCATCCTGCAGCATCAGGGAAGGCGTATAGACAGCCATGAAGGGTACGATGAAGCCCGCGGCGGCCAGCTTGGTGGCCTGCAGCGAGATCTTGAGCCCGGATGTCTTGGCCATGGGTGCGGCGGCGAAGCACGCCAGCGCCACGGGCGGGGTCAGGTCGGCCATGATGCCGAAATAGAACACGAACATGTGGCTGACCAGTAGCGGCACGCCCAGTTCCAGCAGCGCCGGCCCGGCCAGCGAGGAAGTGATGATGTAGTTGGGAATTGTCGGAATGCCCATGCCTAGCACGAGACAGGTCATCATGGTCAGCACCAGCGAGAGGAACAGGTTGTTCTCGCCGATGGCGATGACCGCGCCGATGAAGGTCGAGGCGATGCCGGTCAGCGTCAGCGTGCCGATGACGATGCCGACAATGGCGCAGGCAATGCCCACCGGCAGCGCGTTGCGGGCGCCCTCGGCCAGCGAGTCCCGCACGATGCCCAGCGTTTCCCGCCCGCCCTTGATGACCACGCAGAGCGCGATCAGAGCCGCGATGACCACCATCAGCAGGTTGACGCCGTAGCGCAGGAAGGCCGCCGAGGCCAGGCCGAGCGCCAGCCAGAAGACATAGCGGAAGGTGCGCGGGCCGATGGCCGCCGCAATCGGCGTGCCCAGGATCAGCACCACGACCAGCGCCAGGCCCATCGTACCGGCAAAGATCGGCGTGTAGCCGGCGAACAGCAGGTAAACCAGCGCCGCCAGCGGCAGCACCAGCGGCCAGTGGTCGCGCACGGCATGCCAGGGATTGGGCAGTTCATCCTTGCCCATGCCGCGCAGGCCCGCCTTGCCGGCCTCGAGGTGAACCACCCAGAAGCAGGTGGCGAAATAGAACATGGCGGGGATGATCGCGGCGGTGACGATGGCGCTATAGGGCACGTCCAGCGTTTCGGCCATGATGAAGGCCACCGCACCCATGATCGGCGGCATGATCTGACCGCCCATGGATGACGTCGCCTCGACGCCACCGGCAAAGGCCGATTTGAAGCCAAAGCGCTTCATCAGCGGAATGGTGAACTGGCCACTAGCCACCACATTGGCGACGCCGGAGCCGGAAATCGTGCCCATCAGCGCCGAGGAGAGCGTGCAGACCTGGGCCGGCCCGCCGCGCCAGCCGCCCACCAGGCCCAGCGCGAAGTCGTTGAACAAAGCCAGCATGCCGGCCCGTTCGAGGAAGGCGGCGAAGACCACGAAGATGAAGATATAGGCCGACGACACATAGACCGGCGTGCCGTAGATGCCCTCGGTGCCGAAGCCGAAATGTTCGACGATCTGGGTAAAATCGTAGCCGCGATGCACGAAGGCGCCCGGCATGTACTGACCGAAGAAGCAGTAGGCGAGGAAGATGCCGGAAATGATCGCCAGCGGCAGGCCCATCAGGCGCCGCGCCGCCTCGAAGACCAGCACGATGGTGATGGTGCCGACCGTCAGGTCCAGCGGGGTCAGGAAGCTGCTGCGCTTGAGAATGTCGGCATAGAAGACCCAGTTATAGAGCCCGGTGAGGAAGCCCAGCACGGCCAGCGACCAGAAGAAGACCTTGCCCCACAGGGTCTTGGCGACGAGATTGCCAACGAGGCCAAAGCCGAGCAGCAGCAGGAAGCCGACATGCATGGCACGCACCACCTGGCTGGGCAGCGTGCCATAGGCGGCAGTCCAGAGCTGGAACAGGGCGAAGGCAATGGCGATGCCGAAGGCGAGGCGCCCCATGAAGCCGGTGCCGAAGCCTGGCGGCAGGCCCTCCACGGCCTCTTCGGCGCTGTCAGGCATGGCCGGCGCCGCGTTCGCGGTAGTCATCGAGTTTCCTCCCCAGGACTCGTGATAATGAAGCACCGGGGCGGCAGCGCGGCCCCGGACAGAAATCGGACTAGAGCAGGCCGATCTCCTTGTAATAGCGTTCGGCGCCAGGATGCAGCGGAATGGCCAGGCCCTCGACGGCTTTCTTGACATCGATGGCGCCCGCTGCGGCATGGGAGGCCTTGAGGCGTTCCAGGTTCTCGAACAGCAGCTTGGTCATCTGATAGGCCAGTTCGTCGCTGACGCCGGCATGGGTCACCAGGATATTGCCGATGGCGGCGGTGGCCACGTCCTCGTCCTGCCCGTCATAGGTGCCGGCGGGAATAACCGAGGGGACATAGGGCGCGCCGACGGCTTCGACCACGTCGGCCGGCACGGCGACGATGTTGATGTCCATGGTCGCCGCCAGGTCCTTGATGAAGGCGACGCCCAGGCCCGAGGACTGCAGCGTCGAATCGAGCTGGCGGTTCTTGATGAGTTCGGCCGATTCCGCATAGGGCAGGTATTCCACCTTCCCCAGGTCCTCATAGGTCATGCCGGCCGCCGCGAAGATGGCGCGCGCATTCAGTTCAGTGCCTGAAGCCGGCGCGCCGACCGACATGGACTTGCCCTTGAGGTCATCAAGCGTCTGGATGCCGGATTCGGCGCTGGCGACGATCTGCACATAGTTCGGATAGATGGCCGCGATGGCGCGCAATTCGGTCAGCGGGCCAGGGAAGCCGGCTTCCTCGACGCCATCCCAGCCGGCCTTGACCGAGTCACCCAGCGCGAAGGCTAGTTCACCCTTGCCCTGCTGCAGCAGATTGAGATTTTCGACCGACGCCTTGGTGGCCTGCACCTGGGTGCGGGCGCCGTCGATATTCTCGGCATAGATTTCCGACAGGCCGACGCCGAGCGGATAATAGACGCCCGACGTGCCGCCGGTCAGGATGTTGATGAATTCCTGCGCCTGCACGGCGCCGGCGCCAGTGCCGACAGCCATGACAGTGCCGGCCAGAATGCCCGCGAGACGGCGAGCGGGAATGAAAGACATGCGATATTCCTCCCTTTGGAAATAGTGCGCTCCGCCATTCTCCTCGTGGCGGATACCCCCCCACCAGCAAGGCGCGTGCCAGAATCCGCCATGCTGGAAAATCAATGACTTACGCGTTGCAGCATAGCCATATCGGGCAAGACTCCGCCAGGCCGGCGGCAATGCGGGCGGAACTCCGCCAGAACTAGAGCGCGTGGTCGCGCAAGCCGTAGCGGGCGATTTTCTCGTTGAGCGTACGGCGCGGCAGGCCGAGCCGGTCGGCCGCCGCGGCGGTCGAGCCATCGGCATCACGCAAAGCCTGCGAGATATGGCCCGCCTCGACGCGGGCCACGCGCTCGGCCAGCGACGCGCTTTC
>CBIGSA010000058.1:0-14559 GCA_966192215.1 uncultured Devosia sp. | reverse complement strand
GGCGCGCGCGGGCCGCTGGGTTCATCCGGTTCGACGGATGGTTCATCCGGGTTCAATTGCTTTTCGTCCTGCAATCGGCAACAAGTCCGCACCTTCCTAACCCGAACCAGGCCGACTCGCCATGCCTCCGCTCAGCTCCGCCTATACCGATGTCATTGAGCTCCTGACCCTGCCGCCCGACGGCGACGAAGCCGCCGTTGCCGCCGTTCGCGCCCGCGACGCGCAACTCACCAAGCCAGCCGGCTCGCTCGGGGCGCTGGAAGGCCTGGTCGAATTCCTCGCGCGCTGGCAGGGCAGGGCGCAGCCCCGGCTCGACAATCCCATGGTCACCATTTTCGCCGCCAATCATGGCGTGACCGACCAGGGCGTCTCGGCCTTCCCGCGCGAAGTGACGGCCCAGATGGTCGCCAATTTCACCAATGGCGGCGCCGCCATTTCCCAGATTTGCGCGCTGCACGAAATCAACCTGCGTGTCTTCGAACTGGCGCTGGAAATGCCCACTGGCGACATCACGCAGGAAGCCGCCCTCGACGACAAGATGTGCGCGGCCACCATCGCCTATGGCATGGAAGCCGTGGCCGGTAAGCCCGATCTCATCTGCCTGGGCGAAATGGGCATCGGCAATACCACCGTCGCCGCGGCCATCTACGCCGCCCTCTATGGCGGCACTGGCGCGGACTGGGTCGGCCGCGGCACCGGCGTCGATGACGCTGGCCTCGCCCGCAAGGCCGATGCCGTCGATCGTGCTTTGGCCCGCCATGCCGGCGAACTGACCCGTCCACTCGCCGTGCTCGCCCGCCTCGGCGGCCGCGAAATTGCCGCCATGCTCGGCGCCCTCATCGCCGCTCGCCACCAGAAGGTGCCTGTTATCGTCGACGGCTTCGTCGCCACCTCGGCCGCCGCCATCGCCCATGCGGTCAATCCGGCTGCCATCGAGCACTGCCTCTTCGCCCATGTCTCGGCCGAAAGCGGTCACGCGCGCGCGCTCGAAGCCATGGGTCAGAAGGGCCTGCTCGACCTCGGCATGCGCTTGGGCGAAGGCAGCGGCGCAGCCCTGGCCGCAGTCCTGGCCAAGACGGCCCTGCACCTCCACAACAACATGGCCACCTTCGAAAGCGCCGCCGTCAGCGGCAAGGGAGGCTGACTTGCTCTTTGTACCGTAGGGTGGTACAAAGGGTCGAGGTGGTGCATGATCGTCAGCTTTCGGGATAGTTGGCTCGAAGCCTTCTTCGTCGAGGATACGCGATCATCGCGCATCCCACCTGACCTGGAGGCTCGGCTTTTCCGAAAGTTGCAGATGCTGGACGACGCAGTTTCAGAGCAGGACCTGCGGGTGCCGCCGAGCAACCATTTCGAAAAGCTTCGCGGCCACCTCGATGGTTGGCATTCGATCCGGGTCAATCAGCGCTGGCGGGTGGTTTTTCGCTGGGCCAATGGCGAGGTCGGCCAGGTTTATCTCGATGATCACAGTTACAGGTGAGGTCGAACATGTTGCAGACGGCACGCAAGCCGGTAACGGTGGGCGAAATCCTCGTGGAGGAGTTTCTTGAGCCTCTTGGATTGACGCAGGGTGCCTTGGCGGAGGCCATGGGCGTGCAGCGCAAGCATGTCAACGAGTTGTGCAACGATCGGCGGACTGTCACCGCGCCGACCGCACTCATCCTAGCGCGCGTGCTCGGCACGACGCCCGATTTTTGGCTGAACGTGCAGCGTCGAACTGATTTGTGGAACGCCATGAACGATCCGCAAGAGCGCGAGCGCATCGAACGCGCCCACCCGTTGAACACCGCCGCCTAGCCGGCCTGCGAGTAGATCTCGAGCTTGTTCTTGCGCTCCACCACCGGCGCCAGCGCATCCATCACGCGGGCGCGCGGGAAGGTGGCGATCACTTCGGTGCCGAAGCGGAGCTTGCTGAACAGGTCGAACCGCCCCTGATGCAGCTCCATGATCTTCTGCACGATGGGCAGGCCGAGACCGGCGCCCTGTTCGGCTGTCTTCTGCGCCAGCGAGCCCTGTCCGAAGGACGAGAGCACGGTTTCGATTTCGTCCTCGGGAATGCCCGGCCCATTATCCTTGACCGAGATGAACTGCCCGCCATCGGCGCTACGCTGCACCACAAGCACGACCCGGCCATGCTGGGGCGTGAACTTGATGGCATTGCTGAGCAGGTTCAGCACCACCTGGCGGATGGCGCGCTCGTCGCCCCATAGCCGGGGCAGGTTGTTGCCCACATTGTAGACCAGCTCGATACCCTTGGATTTGGCACGCAGCTCCATCATGCGGCGGCAGTCCTCGGCGATATCGACCAGCGACACCACTTCCTCGTTGAGCTCATACTTGCCCGCTTCGATGCGGCTGAGGTCCAGCAGCTCGTTGATCAGGTTCAGCAGGTGTTGCCCGCTGCCATGGATATCCCCGGCATATTCCTTGTATTGCGGCACCTGGTGCGGCCCCAGCAATTCCGATTTCAGCACTTCGGAAAAGCCGATAATCGCATTGAGCGGTGTGCGCAGCTCATGGCTCATCGTGGCGAGGAACTGCGACTTGGCGATATTGGCCTGCTCGGCATGGCGCCGCGCCTCGTCCGACATGTGGCGGGCTTCTTCCAGCTCGCCGATCAGCGCATCCTTTTCCGCCTGGTGCGTGATGGTTTCCAGCTCGGTGCCGTGCAACTGGCGAGCGAGATAGACGAAGAAGATTTCGCCGCAAATGGCTACGGCACCAAGTGTATAGTTGAGCGTGCCGCCCAGGGCGATCAGGTTGGCCGAAACCGTAACCGTCACCGGCAGCGTACTCATCAGCGTAGCTGGGGGCAGGGTGTGGGTCGCCACCGCATTGGCAGCCACGCTCACCAGCACCATGGCGAACATCACGGGTGTCAGCGTCGTGGGCTCTGCCACCAGCGTGAACAGTGCCAGCATCGACCATGCCAGGCCATACACGGTTTCGCCGGCCACGAAGGTCGTGGTCCACTGGCTGGCATTGAACTTGGTCGGATCACTCACCTTGAACCGTCGCGCCATCAGCACGACGATCAGCAGGCTCAGGATCACCAGCCCGCCCCAGAGTGTGGTGAAAACCACCGGCACCCACAGGCTTGCCACGATGGAGAGGATGACGACGATGGCCGCCATGGGCAGCGCCGCATTGATGCGGGACTGCGCATAATCGTGCATCAGTTCGAAGTCGAAATCAGCCCGCGTACCCGAGCTTGAGGTCAGGCGCTGCCGCGCATCCAGCACCGTCTTCTGCGCCGCACGCTTGCTGTCCCGCCCCATCTGGGAGCGGACGTCATCGATCACAGCCGGCTGCGACGCCATGGAACTCGTACTCGTTACTAAATGATGCGAACAGAACACGTATTCGCTACGCTCACGCCAACACTAGCGAGCGCGTAGTTAACGGGTGGTGAAATCCTGCAGCGACGAAGCCGGCGCAATGCCATCTTTCGGGGTCCGGGCGGGGCCGTCCTGGCCATAGCGATGCTGGCCGTCCTGGCTGTGGTCGCTGCTGTCCTGGATCGCCCGCCGCCACCGGTTTCCGGCCTTGCCCGCGCCAGCGACGGCGACAGCTTCCGCCTGGGTGAAGACCGCATTCGCCTGCTCGGCCTCGACGCCCCCGAACTCGCGCAGGATTGCACTGCGGATGACGGTGCATCCTGGCCCTGCGGCCGCGTCGCGCGCGATCGCATGGCGGAATTGCTGGCCGCCGGTCCGACCGATTGCCGCCCCGAGGATGTCGATCAATATGACCGGCTTCTGGCCACCTGCAGCATCGGTGGCCGCGACCTTGGTGCCACCATTGTCGCCGAAGGGCTGGCCATTTCCGCGGGCCGCTACTGGACCGAGGAAGCCGCTGCCCGCGCTGCCCGCCTCGGCATCTGGTCCGGCGACTTCGATGCGCCGCGCACCTGGCGGGACGACCATCCCCGCCCGCAGGGTATCAGCGGCTGGCTTTCCAGCCTCGGCCTCTGACGCAGGGTTAACGATTTCTTGCCACGCCCGTATCACTTCATTTCGCGCAAGATTATTGCTAATCCTGCCCGAACGTGGCAGGTAATGCGCCAATTTCGGGTTGAATTGAACCGGAATTGGAAATCAGATTTCGCGGGGGCATTATGGCACTGGACAAGATCGACCGGAAAATTCTCACGCTCCTGCAAAAGGATGCCACGATGCCCGTGGCCGAAATCGGCCGCAAGGTGGGCCTCAGCACCACGCCCTGCTGGCGCCGCATCCAAAAGATGGAAGAGGATGGCGTCATCCAGCGCCGCGTCGCCGTGCTCGATCCTGCCAAGGTCAATGTCGGCGTCACCGTCTTCGTCTCGGTCAAGACCAACGAGCACAATGATGCCTGGATGCGCAAATTCTCCGGCGTCATCGACGAATTCCCCGAAGTGGTCGAGTTCTACCGCATGAGCGGCGATGTCGATTACCTGATGCGCGTCGTCGTCCCCGATATCGGCGCCTATGACGCCTTCTACAAAAAGCTCATCAGCAAGATCAACCTGACCGATGTCAGCTCGGCTTTCGCCATGGGCCAGATCAAGTATACGACCGCCCTGCCGCTCGATTTCGCCATCGTTGTCGACGACGACAAATGAGCGGCCTTGTCGGTTTCGAACATGTCGGCATGACATGCGGGAATCTCGACCGCACCATCGCCTTCTATTGCGATCTGCTGGGTCTCACTTTGGCCCTGCGCAAGAAGAACGAGCGCGGCGAGATGGCCTTCCTCGATACTGGCAGCGGCATGCTCGAAATCGCCTGTCCCGTCGCTGATATATCCCGCGCCCGTGACGTTCCCCCGCACGAAGCTGGCACGCGTCATCTCACCTTCGCCTTCGAAAACGTCGACGACATCTTCGCCCGCCTCGAAGCCGCCGGCGTCGATATCATCGAGCCGCCGCGCCCCGCCTATTTCGTGGAAATGATCAAGCGCGTCGCCTTCGTCCGCGACCCCGATGGCATCATCGTCGAGCTGGTCGAGCGCGCCGAGGGCAGGGGCTAGGGCGTATCCAGCGCCGCGATGGCCTCGCTCAGCACTTCCAGCATGTTCCGCTTGCTTCTATCCGGCAGCACCAGCAGCAGCCGCTGCACGCTGTGGTCATTGTAGAGGCTGACCATGAAGTCCTCGACGCCAAGAGTACCATAATCGGTCAGCGGTACCACGACGGCCTCGGTCACGACGGCAAATCCCGCGGTCCCCGCGCAGAGCGCCATTACCTGGCCGAGTGCGGACGATCGCGCCGTTGCCTCTGCCCGATAGACGAGGATGTCGTCGGCCGCCGTGTCCACGGCAAATAGCCTGTCCACATAAGCATCCACCAGCGCCGCCACCAGCAGAGCCCTGCGCCGCGATAGCGGCGCAGCGCACAAGGCCCGCCACTCCGCCTGCAGGTAATCCAGGTGCTGGCGCAGATTATCCAAGATGCTTGCGGAAGAAATCGAGCGTGCGCGCCGACGCCTTGGTGCAGGCCGCCTCGTTGAAATTGCCCGGCCGGTCACTGTTGCAGAAGCCGTGCCCGGCCGCATAAACGTGAATGCCGACCTCAGGATAGCGGGCCTTCAGCGCCTCGATCTGCTCCAGCGGAATACCCTTGTCCTGATCGCCATAATGCATTTCCAGCGGAATTGTCGGTGCCAGGTCGATGTAGTTGGGCACGCCGCCGCCATAATAGCCCGACGCCGCGCTCAGCCCCATGCCGTGATGCGCCGCGCGCCAGCTCACCGCCCCGCCGAAGCAATAGCCGGTAGTCCCCACCTTGCCGCCGGCCTTGGCCGCCTCGATTGCCGCCGCCACGTCGAGCAGTGCCGTCCGGTGGTCGAACTTCTTCAGCAGCCCGCCGATGATCTCGAACTGCTCCGGCGTATAGCTGTCGCTCTCGTAGCCGAACTCCACCCGGTCGAACATGGCCGGCGCCACCGCCAGATAGCCGTGCCGGGCATAGCGATCCACCACGCTGCGCACCCAGTTGTTGAGCCCCCAGACCTCCTGGATGACCACCACGCCGCCGCGCGGCTGGCCCTCGGGCAAGGCGCGGTAGGCATTGAGCGTAAAGCCGTCGCTGGCCGTCAGTCTGATCCGCTCGCCCATAGCCTTCTCCTCTAGATTTTAGGTTCGTCTCGGCGCCACGGAATTCTGGCGCCGCTCTTCGCTACCATGCTTAAGATGGCATCGCAGGCCTCTGCCGCCGATTGCGCCCCAGTATCCAACTTGCAAGTGTCGAGCATCTGGCAATCATGAAGGCGAAGCAGGCTCCGGTCGAGGTCGGCATGGCTTCTGATGCCCTCACTGATGTCCTTGGCAAGTCGGGCAACCAGCACCTCGGGTGCCATTGTCAGCGTAATGCATGCCACCTCGAAGTCCACGTCCTCCAGGGGCTTTAGAACGGCATCGAAAATTTCCCGCCGATGCATGACCCAGCTCAAAATGACTGTCTCGATTGCCGAATGCCTGAGATAGCCTCGCAAAAGATGCGTGATATTGTCATGTACCATGGCCTTGTCTTCGGCGGTGGCCGGAAATGGGCGCATGGTCCAGCACCAATCCGCATCCAGATAGGCGGATGGTTGCAGCCTGTCGAGCAACAGTCTGCATGTGGTGGTCTTCCCCACGCCCATCGCTCCATTGATGATCAGCAGCCTCTTCAACCGCCCGTCACGCTCATGTGGCGGCCCAGCGCCGGCTCCGGCCGCGTCCTGTCGATGACGAAATCATGCCCCTTGGGCTTGATCCGCACGGCATGGTCCAGCGCTGCATCGAGTGCCTCCGGGCCGCCATTGCGCAGCGCGTCGCGCAGATTCACCTGGTCGTCCTGCCCCAGGCATAGATAGAGCTGCCCGGTGGCCGTCAGCCGCACGCGATTGCAGCTTTCGCAGAAATTGTGGCTCATCGGGGTGATGAAGCCGAGCACGCCCCCGGTTTCCCCTACATGCATGTAGCGGGCCGGACCGCCCGTGCGCTTGTCGAGCGGGGTGAGCGCATAGCGCCGCGCCAGCCGGTCGCGCAATTCGCGTAGCGGCAGGTAGCTGTCCACCCGATCGATGCCGACTTCGCCCAGCGGCATGCCCTCGATCAGCGTCAGCCCCATGTCGCGTCCATGCGCCCATTCCATCATGGGTTCGATTTCGTCGTCGTTGACGCCGCGCATCGCCACCATGTTGATCTTGATGGCAAGGCCCGCGGCCTGCGCCGCGTCGATCCCCTCAAGCACATCGGCGATCCGCCCGCGCCGGGTTATGGCGCGGAAGCGCTCGGCATCCAGCGTATCGAGCGACACGTTGAGCCGCCGCACTCCGGCATCGGCCAACCCCTGCGCATGCTTGCGCAATTGGCTGCCATTGGTGGTCAGCGTCAGCTCGTCCAGGCCATGGCCGATCTTCTGCCCAAGCGTCGTAACGAGGTCCATGATGTCGCGCCGCACCAACGGCTCGCCGCCCGTCAACCTGATCTTGTTGACCCCGCGGGCAATAAACGCCCCGGCAATGGCCTCGATTTCCTCGAAGCTCAGCACGTCCTTCTTGGGCAGGAAGGTCATGTCTTCGGCCATGCAATAGACGCAGCGGAAATCGCAGCGATCCGTCACCGAAATGCGCAGATAGGAAATGTGCCTGCCGAATGTATCGACAAGCGGTCGGGCAGGGGGGACATGAACGTTCATGTGCCAAATCTACAGCTTGTGCGATGTCTTTTCAAAGACCGCGCGAACAAAAAGGCCGCCGAAACCGGCGGCCCTCGAATCCTGTATGGCCCAGGCCCTAGTGATTGACGACAATGAGCGCGCCGACCTGTACTCGCTCATAGAGATCGGTCACGTCGTCATTGGTCAGGCGGATGCAGCCCGAGGACACGGCCTGGCCGATGGACCAGGGCTCCGACGTGCCATGCACGCGATAGAGCGTCGAGCCGATATAGAGCGCCCGGGCGCCGAGCGGGTTGTTTGGACCGCCTTCCATATAGGCTGGCAGGTCCGGGACGCGCTTGCGCATGGCCGGCGGTGGGGTCCAGCCGGGCCATTCGGCCTTGCGGGTGATGCGATGGGTGCCCGACCAGGTGAAGCCGTCGCGGCCCACACCGATGCCATATTTCATGGCCTTGCCGTCTTCGAGCACGAGATAGAGGCGCCGTTCGTCGGTCTCGATGACAATCGTGCCGGGCTTGTGGTTGGTTTCGTAGTCCACGATCTGCTTGCGGATCGGGCTGCCGCCGCGCGGGCTCGGCGCAAGCACCGATTCCTCGACCCAATTGCCGGTGGTACGGTCATAGACGAGCGCCGCCGTGGCCGGCATGACGCTGCTCGCCGACAAGATAACCGATAGCCCGATTGCTACCGCAGACTTGATATTGAACATCTGACGACTTGGCCTCTGAATAGAACGGATTCGCCCGCTCCAGTAATTGCGGTTGCTTACGCGCTTTGCGAAATAGCGAAAAGAGGCGCCTGCCCCGGAATCGCCACACTCGCGCCACCTTCGCAAATTTGTGTTGCCAGCAAGTTACAGTTATCATTCACCAATCCGTGATCCCCGCCCTTTGGTGGCATTGACAGATGCGTTCGCCCCTGCAATGGCCCCAGCAGATTTCACCGCGAGGCGATCATGAGCGAAGATCTCAAGCGTCAGGCGGCCGCCATGGCCCTGGCCGATGTGCGGCCCGGCATGCGGCTCGGCCTGGGAACCGGGTCCACCGCCTGGCACTTTGTCGACCTGCTGGGTGAAAAGGTCGCCGCAGGTTTCGATTGCATCTGCGTGCCCACCTCCGAAGCGACGGCCCGCCAGGCCGAATCCCTGAACATTCCTCTGTCCGATCTCGAAACGCTCGACCGGCTCGACCTCACCGTCGATGGCGCCGACGAGATCGACCCCGATCTCAACCTGATCAAGGGCGCCGGCGGAGCCTTGCTGCGAGAGAAGATCGTGGCTGCTTCGTCCGACGCCATGGTGGTCATTGCCGATGCATCCAAGCTGGTGCCGGCGCTTGGTGGCCGCTTTCCGCTGCCGGTCGAAGTCAACCGCTTCGGCCTGGGTGCCACCCGGCGCTCCGTGGCCGATCTGATCGCCCGCCACGGTACCGGCGGCAGCCTGCGCCTGCGCGAAACCGCTGATGGCACCCCCTTCGTAACCGATGGTGGACACCTCATTCTGGATGCTTTTTTTGGCCGCATTTCGCAGCCAGAAGCGCTGTCGCGCGACTTGCTCGACATCGCCGGGGTGGTCCAGCACGGGCTTTTCCTTAAAATGTGCAAGACGGCTTATGTGGCGACACCGGATGGCGTAAGAACGCTGACGGGCGGCACAAACTGATGGATCGGGACAAGATGGGTATTTCGATGATGACCGGTGTTATGACGCGCGCCAAGGCGCTGGTGGCTGTGGCGCTTGGCGCCCTCCTTCTTGCGGTTGCCGCCCCCGCAATGGCGCAGGAGGTTCCGCCCGAGCAACTGGCGCTGGCCCGCAAATATGTCGACCTCACCGACCGCGCTGCCGTGTATGAGGTTACCCTGGTCGAAATCGGCCTTGGCACCCTGCGCGAACTGACCACGCAGAATCCCGAACTGGCCGAGGAAACCGACCTGGCCGTCGGCAAGGTTCTCGAGGAATACAAGGACCGCAAGGGCGAGCTGCTCGACCAGTTCGCACGCGTCTATGCCGTGCGCTTCAGCACCGAGGAACTGCAGGAAATCGTCACCTTCTATGAATCGCCTACCGGCCAGAAGCTGGCCCAGGCCAATTCCGAGGTGAACAACGACCTTCAGGCCGTGCTTCAGGTCTTCACCAACAATACGCGCTCTGAATTCTTCGCCAAGGTCCGCGCGGAGCTGCGCGCCCAGGGGTTTGAAGTCTGATCCGGGGGTCAGGCGTTGCACGCATACCGGCCCCGCCTTGTGCGGGGTCTTTTTTTATGCGAAGTGCCAGCCGATATTCATCGTCATATGCCGATGATTGCTGAAAGGTGGGGCTGATGGCCGATAGCTATGATCTCGTCGTGATTGGTGCCGGCTCCGGTGGTGTCCGCGCCGCTCGCATGGCTGCCACTTATGGCGCCAAGGTCGCCATCATCGAGGAATTCCGCGTCGGCGGCACCTGCGTCATCCGCGGTTGCGTTCCCAAGAAGCTCTATGTCTATGCCTCGCGCTTCCACGACATGTTCGACATTGCCCATAGCTTCGGCTGGCAGGTCGATGCATCCTTCGATTGGCCGACCCTGGTTGCCAACAAGGAAAAGGAAATCACCCGGCTCGAGGCCGCCTATACCGCCAACCTGGAAAAGCCGGGCGTCGAGATCATCAGGGATCGCGGCGTGGTCACCGGCCCCAATGGCATCCACCTGGTGGGGCAGGACCGTGACCTGACGGCAAAATACATTCTCGTCGCGACCGGCGCGCATCCCTACATTCCTCCCATCCCGGGCGCCGAGCTGGGCATTACCTCCAACGAAGCCTTCGACCTGCCCGCATTGCCTCATTCCATCCTCATCGAGGGTGGTGGCTATATCGCGGTGGAATTCGCCACCATCTTTGCCGGCCTGGGCGTCGACACCACCATCATCTATCGCGGCGACTGCATTCTGCGTGGCTTCGACGACGATATGCGCCGCGGCCTCGAAGCCGGCCTGACCGATCGCGGCATCAAGCTGATCTACCAGACCACGATCAAATCGCTGGCCAGGCACGGCAAGGACATTGCCGCCACCTTCAGTGATGGCGTCACCGCACCTTATGGCGCCGTGATGTTCGCGACCGGCCGCAAGCCCAATGTCCATGGCCTGGGCCTCGACAAGGCCGGCGTGAAGCTCACCCCCATGGGCGCCGTTGCCGTCGACGCCTATTCGCGGTCCTCCGTGCCCTCGATCTATGCCGTGGGCGACGTGACTGGGCGCGCGGCACTGACCCCCGTGGCCATCCGCGAGGGCTGGTATTTCGCCGAGACCGTATTCAACAATAATCCTATGGCTGTCGATCACAGCCAGATACCCACCGCGGTCTTTGCCGAACCAGAAATCGGCGTCATCGGCCTCACCGAGCCCGAGGCGGCCACCCATGGCGATATCGACGTCTATGTCGCCCGCTTCCGCCCGATGATGAACACGCTCTCCACCCGCACCGAGCGGATGATCTTGAAGCTCATCACTGAAAAAGACGGCGGCAAAGTCCTTGGCTGCCATATTCTGGGGCACGGCGCTGCCGAAATGATCCAACTCGTCGCCATCCCCCTGGGCATGGGTGCCAGCAAGGCCGATTTCGACCGCGCCATCGCCCTGCATCCCTCGGCCGCCGAAGAACTCGTCACCTTCAAGGCGCCGACCTATACCTACCGCAACGGCGAGAAGGTCGGCGGCTAGCGAGGCACGCCCCGACCAATTGCCACCCCGAATATCCTTGTCCCCTGCTGCCAGCCTTGGTATTCCGCCCTCAGCAGCAGTAACGCGCGTGAGCGAGACCGATCATGACCACCTGGACACCCGATAGCTGGCGCAGCAAGCCCATTTCCCAGGTGCCGGTCTATCCTGATCCTGCCGCACTGGCCGAGGCCGAACGGCAGCTTTCCACCTTCCCGCCGCTGGTCTTTGCCGGCGAAGCACGTGATCTCAAGGGCCGCCTGGCCGCCGTCGCCAATGGCGAGGCCTTCCTGCTCCAGGGCGGCGACTGCGCCGAAAGCTTCGCCGAGCACGGCGCTGACCATATTCGCGACTTCTTCCGCGTCTTCCTGCAGATGGCAGTCGTGCTGACCCACGGCGCGTCCAAGCCGGTGGTCAAGGTCGGCCGCGTCGCCGGCCAGTTCGCCAAGCCGCGCTCCGCCGACACCGAAACCATCGACGGCGTCGAACTGCCCTCATACCGCGGCGACATCATCAACGACATCGGCTTCACCGAAAAGGCCCGTATTCCCGATCCGGATCGCATGTTGCAGGCCTATCGCCAATCGGCCGCCACGCTCAATCTGCTGCGCGCCTTCTCCATGGGCGGCTATGCCGAACTGACCCGCATCCACGAATGGACAGTGGGCTTCATGAAGGGCTCCAACTGGTATCCGCGCTACGAGGAGGTCGCTCGCAAGATTGACGATGCCATCACCTTCATGGGTGCGCTGGGCCTCAACCCCGACAATACGCCAGCCTTGCGCCAGACCAGCTTCTTCACCAGCCACGAAGCCCTGCTGCTCGGCTATGAGGAAGCGCTGACCCGCCGCGACTCCATCACCAATGACTGGTACGCCACCTCGGGCCACATGCTGTGGATCGGCGACCGCACCCGCCAGCCCGACGCGGCCCATGTCGAGTATTTCGCCGGCATCCGCAACCCCATCGGCATAAAATGCGGTCCCTCGCTCAGCAATGACGACCTGCTGCGCCTGCTCGACCGGCTGAACCCCACCGATGAGGCGGGCCGCATCACTCTCATCAGCCGCTATGGTTCCGACAAGATCAACGATCACCTGCCGCGCCATATCGAGACCGTGCAGAAGGCCGGCCGCACCGTCGTCTGGTGCTCCGATCCGATGCATGGCAATACCGTTAAAGCTTCGACTGGCTTCAAGACCCGTCCCTTCGACCGGGTTCTCAGCGAGGTGAAGTCCTTCTTCGAAATCCACCGCGACATGGGCACCTATGCCGGTGGTGTGCATATCGAAATGACCGGCGACGACGTCACCGAATGCGTTGGCGGCGTATCCGCGGTTACCGAGGCTTCGCTGTCGGATCGCTACCACACCTATTGTGACCCGCGCCTCAACGCCAGCCAGGCCCTGGAACTGGCCTTTCTCGTCGCCGAGGAAGTCCACGCCCAGAAGCCGCCGCGCCAGCGACTGGCCGCCGGAGAATAATTCGCCGACCCGATCGAACCGGCGAGCGGGCTGTGCGTTACCGGTTGAGCGCGCGGCCGGCTCATGTGCTATGCCTTGCGCGTCAGCGTCGTCGTCATGAAAGCGGCATATGCCCAAGTCACTGTTTCCGATCGCCAGTCCCGAGACGCGCCAACGCCTCGAACAGGATGCTACCCTCAAGCTGATCAACGACTACGACTGGGCATCCAATCCGCTCGGTCCCATTCCCACCTGGCCGGAAAGCCTCAAGGGCGCCGTGCGTGTCATGATGACGGCATCGACCCCCATGGTCATGCTCATCGGCCCGCAGGGCATCCTCGTTTATAACGACGCCTATGCCGAGTTCGCCGGCAAGCGCCATCCCACTATCTTTGGCATGCCGGTCCTCGAAGCCTGGCCCGAGATTGCCGAGTTCAACCGCCACAAGCTCGAAATGGGCCTGCGCGGCGAGTCACTGACGCTGCGCGATCAGGAGCTCGTTCTCAATCGCCATGGCGAGCTCGAATCCGGCTGGATGGACCTTCACTACAGCCCGGTTCTCAACGAGGCCGGCCTGCCCATGGCTACGCTCTGCATGGTGCATGAAACCACCAGCCGTGTCCGCATGGCCGAGGAGCGCGAACTGGTTTCCCAGGAACTCAGTCATCGCATCAAGAATATTTTTGCCGTGCTGACCGGCATTATCAGCCTCTCGGCTCGCAGCCGGCCCGAGGTCAAGGCCTTCGCCGATGAACTGCGCCAGCGCATCTATGCCCTGGGCGAGGCGCATGATTTCGTGCGCCCGCACAGCCATATTTCCCACCCGCCCGAAAAGCAGGATTCGCTTCAGTCGTTGATCGAGCGCCTCATGCAGCCCTATCGGCATGACGCGCGGGACCATGTCGCCTTCCATGGCGAGGATGCCGTCATCGACGATGGCGCCGCCACTCCCCTGGCCCTGCTGTTTCATGAGCTGGGCACCAATGCCGCCAAATACGGCGCGCTATCGGTTGCCGGGGGCAGGGTGGACCTCACCGGACGCAACGAAGGCGACTACTACCATCTCACTTGGAAGGAGACCGGCGGCCCGCCGATCGCGGGCAAGGTTGAGCTCAGCGGCTTCGGCTCGCGGCTGACCACTCTCAGTATCGAGGGCCAGTTGCGCGGCCACCTCGAACGGGCCTGGGAGCCCGACGGACTGCGGGTCGAGATCGCTCTGCCCGTCGATGCCCTGCGCCGTTCCGCCCGTCTTCAGCCTTAGAGTTCAGCGAACGGCGTTGACCGCGTCGCGCTCGAAAAGTTTGAGACGGGCTGGGGGCGTTGCTTCCGCCGCTTCGCGCCGCGCGACGGCATAGGCCACGGTAGCGCGCAGGTCGCGGTCGGTTACCGGCTTGGACAGCACGCCGACCGTGCCGGGCACGCCATCGCCCAGTTGCGACGGGTTGGCGGTCATGAACACCACAGTCACGCCATGCTGGGCCAGCTTGCGGCCGATCCGGGCGCCGGTGGGGCCATCCTGCAGGTTGAGGTCGACCAGCGCCACGTCGGCATCCTCGGCCAGCGACAGCGCCGACCGCTCATCCGCCGCGATACCGATTGGGGTCAGGCCCATTTCCTCGATCACGTGCTCGATTTCGATGGCGACGAAAATCTCGTCCTCGACCACCAATACTTTCCGTTTCATCACACTAACTCTTGGTCGCACTGGCCTTCTGGCTTCGGGGCAACTCTTCAGCACGCCGTCAGTTGCCACCGC
>CBIGSA010000057.1:0-14767 GCA_966192215.1 uncultured Devosia sp. | reverse complement strand
GCCACCAGCATGCCGGTGACCGCGCCCGACTTGAAGGCCAGGTCCAGCCCCTTGCCGAGCGAGGAAATGGCCGCCTGGGCCACACGCACATTGGCGCGCACCGACACATTCATGCCGATGAAGCCCGCCGCACCCGACAGCACGGCGCCGAGCAGGAAGCCGATGGCCGCCCAGATGCCGAGCAGGAAGAAGGCGGCGATCAGGATGACCACGCCGACAATGGCGATGGTGGTATATTGCCGCTTGAGATAGGCCGATGCGCCTTCGCGCACTGCCGCCGAGATTTCCTGCATGCGGGCCGAGCCGGAATCGGCGGCCAGCAACTGCTGGGTTGTATAGACGCCATAGACGATGGACAGAGCGCCGCACAGGACGATCAGCCAGAGTGCCAAAGTCATTCGAAGTCCCTCTAGTGTTTCCTCCGGGGACTCAACGCAATGCCGGTACGGGTCCTCCAACCCGCGCGGCCTGCCCTCCTAGAGCCCCTTCCGGAAACGAGATTAGCGGGATTGTTTGGTTAAGCAATCGATATTGCGATGCTTTGCCGCAGTCTGGCCTAGCGTGTGATCGTGAGGCCACCGGGCCTGGGCGCCACCATCGGCTTGCCGCTGCCGGTGGTCCTGCCGGGATCGGCGATGACGCTGTCGACATCCACATGCGGCAGGCGCGTGCCGCCCACCCGGGTCCAGACGAAGCAGTCCTCCTGCGGGGACGGGCAGACGATGGTCGTGCCGTCGACGACGATGACGATCACGTCGCCACCGCTATTGTCATAGATCACCTTGCAGCCGGGGCGGGCTTCGCAGGCCCGGGCCGCATCGATCCCCTTGGTGGCATAGGCCGGAACAACCTGCAGCAGCGGCAGCGCCAGCAGGACGGCAGCAGTCAATACGCGCTTGTTCATCTGTTCTCTCCTGACCCCGGTGACCGGGTGGAGAGACGATGGCGCGTGGCGATTGAACGCGGCCTGAACGGGGCTAGAGGATCGCCTTCAGCCGCGCGGCCAGCGCCTCGGGCGCACCGGCTATCGCCAGCGTCTTGAACCGGCTGGTATCGCCCGATGTGAGGGTAATAGCCGTTTTCGGCACGCCCAGCGCCTTGGCCAGCAGCGTCACCACGGCCGCATTGGCCTTGCCCTTGTCAGGCACGGCCTTGACGCGGATGCGCAGCACAACAGTACCGTCATCGCGGGTTTCCACGCCCTCCACGGCATCCTTGCCGGCATTGGGCGTGACGCGCAGGAAGAGGCTCAGGCCATCGGACCCGAGCCTGTAGGGCTGCCCCGCCACGGCCGATCAGCTCAGCAGCATGCGCGGCAGGTCATTGGCGATGAAGGACTGCAGGAAGAAGATGATGACGAAGACGATGATCGGCGACAGGTCGAGCCCGCTGACCGGCGGAATGACCCGGCGGATCGGCCGCAGGATCGGCTCGGTGATGGAATTGACCACCCGCCACAGCCCGGCCACGAACTGATTGCGCGTATTGATCACGTTGAAGCTGATGAGCCAGCTCATGATGATCATGATGAGGAAGACCCACCAGACCAGGGTCAGGATCATCGACAGGGTTTGCAGCAGGGCGATCATGGCGCTCTCGAGTGGTTGGCACTGACCGCCTATGTAAGGCCAAGCCCGGCAGCTCACAAGGGCCGGGGGTCAGAGCATGAGAGCCTCGTTCCGGTCGCACGGAACGAGGCCCCAATGACTGACATCCGGTACGCAGTACAAAGTTTCCGGACAGCGTGAGCAATGCAGGAAGCGTGCCACGCCGGCCGGTCCCGGAAAGCGGGGATCAGAGATTAAGCGCTTGTGAATATTCGCATTTTGCGGAGGGAACATCGTTGCAGAATGCAAGGCACTCGCATTCTGCGAAGGCTCACTGAGCCTTGCCCGGCTTCCAGGTCACGACGCGATAGAGATAGAGCAGCACGACCGCGGCCAAGACGATATAGCTCAGCGGATCGAGCACGACTTCCACCAGGTCGTAATGCTCATGCAGGATATAGCCGGCCAGGGTGAGCACCGTGTTCCAGATCAGCGCGCCCGTCGTGGAAGCGAGGAGGAAGACCGGCAGGCTCATGCGGGCCAGGCCCGCTGGAATGGAAATCAGCGTGCGGATGATCGGCATCAGCCGGCCGAACAGCACGATGGCCGGCCCGAAGCGGCGGAAGAAGCCGACGGCCACGTCGATCTCGTCGGCATTCATGGTCAACAGCCGCCCATAGCGGTCAGCCAGCCAGCGCACGCGGTCGAGCCCGAACAGCCGCCCCGCAAAATACCAGGGCAGCATGCCCACCACGGCGCCCACCGTGGCGGCAGCCAGCACGCCGATGAGGTCGAGCTGCCCATTGGCCGCGGCAAAGCCGGCAAAGGGAATAATGAGTTCGCTGGGGATAGGCGGAAAGATCGATTCCGCCAGCATGACGAGGAAGATGCCGAGATAGCCCAGATCGGAAATGGTCTGGATGATCCAGTCGGTCATGGCGCCACCTGCCTCGCATAGCACTCGATATCATCCCGGCCTTGAGCCGGGACTCCATCCTGAGGACTACGGGCGTTCGGTGAACGTGGCGTTATCTCAGGATGGATCCCCGCTTTCGCGGGGATGACATCGGGGATGTTCAACCTTACGCCGACTTCGCGGCGCGGCTCTGCTTCTTGCGCTCGTTGGGGTCGAGCCAGATCTTGCGCAGCCGGATGGACTTGGGCGTGACCTCGACATATTCGTCTTCAGCGATATAGCCGAGCGACTGTTCCAGCGTCAGCTTCTTGGGCGTCGTCAGGCGCACCGCCTCGTCCTTGGACGTGGTGCGGATATTGGTGAGCTGCTTGCCCTTGAGTGCATTGACCTCGAGGTCGTTGTCGCGGGAATGCTCGCCGACGATCATGCCTTCATAGATGTCCACGCCGGCATCGATCATGATCGGGCCGCGGTCTTCCAGGTTCCACAGCGCGAAGGCCACCGACTGGCCGGTGCCGTTGGAGATCATCACGCCCGTGCGGCGGCCCGGCAGGTCGCCCTTATAGGGCACGAAGCTGTGGAACAGGCGGTTGAAGATGGCCGTGCCGCGGGTGTCGCTCAAAAGTTCCGGCTGGTAGCCGATCAGCGCGCGGGTGGGGACCAGCAGGCGAATGCGGGTGCGGCCGACGCCCGAGGGACGCATGTCGGTGAGTTCGCCCTTGCGTTCGGTGAGCTTCTGCACGACCGAGCCGGTATGCTCGTCATCCACGTCGATGATGACTTCCTCGACCGGCTCCATGCGCTGGCCGTTCTCTTCCTTGAACAGCACTTTGGGGCGGCCGATGGTCAGTTCGAACCCTTCGCGGCGCATGTTCTCGATCAGCACGGCAAGCTGGAGTTCACCGCGGCCGGCTACGTCGAAGGAATCGTTGTCGTCGCCGGGCGTGACACGGATGGCCACATTGCCCTCGGCCTCACGCATCAGCCGTTCGCGGATGACGCGGGACTGCACCTTGTCGCCTTCGCGGCCGGCCAGCGGGCCGTCATTGATGCGGAAAGTCACCGACAGGGTCGGCGGATCGATGGGACGGGCGGCGATGGGCGTGGTCACCGACGGCGCGCAGATCGTGTCGGCCACGGTCGAGATTTCGAGACCCGCAATGGCGACGATGTCGCCGGCTTCGCCGACATCGATCGGGGTGCGCTCCAGCCCGCGGAAGGCCAGCACTTTGGAGACGCGGCCCTTTTCGATTTCCTTGCCCTCGCGGTTGAGGGTGTGGATCGGGTCGGTCGCCTTGACCGTGCCCGAGGCGATGCGCCCGGTCAGGATGCGACCCAGGAACGGGTTGCGCTCGATGGTGGTGACCAGCATGCGGAAGGCGCCTTCTTCCACTTCGGGCTCGGGCACATGCTCGATGACCTTGTCGAGCAGCGGGCCCAAATCGTTCTTGGGGCCTTCGGGCTCCACGGCCATCCAGCCCTGCTTGGCCGAACCATAGAGCACCGGGAAATCGAGCTGTTCGCTGGTGGCATCGAGCGCGATGAAGAGATCGAAGATTTCCTCCAGCACTTCCAGATGCCGTTCGTCGGCCTTGTCGATCTTGTTGATGGCCACGATGGGCCGCAGGCCGCGCGCCAGCGCCTTGCCCAGCACGAACTTGGTCTGCGGCATCGGGCCTTCGGCCGCATCGACCAGGATCACCACGCCATCGACCATGGACAGGATGCGCTCCACTTCACCGCCGAAATCGGCGTGGCCGGGCGTATCCACGATATTGATGCGGGTATCCTTCCACAGCAGCGAGGTCACCTTGGCCAGGATGGTGATGCCGCGCTCGCGCTCGATATCATTGCTGTCCATGGCGCGTTCTTCGACGCGCTCGTTTTCGCGGAAGGAGCCGGACTGCTTGAGCAGGACGTCGATCAGCGTGGTCTTGCCGTGGTCGACGTGGGCGATAATGGCGATATTGCGCAGGGACATAGGTTCCGGCCTCTGGTGGCATGATCCCAGAACCGGGTCCGCATCTTGGGGAGGCGGACTGCAACGGACGAACCATGCGGGAATGAACGCACACCAGCTCCCGCAAGAGGCAGGACCGGCGCATTTGGCGCTGCCTTACAGGAAGACGGTGTTTTCCACAAGCGCAGGCCACGCAGAGGTGGGTTGCGGGGTTAACCGAAGGCACCAGGATCGAAGTCCAGCCCATAGGTCGCCACCCTCGGGCGTGACCCGAGGGCTCTTGCCGGCAGCTTCCGTCATAGGCTGCCTACTTCAGCGACCGCGGGAATTCCCCCGACTGCCAGAGCCCGAGGCCAAAGCCATCCGGGTCCAGAAAGTCTGCGCTCCAGCCGCCCGGCGCCTCCGAGACGGGCGTGACGATGGTAACCCCCTTCTCTGCCAGGGCGGCGACAATGTCGTCTATGCCGCCGCCATCGACGGTGAAGACCAGAGCCGGCGTATTGCCGCGCACCCCTTCCATTTCGAAGAAGACCAGTTCCAGCCCGTGCTCCAGCGTACCCGAGAGCCAGAAGGGTTCGGCACCCTCCTGGCGCTGCAGGGCCAGGCCCAGGGTCTCGTTGTAGAATTTTTCGGTGCGCGCGATGTCGCTGACATAGAAGACGATGCTGGCATTGCTGGGTTTGAAGCTCATTGCGGGCCCTCCTTTGCGGCTTGCCCTGCCTGTTGCCGCGGCTCCGGCTTTTGTGAGCGCCGGATGACAAAAAGGTGCCCGTCCGGGTCATGGCTGGCGAACAGCCCGCCCTCGCGCAGCAATTGCGGCAGCAGCGCATCGCGGATGCGCCCATAAGCCAGATCGAGGCTGAGCCCCGGCAGGTCGGCGGGCACGGCAAGGCCCGCCTGCACCACGCGGCGACGGAGCGCGGCGATGCGCTGGCGCAGGGCCGTATCGGGCAGCTCGAGCAGATAGGCGATTTCCCTGCGCGTATGGCCCGACAGGGTCAGCGCGGCCACCGCCTTGAGCGCCGGCGGCAGGCTGGCAAGTAGCGCCGCAACGTCGCCTTGCTCATCGGCAGCTGGGTCTGCATGAGTCTCCGCCTGCCAGCGCGTTTCACGGCTCTTGCGGCGCAGGGCGCCACGCGCCGCCATGCGGGCCCGGTTGCGCACCGTGCCGGTCAGCCAGCGGGCAGTCTCAGGCGCATCGAAATCCACACGTCCGGCCAGTATGGCCGCCAGCAGTGCCTCCTGCACCATATCCTCGACCGCGCCCGCATCGCGGCTCTCGCGGCGGGCTATGGCACAAAGCTGGGCGTAAAGGCCTGGACGCATGCCCGGACTGTGGCAAAGGCCATGGCTTAAGGCAATCGCCGCGTCAGGACGCCTTCTTGCTTTTAACCTGGGTCTTGACCGCTTCGGAATGCAGCAGATTGGCCAGGGCGGCCGGCTGCAGCGGCGGTGAGAACAGGAATCCCTGCACTTCCGAGGCACCCTGGGCACGCACCATTTCGAGCTGTTCCTCGGTCTCGACGCCTTCGGCCGTGGTCGACATGCCCAGCGACTGGCCCAGCCCGATCACCGCCTTGATGATGGCCTGGCTGTCGCCGCGACTGGTCAGGTCGCGCATGAAGGAGCGATCGATCTTGATCTTGTCGAAGGGGAAGCTGCGCAGATAGCTCAGCGAGGAATAGCCGGTGCCGAAATCATCCATCGAAATGCGCACGCCCATGGCGCGCAGGTCATGCAGCACTTTGAGATTGGTGTCGTTCTCGGCCAGCAGCAGGCTTTCGGTGATTTCGAGTTCCAGCCGCGTCGCCGGAATGCGCGCTTCGGCCAGGGCAGATTTGACCAGACCCAGGAGATCCCGGCTCTTGAACTGGATGGGCGAGAGGTTGACCGCAACCCGAATATCGCCCGGCCAGGTCGCCGCCGTCTTGCAGGCCTCGCGCAACACCCATTCGCCGATGGCGACGATAAGCCCGGTTTCCTCGGCAATGGGGATGAATTCGGTGGGCGAAATGGTGCGCCCTTCGTGATCCCAGCGCAAAAGCGCCTCGACGCAGGTCACGCGGTTCTCGGCCAGGCCCAGCAAGGGCTGGAACATCAGCCGAAGTTCCTCGCGTTGCAAAGCCAGCCGCAACCCGGCCTCGATGGAGCGGCGCTGCTGCAGGTCGGCATCCATGCCGGTTTCGAAGAAATGATAGGTCGAGCGGCCCTCGCTCTTGGCCTTGTAGAGCGCCAGGTCCGCATTCTTGACCAGCGCATCGGTCTTGACCCCGTCGCCCGGGCCGATGGCGATGCCAACGCTGGCGCCGATCTCGATCTGCTGGCCGCCGATCAGCATGGGCGTGCCGATGGACTTGATGATGCGGTCGGCCACCTTGGCCGCATCGGCCGAACTGTCGATAGGCCGCATCAGCAGGGCGAACTCGTCGCCGCCCAGCCGCGCCAGCACGTCGGTTTCCCGCGTCGTGCCCCAGAGCCGGGCCGAAGCCTGCTTGATGACCTCGTCGCCCACGGCATGGCCCAAAGTGTCGTTGACCGCCTTGAAATGGTCGAGGTCGATATAGAGCACGGCGGCCATTTCGCCGCGGGAAAGGCCCGCCTCGGTCTTGGCCATCTGCTCGAGGAATTCGATGCGATTGGGCAGGTCGGTCAGCGCATCATGCCGGGCCAGGTGCCGGATACGCGCCTCGTTCTGCCGCTGCTCGGTAATGTCCTCATGCGTCGAGACCCAGCCGCCATCCTTCATCGGATGGTGCTGCATCATGATGGTGCGGCCATTGAGCTCGTGGACATTCTTGCCATATTCGCGCCGGCTGATGACGTCGCGGCGCCAGGAAATATATTCCTCGCGCGTGCCGCCGGCGCTCATGCCCATGTCGAACAGATGGCTCAGGATATCCTCGAGCTGCGTGCCCGGCCGCAACAGGCTCGACGGCAGGTTGTAGATGCGCGCATAGGGCTCGTTGCAGATGACCAGCCGCCCCTTGGCGTCCATCATGCAGAGGCCCTGGGAAATATTGTTCACCGCCGCGTCGAGCCGGATATTCTGCCGCTCAAGCTCGAGCTTGCGCTTCTGCACCACTTCGGTGCGGGCGATCTCGTCGGTGATGTCTTCGTGGGTTACCACCCAGCCCAGGGCTTCCGAATAGACATGCGCCGTCTCGATGGTACGGCCGCCATGGACCACTTCCTGGCTCTTGGTACGCGCACCGCTGCGATTGGCCAGCAACTGGCCGGTATAGGCCTCGTAGAATTCCTCGGCATTCTGCCCGGGATGGTTGCCGAGCTGGTCGGAAAGCTGCACCGCCTCTTCCAGCGTCATGCCGCGATAGATGGCGTCAGCCGAAAAGCCATAGATGTCGCGGTAATGCTTGTTCCACATCACCAGCCGGAACTGGGGGGACCAGACGCAGAAGCCATAGGGAATGTTCTCGAGCGCAGCATCGAGCAGCAACGCTTCAGCCATTTCGCTCAAGCTGCCAGCGTCTTCTGCTCGCACCCGCCGCTTCTCCCGTCCCAATGCTTCTGCAATGACGCTGAGGGAAAGCTAGTTTGATCCCGTTAACGAGCGATTAAGTTCGGGCGGTGAACGCGAAAGGGCCCGAACCATCCGGAAGGACGATTCGGGCCCGGAATCCGAGGGACTCGCGAACTATCCGCGCGCCTTCTTGTTACGGGCCGCCCAGGTCTTGAGCCGCAGCCCGTTGAGGCGGATGAAGCCCTCGGCATCCTTGTGATCATAGGCCACCGCGCCTTCCTCGAAGGTCACCAGATCCATCGAATAGAGCGAGTGCGGCGAGCTGCGGGCGATGACGCTGGCGCTGCCCTTGTAGAGCTTCACGGTCACCTCGCCGGTCACATAGTGCTGGCTCCTGTCGATCAGCGCCTGCAGCATGTCGCGCTCCGGCGAGAACCAGAAACCGTTATAGATCAGCTCGGCATATTTGGGCATCAGCTCATCCTTAAGGTGAGCCTCGCCGCGATCGAGCGTGATCGATTCGATGCCGCGATGCGCCACGAGCAGGATCGCGCCGCCCGGCGTCTCATAGAGCCCGCGCGACTTCATGCCGACAAAGCGGTTTTCCACCAGGTCGAGCCGGCCGACGCCATGCTTGCCGCCCAGCTCGTTGAGCCTGGTGAGCAAGGCCGCAGGCGACAGCTTGGTGCCATTGACCGAAACCGGGTCGCCCTTCTCGAAGCCGATCGTGATGATCTCGGCTTCGTTGGGCGCCTTTTCCGGATCGACGGTGCGCTGCGGCACATAGTCGGGGAAGGGCACGGCCGGGTCTTCCAGCACCATGCCTTCGGACGAGGTATGCAGCAGATTGGCATCGACCGAGAACGGCGCCTCGCCGCGCTTGTCCTTGGCGATCGGAATCTGGTTCTTTTCGGCATAGTTCAGCAATTGTGTGCGGCTGCGCAGGTCCCATTCGCGCCAGGGCGCGATGACCTTGATCGAGGGATCGAGCGCATTGGCCGTCAATTCGAACCGGACTTGGTCATTGCCCTTGCCGGTAGCGCCATGGGAAATGGCATCGGCCCCGGTTTCCTGGGCGATCTCGACCAGGCGCTTGGCGATCAGCGGCCGTGCAATGGAGGTGCCCAGCAGATACTGGCCCTCATAGACCGTATTGGCGCGGAACATCGGGAAGACGAAGTCGCGCACGAATTCTTCGCGCAGGTCCTCGATGCGGATATCCTTGATGCCGAACATTTCGGCCTTCTTGCGCGCCGGTTCGAGCTCTTCGCCCTGGCCCAGATCGGCGGTGAAGGTCACCACCTCGCAATTATAGGTTTCCTGCAGCCATTTGAGGATGATGGAGGTGTCGAGACCTCCCGAATAGGCCAGCACGACTTTCTTGATATTAGCAGCCATGAAATCCGCTCCCGGTTTATGCTGACACAATAGACCAATCATCACGCAACAATCTTGCGATCATCGCAATTTTGGCGCAGGTTGTGGCACATTCTGCCAACATCAAGTCAATCCACCGCGCAAAATGCCAGAAACGCTCGACGCCATCGATCGCCGTATCCTCCGAGCATTGCAGCGCAATGGCCGCATGTCCAATGTGGAACTGGCCAATGAAGTGGGCCTTTCACCCTCGCCCTGCCTGCGCCGGGTCAAGCTCTTGGAGGATCGCGGCGTCATCGACCAGTATGTCGCCGTGCTCAATGGTCCGGCCATCGGGCTGGGTCTGACGGTCTTCGCACGCATCTGGTTCAAGACGCAGGATGCCGAGACCACGCATCAATTCGCCGAAACCGTGCGCAAATTTCCCGAAGTGGCCGAATGCTACCTCACGACCGGGGAATGCGACGCCATCATGCGCGTGGTCACCACGGACCTGCATGCCTATTGGCGCTTCCAGTCCGATTACCTGATGCGCATCCCTTCCGTGCAGAGCGTCAAGACCGACGTGCCGATGGAAACCATCAAGCGCAGCCACGAACTGCCGCTGGGCTGAGAGCAGATTCCCGCTTTCGCGGGAATGGCGCGGTGGTAGAAGGAGGTCATCCGCAAGGGAGCCGCCATGCCCACCTTCATCCCCGATCTTTCCGTCATCCTCGCCTTCGCGCTGGCCGGCTTCGTGCTGGCGGTGACGCCGGGCCCCGATATGGCGCTCTTTGTTTCCCGCACCATGAACTGGGGCCGCAGCCCTGGCTTTGCCACCGTGCTCGGTGCCATTACCGGCATTGCCGTACACACCACGCTGGTCGCCTTCGGCATTTCGGTGCTGATCGTCACCGCGCCCGCCGCCTTCTGGGCGCTCAAGATCGTCGGTGCGCTCTATCTCATCTGGCTGGCCATCCAAGCGGTGCGCTCGGGTGGTGGCATTCTGGTGGTCCGCGCCGCCGGCAAGCAGCCGAGCTGGTGGCAGAGCTACATGACCGGGCTGGGCATCAACCTCACCAATCCCAAGGTGGCCCTGTTCTTCGTGACCTTCCTGCCGCAATTCGTTTCTGCCGAAGACCCGGCGGCCGTGGGCAAGCTGCTCTTCCTCGGGGTCGAATTCGTCGTCGTCTCCCTGCCGGTGGTCATCGCCATCGTGCTGTTCGCCGAATGGCTGACGCGGACGCTCAAGGAGCAGGCCTGGGTGGGCAAGGCGCTGAACTGGAGCTTTGCCGCCGTCTTCATGGCTTTCGCCGCGACGATCCTGCTCGCAGAAGGCAGGAAATGAACTATCGCCACGCCTTCCATGCCGGCAATTTCGCCGACGTGGTCAAGCACCTGATCCTGGTCCGCATCGTCGAATATCTCAAGCGCAAGGATGCGGCCTTCCGCGTGCTCGATACCCATGCCGGCATCGGACTCTATGACCTCCAGGGCGACGAAGCCGGGCGCACCGGCGAATGGGTAGACGGCATCGGTCGGCTGGTCGAAGGCGGCCTGTCCCCGCCGGCCGCAGCCCTCGCCGCGCCCTATCTCGATGCCATCAGCGCGCAGAACCCCGATGGCGGTCTCCGCTTCTATCCCGGCTCACCCTTCATCATCAGGCACCTGCTGCGCGAGCAGGACCGGCTCTTCGCCCTCGAACTGCACCCTGATGATGCTGAAAAACTGCGCGAAAACTTCGCCGGCGACATCCAGACCCGCGCCACCCATCTCGACGGCTGGGCCTCCCTGGGCACCCACCTGCCGCCCAAGGAAAAACGCGGCCTCGTGCTGATCGACCCGCCCTTCGAGGAAAAGGGCGAATTCGCCCGCATGGTGTCAGGACTGGTGAAAGCGCATCAGCGCTGGCCCGGCGGCATCTATGCCTTCTGGTATCCGATCAAGGAGCCGACCGAAGTCTACCAATTCATCCGCGACCTCAAGGCCACGGGCATACCCAAAATCCTGCGCATCGAGCTCACCATCCGCGCGCCCTCCACGCCGCCGCATCTCCATGGCACCGGCATGGTGGTGGTCAACCCACCCTATGTGCTTGAGGAAGAAATGCGTGTGCTGCTGCCAGAACTGGCGGGGCTATTGGCCGACGAAGGCCGCGGCAAGTGGCGGATGGACTGGGTGGCAGGGGAATAGCCTAAACCCCCGCCAGCGCGTCGCGGTCCTTCTTGCTCAGCCGCTCGCTCTCGCTCTTGAGCTGCCCACACGCCGCGAAGATGTCGCGGCCGCGCGGGGTGCGGACGGGGCTGGCATAGCCGGCCTTGTTGACGATATCGGCGAAGCGCTCGATGCGGGAGCTGGGCGAGGTGCCATAATTGGCGCCGGGCCAGGGATTGAACGGGATGAGGTTGATCTTGGCCGGAATGCCGGCCAGCAGCCGCACCAGTTCGCGGGCTTCCGCATCGCTGTCATTGATGCCGTCGAGCATCACATATTCGAAGGTGATGCGGCGCGCATTGGAAAGGCCCGGATAGTTGCGGCAGGCTTCGAGCAGTTCTTCGAGCGGCCACTTCTTGTTGATCGGCACCAGCACGTCGCGCAGGTCGTTGTTCGTCGCGTGGAGGGAGATCGCCAGCATGACATCGATCTCGCGCCCGGTCGGCTCGATGAAGGGCACGACCCCCGAGGTCGAGAGCGTGATACGGCGCTTGGAAAGGCTCATGCCGTCACCGGCCGATGCGATCAGCAAAGCCTGCTTGACGTTGTCGTAATTGTAGAGCGGCTCGCCCATGCCCATCATCACGATATTGGTGATGGCGCGCGTGTCGCCCGAGGGCACCAGGCCACCGTCATCGGGGCGCGAACCGCCCGGAAAATCGCCCAGCCGCTCGCGCGCCATGAGGATTTGCCCCAGGATTTCCCCCGCCGTCAGATTGCGCACCAGCTTCTGCGTGCCGGTGTGGCAGAAGGAACAGGTCAGCGTACAACCCACCTGTGACGACACGCAGAGCGTGCCGCGATCCTGCTCGGGAATATAGACGGTTTCCACTTCGACCGGCGGATAGTTCGGATTGGCCGGATCGCGGAAGCGGAACAGCCACTTGCGCGTGCCGTCACTCGAGACCTGCTCGGTGACGATCTCGGGGCGATCGAGAATGAAGGTGTCGGCCAGCTTCTGCCGCACCGGCTTGGCCACATTGGTCATGCGGTCGAAATCGGTGACGCCGTTGACATAGAGCCAGTTCCACAACTGGCTGGCGCGCATGCGCGCTTCCTTGTCCGTGGCAATGCCCGCCGTGGTCAGCGCCTCGGCAAGCTCGGGCTTCGAAAGACCGATCAGCGACGGCCGGCTGGCCGCGGCGGGGCGGACAGCGGTCGAATGGTCAAGGTTCAGCGCAATGCTCATGGCGTGGCGAAAGGTCCGGAATATGCGGGATTGGCGCGGCCAATAGCATATGGGCGGAGATTTCGCAAAGTCGCCGTGCCGGGAGGGAGCTTTGCGCGGGGCGCACCGCATACGCGATCGAGTTTTGGCGAGGCAACTACCTAAAAGTCTAGCTCTGTTCCAGCGTAAAAATCCACGCCACTTCCGCATCGGCGGCGACATCGGCTTCCAGCACGAGCTGCCGCGTCTTGTGGAAGCCGAGATAGGCCGACTGGCGGACGCTTTCCTCTTCACGGAAGTGGGCGCCCTCCCAGAGGAAGCTCCAGACCGCGCCATTGGGCAGGACCAGGCGCACAATGCCCTCGCCGCGATTGCGGCGCACCATGATGCCCGGCGCTAGGTGGAAGCGGATGGCGAGCAGGCCCGACGGCGTGCCCGCACCGATCATGCGGTCCTGCCCGACCAGGGTCGTACCGCCCGACAGCAGGGTCAGGCGCCGTTCGAGGTTGACGCCAAAGGGTCTGGCATAGGCGTTGGTGCCCAGGGTCAGCAGGTGGTCGGCCGAGTCGAGCTCGATGCTGGGCGCGCCGCCGCTGGCATCCTCGGCATCGATGGTGGGGCCGGAATGAGCCACGCCCTGGCGGAACAGGGCCTTGCTGTCGGGCAGGTCCGATGGTGCGGGTCCGCAGGAGCCCAGGATCAACTCACTGCCATGGGAGAATTCGAAGGCCAGGGCGCTGGCATGGATGTCACCCGCCAGGCCCGGCTCGGGCACAAGGCCGGAATCGGCGATGACCACGGCATCGCCATCGCGCAAAATGCCGTAGCCGCCCAGCAGCATGGAGCGCTGGCGGCGGTTGGGGCCATTGGCCTGGATGGCGATCAGCACGTCATGGGGCAGGTGGCCGCAACCGTTAAAATAGGCCGGCTCGCCGCTCGACAGGGTCAGGGCGTCGAGGCTTTCATGCATGCGGTCGATCTGGGCGCCCAGCTCGTTGCCCGCTTCCGATTTCACCCCGGCGGCGATGCGGCGGATGCTGACCAGCTCGACCAGAAGCTGCAATTGCAGGCGCGGATTGCGCGACTTGTGCATGCCATCGGCATCGAGCTGGCTGGCCAGCAAGGCATTGAGCAATTCCACGCGGCGGGGCACATCGGTCTTGTCGTCCTGCTCGCAATGCTCGGCGGCCAGCAGGGCGATGGCGGCAAAGAGCGCATCGGCCGGATTGCCGGCCAGGGGGCCGCGCACCTTGAGGCTCTGGATCTGCGCGCCCAGCACACGCTGCACCGTGCGTGCCTCGGGCGCCGTGGCGCCGTCGAGCAGCAAAGGCAGGTGGCGCAGCCAGTTGAGCACGCGCTGGGCGGTCAGCGCCGGATCCCAGGTATCGTGCTGGAACTGGCCCTCGCGCCCGATCCAGTCGAGCACCAGCATGCGGGCAAAGCGCTTTTCACCGGGATCGCGGACATCACGGAAATGCCGCAGCCACGAGAAGCCGTGCAGGTTCAGCCACCAGTCGAGATGATCGACATCGAGGCTGAAGGGCGAGGCGCCGCCGGTTTCGACCAGCTTGGAGGCCAGCAGGTAGCGGCCGGCCATCATGTCGCGCACCGCATCGCGGTCGGCGGGGCGGAATTCGGGCAGGTCGCCGGCAAAGGCGTCGTCGGCCAGCCCGCGCCAGGTCCAGCGCAGGATGGGCAGCGTGACGACCATATCGGCAAAGCCGAAGGCGAAGCGCCGCAGCGCATGCAGAAGCGGCGGCGCCATCAGCGCATCCACTCCTGCCGCACGCCTGCAATCAGCGTTGGCTCTTTCCTGCCCGTCAACGACCCATTCCCTGTTCGGCGTCCTTCCCCAACGACGCCATCAGTTTGTTTTTTCAGCGGCGGCGAAAGCGCGCCACGAAGAATCCGTCCATCCCGCCTTCATGCCCGCCCGGCGCCATGCCGGGATGGGTGCGCACCAGACCGCGTGCGGTCACGGCATTTTCCAGCCCCGGCAACTCGGCCGGCGTTACCGGCCAGAGTTCGAGACCCGGCAGTGCGTCCAGCGCCCAATCGACCTGATGTTCGCCTTCGGCGGGCTCCAGTGAGCAGACGCAATAGACGAGCACACCTGATGCATCAAGGC